>CAZFCJ010000120.1:0-9645 GCA_964517315.1 uncultured Anaerolineaceae bacterium | reverse complement strand
CGGCTCACCACGAAGACGCGAAGGACACGAAGGGTTATCCATAAGCTCACAAAGGGTTTTTTTGAGTCTTTGTGTCTTGGTGTTATCGATCTTCTTCTCTGCGATCTCTGCGCTCTCTGCGGTGAATCCGCCATCCGGTGACCCGTTGACTGGAGACTGGGGACTTGCGACTGACGGCTGGTAGCTGAAGCCTGATCCCCGCCAGCGGCCATACGCCAATGGCGCACCGATCACCTTCGTGAGCTGCGATTACCCCTCCGGGGTGGCAGTCGGGTCGGGCTCGCCGGCCTCGGTCACTTCGGGGGTCGGCGGTACAAACGGCCGCAGGCAGGCCGTGACCTCGGGGCCTGGCTCCAGATTCAAAACGCTATAGGCCTCCAGATACGCTTGGGAGACCTCGACGTCGACCTCGCGGCGCTGCAGGACCACCATTCCATTTGTGTCCAGCAGGATCCTATCGCCGGGATCGATCGGAACCGTCGGCTCCCCGAAGCGGGGCACGTAGCCGCAGTCTCCCTGGTAGCAGGTCAGCGAGACTACGCTGGCCGGTGAACCGGGAACCGGGTCCACCGACATGCAGGAGGCTTGGGCATGGACCTCGAGCGTCGTCGGTTCGACTCGGATCACGCCGCCATGCTCCAGGGCTTGCACGTAGACGAACATCCGCCCCCCAAGCTCCATGGAAGTCCGGAACCCCCCCTCTGAAAGCGACGTGAGCGCCAGCGTCGTCTCCGGGTTGGCGATCAAGGCACTGGCGCTTTTCCTCTGAAGTGCTTCATTTCGCAAGTTGATGATGAGCGGCTCCCGGTCCGCCAACAGAATTTCGCCGATCGTGACCTGCGCGCCCTCAGACGCCAGCGAGGCCGACATGCGGCTCCCCTCCAGCGGCTCGGTCGGCAACGGCTGCTCCGTTGGAGCTTCGGTCGCGGGCACGCTGCTGGGAGTGGGCGGGGGCAGCGACGTCGTTTCCGCGCTCTCTGTGGCGGTGACGGTCAGGCCCGCCAGGGTCCGTTGACCGCGCAGGTAACGCAGACCGAGCGCGCCGACCGCCACCAAGGCCACAAGTCCTAGCAACAGAGTCAATGCCTTCACGAGCCTCGAGCGGGGCCCGGGGCCGGCCTTTGTAGGAGCTTCCTCCGGCGAAATGTGAATGGTCGCCGCGGACACATTGTCGCTCGGATTGCGGCCCATCGCGAACGCGATCAAGGTGCGCGCCGCGCGATCGCCATGGTCTGAGCCCAGCACCTGGATCATCTCCCGCTCGGACACAAGCGGTGTCCCCGAGTCGGGCGAATCCTTGATCAGCCCGTCCGAACAGACCAGGATCGCGTCGCCCGCTTTCAGAGGCAGCCCGGTTTCGCCGCGAGCGTTGGCCTCTCGATATTCCTCGGTGCCCACGTGGAAGCCCACGTCCACGCGCACACGCTCCTTGAGACCAAGGGCCCGCAGGACCACCTCGGCCTTCGGATGCTGGCTGGCCTGCTCCTCGGACATCTCTCCCCGCCAGACTTTGATGTTGGCGAAGGTGTGATCCCGGGTGAGCTTGGTCAGCTTACCGCGCCGGTAAAGGAAGATCGCGCTGTCGCCCACATTGGCGATGTACAAACGCTCGCCGTTGACCACCACAGCCAGCGCTGCCGTCGTCGACATCCCCTGCGTTCCCGATTCCTGGCCTGCCTGATAGACCTTGCTGTTGGCGTAGGCCAAGGCCCGCTTCAGCAGCGAAGGGACCTCCGCCTCTTCCCCATTTTCGAGATACCAGAAGGTTGCATCGACTGCGATTTGCGCGGCCCGCTCACCCTGCGCCTGTCCCCCTACGCCATCCGCGACCAGGGCGGCCGCGATCCGGTGACCCGCCTGGGTGATCAGGGTGCGCGTCTCGACCCGGTCCTCGTAGACGTCGCGCCCGGCGATGTTGAAATGCTGACCGAAAACGACTTCGGCGCTCGCCATCACGCTTGCTCTCGCCTAGCTGCTGGAACGGAGGGATCGGGGCTTCGGAAAAGGCCGGCCGAACCCGGGCAGGAGTCTCTCCGGCCAAATCTCATTCCAGCTCGTCCATCCAATCTTCGCCAACATCGCCTTCCTCATCCTCCATCTCTTCATCCCAGACCTCGGTTCGATCGCCGGTCTCGGGCTCAACCTCATCCAAATCGGCCTCAATCTGGGTCGCATCGAGTCCAGCTCTTTCATCCACTTGCTCGGTCAGATGCAGCCGCAGCTGGACGCCTTTCAATGAGGCATCGCCGAGCACGATCTCATCGCCTTCGCTCAGCTCACGTGGCTCATCGGCGACGAGGAGCTGCCCGTTCACGCGCGTCCCATTTGTTGAGCCGTTGTCGGTGACGTAGAACTTGCCGAAGTACAACTGCAGGGTGGCGTGCTTGCCGCTCACGCTCGATTGCTCGTTCGGATAGAAGGGCACATCGACCTGCTCGGGATCCCTGCCCAGAACGGTCACATACTCCGTAATTGGTATGCTGGTTCCGATCTGGTCCGCCGGCCCCGACATGACTTCGAGTCGAGCCAGCGCCCCGCCAGGGCTCCCCATCGCGCCGATTCCGTCGGCAAGGCCCTCCTGGCCGGGGACCAGAGTGTGGAGGGGTTCCGGACGCCCTCTCGGGGCTTCCCGGCCGCTTCGGCCCTCGCCCTCCCTGCGGAAGATAGCCAACCCGACTCCCAGCATCGCCATCACACCGAATCCGATCAAGGCCACAGGCACGATGGCCAGCGCGATGCAAATGGACTGAAGGAAGTTTGCCCGACACGACGCCAGCAAGCCGATCTCTTCCTGCATGACCTCGAAAGTGACCGTCGAAACCTCGGATCCCCGCCGCAAGCCGAGCTCGTCTTCCACCCGAACCTGCAGATCCGCCCGCAGCTGCCGCTCCTCGATCGAAGGCAGCTGCCATTGAAATGAAAAAGTGTCCTGGTCTGGCGCCAGATCCTGGCTTTCGACCACTCGCCCATTCACCAACAGCGAGGCGGATCGGATCTCCCGAGGAAACCCGTCCGGCCAGCCCGCAACTCGGCCCTGGATCCGGATCGAATCCGGCTCTAAAATAACCTCACCCTCTGCGTTCTCGGATTGCTGAACCTCAAATGTCCGGCCCGAGCTGGGCTCCACGAGCTCGATCCCTGGAGGTTCCACCTCGACCTGATAGGTCGAGGCCCCCGCGACCTGGTCCTCATCCTGCGCCGGCCGGATGGTGACCGTCCGGGCGCCCTGCACCACCGATGGACTCCGGTACACGAGCTCATAGGCGAGCCGCTGTGAATCGATATCGGCATACACGTCCTCGACGGCTGCGCTTTTGTCTACGTTTCGCTCCAGCAGAACGTAGCGCCCGCCCGTCGTCCCGGAGAGCTCCTTAAGGGGTTCAGCTTGGCTCCCGTCAAAGCGAGTGTGGAAGGCGTACAACCGCACGCCTTGCCCACGGGCTCGCCGGGCGACCTCGCGGGCCCTCTGGATCGCTTCGGTTCCCGAAGGCCGATCAACCACATGCGTGAGTACAACAATGAACGTCGGTTGATCGGAGCCTTCCGCCTCCAGTTCATCAAGGATGTTCTCTACCCCAGTGATGATGCTCGTCGAACCGGTAGTCCCCTCGAAATCCAAGGAGCGTACGGAAGCCGTGAACTCGTTGCCGGACTGAGTCGGAGCGCGCAAGGTGAGAGTGCGCTCGGTCTCGCCGTCGCTGACCCGGGCCCGGATCTCGACCGTGTCGGCGTCGTCGATAAAATGCTCGCCGTTTACGAGCTGAGTGAACGCGGAGCGGACGATGGGCAACCCCAGAGTCTGGAAATTTGCGTAGCGCCCCAAGTCAATCAGGTAGATGACGCGTACCGGGCGATCTTCCACCCGCTCGAGCGCGCTCGGCTCAATCGGGGTATCGTCCTCGCGCAGCACAATCTGATCCAACGAGAGGTCCTGGACCACCGAGTTTTCGGCGTCCATGGCCCGGAATTGAACCCGCACCCGCGGGAATTCGCTTGCATTCACGGTTGAGATGAGAATGCGCTCAAATGCTTGGGCGTGTGCCACCCCGACGACGAGGGCGCTGACGATGAAGAGCAGCGCGCATGCCCCCCACCAAGTTCGCCCTCTCAGGCGGTTCAGTGAACCCACTTTAACCTCTTTTGGTTGGATCCGACCGTGGGGGAATTAAACCCCGCTCGCGGGGAGAATGCAAACTGGGAGACGGCGAGATGAGGGGCAGCTTGGAGGGTCTAGCGGTCGTCCTCTGGAGCGTCGTCCGCTTTCTTCAGGTAGTCCTCGAACACCTTCAACCTGCGTTCGATTTCCCTGTCCAGCCCAGCCCTTTTAGTTCGGTCGCCGCCCTGATTTGACTCGGAGCCTCGCTCGCTGAGATCCCGCAAGGCTCCGGAGAATTCCAGAATTAGATAGATCACAACAAGCCCCAAGACAAGGTATGCAAGCATGCTGCACCTCCGAAGGCCGCCGCCGCGCGGCGCAAGTTCAATTCGATGCTACCATGATTCTCAGGGAAGCTTATTGACTGAACATCTCCCATAAGAGGGGGTTGATCTCTCCCCACTGCGGCGACAGAACCTGGGCCCCTTGGTCCGTAACGAATCCACGCACCATTGCTCGATCGAAAGTGCGTCCATCGATGCGGTCCGGACCCACTCGAATCAGACAGACGAGAAGACGCGGCCATTCCCAGACGGGGATGTCCGCTTTGGAGGCGCGCAGGATCGCCGAGGCCGCGGCGGGGAGGCGCGGCCACGTCCCTGGTTCCAGCAGTTTCTTGAACACAGCCCGGACCAGGACCTGACCCTTCACCATGCGGCCGAAATCATCGCTGCCCGCTCGATCGCGCGCAAACGCCAGCGCGCCCTCGCCATCAAGCTCATACTCGCCGGCCGGATAGCTGGACGACCCGGCCTCCACGTGCACATTCACCCCACCGAGCGCATCGATGAACTCAACGAGTACATCGAACTTCAGACGTACCGTGTAATGCACCGACACACCGAAGTTCTCCTGTACGGCCCGCCGGGAGGCATCTGGACCGCTGCCCGGCTCCACGATCTCCGCGAAGTAGTGCGCCGTGTTGATCCGGTTGTAGCCCCCATCCGGTACGGCAACCCAAAGATCGCGGGGAATCGAGAGCGCACCGAAATACGGCTTCGAAGGGAGACAGGTCGTCAGAATCATCGTGTCCGAGCGCCCCGCGGCCGTTCCAGGGAGTGAGCGATCAATCCCCAGAACGAGGACATTCGTTCGAATCGGAGCGAACAAATACACGGATATCGAGAGTCCCAGGATGGTCCCGAGAGCGAAGGCGCTGATCGGAAGGCGTCGCCGGCGGCGCGGTTCGGCCGATGCCGGCTGCGTCTCCTCCCCCGTTAAGCGCGCGGTGGAACCGCTGGGTTGAGTGGCCTCTGTTCCAGACATGGCAGGGGATTATAAGCGCGATCGTGAATCAGAGCACCTCCTCTTCTTCGACGGTACAATGGATGAGCATGGACCCGGATCCAAGCATGACCCAACTGTCACTCCCGCCGGTAGCCTGGGGAAACAACCGCGAGGTCCCGACCTGGGACCGGGAGTGGTACGCACCGGTCTTGCTCCACTTCCGGGATTCGCAGGGCCCCGCCTCGCTGGCAGATCTCCCCGAGCCGCGTGGCTGGCACCGCCGCTACGCTCCTCTCGGGCTGCGCCTGTTCGGGATCCATCGGTCCACGATGAGCTTCGACCACGACCTCGCCTATCTCAACCGAACCGTGCTGCGGCTCGGTTTGCGCTGGCGCCACGTCGGGGATCAGGGCGCCGCCCGCTGGCCCGTCGATCCCGAGTCAGATGCGGGCGGCACACTTGTTCTGGACCCTGATGGCACCGCACACGCCCAGCTCCACCCAGCCTCCTGGTGGCTATACGAAGTTTGGATGCCGGCCGCGGAATCTTTGGACAAAGCTGGATCGGAACGTAGAGCTGCCGGGGCCCCGACGAACATGACTTAGCTTTCCATACCTGGGTTTTCGGTCGTTGTCTGAAGCCGGCGACATCATTGAGCTCATAGAACCAGGAGCCCTCCAATGCTGCGCGCCTTCCTGATTTACCTCTCACAATCGAAACGACTGCGAAGGATGGCGATGAACTGGTCGCTGTCCCGCCGTGTCGCCTCGCGGTTCGTCGCCGGGGACACGCTTGAGAAGGCGGTGACGGAGATTGAGGAGCTCGAGCGGCGAGGCTTGATGGCCACACTCGATCACTTGGGCGAGCACGTCAGCACACCCGAAGCGGCCGACAAAGCGGCTCAGGATTACTTGGACCTGGTGGAGACCATAGAGGCCGAGGACCTGCCGGCCGGGCTTTCGCTGAAATTGACCCAGCTGGGTGTGGAGCAGAACTTCGAGGCCTGTACAGCGAGGCTGGCGTCCATCGTAGAACGCGCGCAAACGAGCTCCATCTTCGTGCGCATCGACATGGAGCACTCGGCGATCGTCGACGACACATTCCGCGCCTATCATAAGATCCGGGAACAGGGCCTGAAAAACGTCGGTCTCGTGATCCAGTCCTATCTGTATCGAAGCGAAGTGGACGCGCGCCAATGGCTCGATGAGGGCGCACGCATCCGCCTGGTCAAGGGCGCATACGACGAACCGCCCGAGATCGCCTACCCGGACAAGCGGGACGTCGACAGCCAATTCGACACCCTGGCTCGCATGATGATCGACACCGCCGTCGACTTGGGCGCGGAACCGGTCTCCAAGGATGGGCGCACGCCCCCGCTGGTGGCCCTTGGGACCCATGATGATCGACGAATCGAAGCGGCAAAGGCCTACGCAAGGTCGATGGGTCTTCCCAAATCCTCGCTCGAAGTCCAGCTCTTGTTCGGGATCCGAGCTGAGCTCGGCCGCTCACTCGCCGAAGAGGGCTATCCCGTCCGCGTGTACGTGCCGTACGGGACCGAGTGGTACCCGTATTTCATGCGCCGCTTGGCGGAGCGACCGGCGAATCTTTGGTTCTTCTTGCGACAACTCGTTCAAGGCTGAAACCTCCCCTGCCACCATGGTAGACTGGGACCGCCGGAACATTCCATTCAACGGCATCGCCGCCGCGCTCACTGCACTCCGACCTCACGAAGGAAACCTCTGTGGTCTCGGAACTCGATCATCTCTCTCAACGAATGGCGAAAGACGGCGAAAAGACGCTGCGCTCCTTCCGTGACCTCACCCCAAAGCAATGGAAGGTTCAGGTCTACACAACCGGCTCTCAGTGGACCGTGCGGGACATCTTAGCTCATTTCGTCTCGGCGGAGCGCTCCTTCAAATTGCTGGTCGAGGAAGTCGCCGCGGGCGGTTCGGGCGCGCCGCGCGATCTCGACATCACCGAGTTCAACGAGCGGGAGGTCCCCAAACTGGACGACTTGTCGGCCGAGGAATTGTTGGACGCCTACGGGGAGGCGCGCGCCGAATCGGTCCAGTTGACCCAGAATCTCAAGCCCCAGGATCTGGACAAGGTCGGCTACCATCCATGGTTCGGCGAGGTCCAAATTCGCGACATGCTCAAGCTGGTTTACCGCCACAACATGATTCACCTCAGGGACATCCGTCGAGCTATTCGGCGAGGCCGTCCGGTACCCCACAAAGATATCGAGCCCCCTTCCGCGGCCTAGAAACCTGATATGAGCCAACGCAAACAGGAAATTCGCGACTACGTAGTGCGCCGCCACCACGAGACCTGGCCAATCCTGCAATCTCTGGGGCCCGATCAGCTCGACACCCAAGTCTACGGCCACGGCGCTGAGGACGGCTGGACGGTCCGAGAGTTGGTCGCGCACTTGGCCGAGGCGGAGGGCGGGCTCCTCGGGCAGGCCAAGCGGCTCGCCAAGGGCGAACAACCGCTGCCGCCCGATTTCGACATCGACCGTTGGAATCGCTCGGCCGTTAGGAAGCGGAAGGACGCGCCCTTGAACGAGCATCTGTCATCCATCGAGCAGGCACATCAGGAGGCGCTCGAGTTCCTGGAGCAGATCGACGAGCCCAACCTGGACAACGAGGGGCTCCGACCGGGACCGGAACGGGTCACCGTCGAGGGCCTTCTCCGTCGAATGGTCAACCATCGAGCGCAACATGTCGAGGACATGCTGCGGGCTCTGCGCCAGGGCTGAGCCGGACCATGATCCACGATCTGCTGATTACCCGCTTGTCGCAGGAACGATCGGACTCAGGTTGGTCTCTTGAGGCCTTGCGCTACGAGGATCCACTGCTCCACCGCATCGGCTTGATCGAGGTCGTCCACCTTGTGCCGGGGGCCCGAACGCCATTTCGCCTGCGCCACCGAGCCGACGAGGTTTGGGTTCTTGTCGAAGGGGACGCACAATTTCTATGGCACGATCGAAGAAATGACTCTCCCACACGGGGCGAAACACAGGATCACATCGCCGACCAACCCACTCGTGTCTTGACCCCGTTTGGGGTGGCCTTCGGGGTGCAGGCGGGAGCGGGCGGAGCGACGCTCATGCGTCTTGCTACGGAGGACAAGTCTCGGGACGATCGGGTCCTCGATTGGCCCCCAATGTGAGCCAACCGTCGGAGTCGGCCCTGCGAACCCTTTTTCTACAGAGCCAGCCGATGCTGCTCCTGCAAGGCCTGCTGCTGTACGGACTCGGGGCCGCGATCGCCCGCTACCTCGGCATCACGGTGCGCCCGTTGCCCTATTTGGCGGGCCAGGTGATTGTTTTGGCGCTTCAAGTGGCGGCGCACTACCTGACGGGCTTCTACGCCATTCCTGGTGATAGGATCGATCGAGCGCCCGATCGGCGCCCGGGTCCTGACTCCGAGCGGGAGCCGTCCCCGCCCGCGCGCTGGTTTCTTTACGTCGCCATGGCCGCGTTCGGCATCGCCGCGGTGACCGCCTCGCTGCTCCTCGCCGCCGACTCCCTGCCGCTTCCCGCCGCCGTCCTTGGCGCTGTAGGCGCCGTCGCCGCGGTTGCGTACGCCGTGCCCCCGCTGCGTCTTGAGACCAGCGGCTACGGCGAGCTGCTCGCCGCATTCTGTACTGCAGTGCTCATCCCCAGCTTCTCCTTCAGCATTTACACCGCCGAGATCCACCGACTTCTGCCGCTGACAACCGCCCCGTTGGCGTGCTTCACATTCGCCGCGCTGATCGCACATCAGCTGCCGGAATACGGTCGCGATGTCAGAGTGGAACATAGACGTCTCATGGTCCGGCTCGGCTGGCGGCGTGCGCTGCGCGTCCACGACGGTGCGGTGGTTCTCGGATTGGCGCTGCAGGTCGCCCTGCTACTGCTGGGCTTCCCCCGCCGCGTGGCCTGGGGCGGGCTGTTGGGGGTTCCGCTCGCCGTGGCCGTGATCTGGTATCTGCGTCGCATCCGTCAGGGCACTCCGCCCCGCTGGACCGTACTGCGTGTCAGTTCACAGGGGCTCGCGGGGCTGATGACATATTTGTCGTTGATGGGCTATTTGCTGAGCTGAACGCCCGAGGCCGTCGATAAACAGCACTGTGCGCTGAGCGCCGAGAACTGAGCTTCGGCCGTTGGCCGCTGGCCGGTGGTCCCTGGCGGGGATCGGGCTTCAGCGACCAGCCGTCAGTCGCAAGTCCCCAGTCTCCAGTCAACGGGTCACCGGATAGTGGATTCACCGCAGAGAGCG
>CAZFCJ010000119.1:0-9658 GCA_964517315.1 uncultured Anaerolineaceae bacterium | reverse complement strand
AATTGCCGGCATCACCCCTCAGACGGCGAGGGGCCGGTCACCACGTTCCAACGCGTTTCCGACCCACGACCGAAGGACCGTGATTGCAGGGTGAATATCCTATGCTGTCGTTTTGACGCCGAGGGTTCGAGGGTCCTGAAGGCCAGCAACAGCCGCAGTAACCTGCCTGGACCGGTGTAGGGGCGCATGGGGATGCGCCCTGCTTCGCCGGTCACCACGTTCCAACGCCTTTCCGACCCACAGCCGAAGGGCCCGCGTTTGCAGGGTGAATGCCCTATGCGGTCGTTTTGACGCCGAGGGTTCGATGATCCTGAATGATTGCCAGCAACAGCTGCAGCGGTCTGCCCGGACCGATGTAGGGGTGCCTGGCGATGCGCACTTCCCCGCGCAGATCAGGATCCCCTAAGGGCGACCGGCGGTCGCCCCGACCGATGAGGGAATTGCCGCAGGCAACAGTGCCCCTCTCCCTAAAAAGGGAGAGGGCTGGGGGGCTACCGGCGATTGGCCACTGAGTGATCCAAGCGATCGCCGCGATCGCAAGTGTACCTCGCGGTGAGCATCCTACCAGCACCGTCAACCGGCCGGGCGGCCGCGCCATCCTCGGGCGCGCAGAGCGTCCCATGTTGCGTTCATGGACCTCGATTTGTTATCCTTCCCACCTCGGAGGGAGCATGAGGCCATCGTGAACATGGATAACATTCTGCTGTTCGACATGGACGGCGTGCTGGTGGAGTCGCATGGATACCACCGCGCCCTGCAGGACACGGTGGCCTGGACCGCCGAAGCGCTCGGCTACCGGGGCGTCCAGCTCACCGCAGACGATATCGCGATGATCGAGTCCATCGGCATCAGCAGCGAATGGGAAAGCGCCGCTATATGCAGCGCACTGCTGCTGGACCACGCTCGGCAGCGGGGTCTCGACGTGGCCCTGCCTGACCGCCTGCCGCACCCACAGCCCCCCCACGAGGCCGAGCCACCCTCACTGCGCGGCTTCTTCGAACAATTGGGCCCACTTGCGGATTCCCGCTCCGCGCTGGAGGACCTGGAGAGCAGATTGAGCTCGGGTGATGGCCGACTTGACGACGACGAGACCATGCGCGCACTGCTGCGCAGCGCGCGCAGCCCCAAATCGCTGACCCACCGCACGATTCAGGCGCTCGTCCTTGGGGCGGAGGCATACCGTCAGACCTACGGCGAGGGTCCCGACCTGGAGGCGCTGAGCTACCTGGCCGTCCATGACCGGTCGCACCTCAGTCCGTCCACGCTGCGCGACTTGCGAGGCTGGCTCAGCGGGGCCGATAATGCAGTCGTCGTGTTCACAAATCGCCCCTCAACCCCCCCTGCGGGCCACGTAGATCCACCTGAGGCCCAGATCGGTGCGGAGCTGGTCGGATTGGGAGAAGTGCCGATCGTCGGCAGTGGAGACCTCGGTTGGCTGGCGCTGCGGGAGGGAAAGCGCTTGTACCACTTTCTCAAGCCCTCCCCCGTCCACGCGCTCACCGCATTGCAGCGGGCTGCCGGTGTCGATCAAGAGAGCGCCCTGCTGCGCGCGCTGGCGGTCGATCAAGGCCAACCGGACGCCGAGACGTGGCGACCGTTCAAGGGCAGCCGCGTATTCGCGTTTGAAGACTCGGCGAAAGGTCTGGTGAGCGCCCGTCGCGCCGTGGAACTTCTGGTTGATCTGGGGATCCCCGTCGAATTGGAACTGATCGGGGTCAGCCCTCATCCCAGCAAGCAAGTCGAGCTCGAGAAAGTCACTCATCGCGTCTTCGAGGATGTCAACCAGGCTCTCGGTTCCATACTGTCACTTTAGTGCTCCTTGCATGTGCGGTTGACGGAAATTTCGGGGGCAAGGCCGCCGCGTCATAAGAAGATGGGCGCGACGCGAACGCCCTCGCCGTATATGACCGAACCTTCTGGCCCCATCAAAGAGCCCATTAAAAAGGCTCGCACCGCTCAGCGCCCACCGCCATGAGCCCGTCGAAAGGCTTGCCGAAGGGGACGCAGCTACGAGTCACCAATGCAAAGTTCGGGAGAATTTCCGGACCTCTCGGAAGTTGAGCCTGGTGTCGCTTCAACCATGGATGCAAATTGTAAGGTCTCACCAAACGAGGGTGCCAATTGTCTCGTCCACCAGACATGAGAACCCAGGATGACTTGCAAGCCGCGCGCGCTTGTGCTACGATGTTGGACGTCATGAGGAACCTGCTCAACGACCTGGCCCACCACCATCATCACGACCATTCCCAGACTCGCGCCTGGTCAGGACGGCTTTAACGGGTTCCACTGGAAATTATCGACGAACCCTCCCCTGGCTGGGGAGGGTTTTTTGTTTCCCGGAGGACGATATGCTCCGAAACGACATTCGACTGGCGCTGCCCAGCAAGGGCAGGATGGCCGAGGCCTCGATGATCTTCTTGGAGGAGGCCGGACTCAAGGTCCACAAGCCTAACCCGCGGCAGTTCGAGGCCTCGATCCCGAACCTGCCGGGGCTCAGTGTGCTGTTCCAGCGCGCCGGCGACATCGCGGTGAGCGTGCGCGATGGCAGCGTCGACTTTGGGATCACCGGCTGGGACGTGGTCTGTGAGCGACGCGGGAATAACGGCGAACTGCTGGCGATGCGGCGCCAGCTCGGTTTCGGACACTGCAGCCTGCACGTGATCGTCCCCGAGGCGTGGACCGAGGTGGCAACGATGGCCGGTTTGCAGCGGCGCTTCGGAACGGACGGAGAGCTGCGCGTGGCGACCAAGTTTCCCGCTTTGACGGAGTCATTTTTCGGCCGGTACAGCATCGACCGGGTAGCGCTGATCGAAGCCGAAGGCACATTGGAGGCGGCGCCGGCGATCGGGTATGCCGACGCGATCGTTGACCTCGTCTCCACGGGCACGACGCTGCGTGACAATCGCCTGAAGACGCTGGAGGACGGGCAGATTTTGGAATCGCAGGGCTGCCTCGTGGGGAACCGCGGCGCCCTCGTCGAGCGCCCCGAGGTCCTCGAGATGGGCCGGCTGCTGCTCGAGTACATCGAAGCCCATCTGCGGGCCTCGGAGAATGTCGCCATCTTCGCCAACATCCGCGGTGAATCCACAAAGGCGGTCGCCGAGCGGGTGCTCGGTCAAAAAGTCATCAGCGGACTGCAGGGACCTACCCTGTCTCCAGTGGTGACGCGCCAGCGCGAGGAATGGTTCGCGGCCAACGTGATTGTCCGTCGGGACCAGCTTTCCCGGGCGATCGAGGAGCTGCGCGAAATCGGAGGCAGCGGAGTCGTCGTCATGCCGGTCACTTACATTTTTGAGGAGGAACCCGCCTCCTACCAGCAGCTTCTCGCCGCGCTCGACGACTCAGACGGCCACCAGGAAGGGGATCCGTTGTGAGCGACACGGCTCCCATCCGGCTCCTGCATGGCGTCGAGGCCGGCCGACGATGGCTGCGGCGCTCCCGCGGCCGGTCGCTTGCACCCCAAGTGTCACCGGAGATTGCCGCGGAGCTGGAACAGCGCTTCGGACCCGGCACGACGCCCGCCTCAGCCGTGGAACAGATCCTGGAGGAGGTGGCCGAAGACGGCGACCAAGCCCTGCGCCGCTGGACGGTCGAGCTCGATCGAGAGGACCCCGACGCACTGATCTTGGGACCGGATCTCATGGCCTCGGCGTTCGGTCGGCTGGAGCCGGATCTGCAGGAGGCGCTGACCTTGGCGGCGGATCGGATCCGCCGCTTCCATGAGGCGGAGCCGGTCGACAGCTGGACCGCCGCGTCGTTGGGCGGCAGGGTCGGCCAGCGCATCTCCCCGATCCGACGAGCCGGCGTCTATGTCCCGGGCGGCTCGGCCCCGCTTCCTTCCTCACTGCTCATGGCGGCGATCCCGGCTCAAGTGGCCGGCGTGACCGAGCTTGTAGCGGCCACGCCTCCCCCGGCCGCGCCGATGATCCTGGCTGCGGGTCACCTGTGCGGCGTCGATGAGCTCGTGCAGGCCGGCGGCGCGCAGGCCATCGGCGCGCTGGCCTACGGCACCGAGTCGATTCGGCCGGTGGACAAGATCGTAGGCCCGGGCGGTCTGTTCGTCACGCTCGCCAAGCGAGCTGTGTACGGAGTGGTGGGATTGGACGGCCTGGCCGGGCCGACCGAGACGTTGATCATCGCCGAGGAGCCGGCCGACCCGGCGTGGCTGGCGGCTGACCTGCTTGCCCAAGCCGAACATGACCCGCTGGCCAGCGCGCTGTTGATCACAACGAGCGACTCGCTGGCGGCCCGAGTCCGGGGCGAAATCCGACGTCAAATCGATCGCCTGCCCCGCCGCGCGATCGCGCGCCAGTCACTCCAGGACCAGGGTGCGGTAATCGTCGTCGATGGCTTGACGGTTGCCGTCGAATTGGCCAACGAGTACGCGCCGGAGCACTTATGTCTCTCGCTCGCGGAGCCGGAGCGGCTCCTGAACTCGATCACCAGTGCCGGTGGAATCTTCGCGGGCGAACGCTCCTGTGAAGTGCTCGGTGACTACGCGGCCGGGCCCAGTCACATCATGCCCACTGGCGGGACGGCGCGCTTCGCCGGGCCGTTGTCCGTACGGGATTTCATGAAGGCCACCAGTTTGATCGCATTGGACAATCGGACCTCGAAGGCGCTGGCGCCGGCCGCGGCGCGGCTGGCGCGCGCCGAAGGGTTGGAGGCCCACGCCGCGGCGGCGGACCTGCGGACGGGAGACGATGATGTTTGATCCTGACGGGATCGTGCGCCGGCATATCCTCGCCATGGAGCCCTACCGGCCGATCCAACCGCTCAAAATCCTGGCCGAAAAGCTCGGTCTCCAGTCCGATGAAATCGTCAAGCTGGACGCCAATGAGAACCCGTACGGCCCTCCGGAAGCCGTGCACCGTGAACTGGCGGATTTGCGCGAGATGCACATCTACCCCGATCCGGAGAGCCGAATTCTACGGCGCGAGCTGTCCAGGTTCCACGACGTGCCGTATGAGTCGCTCGTCGCCGGCGCCGGCGCGGACGAACTGATCGACCTCACCTTGCGGCTGTTAATCGATCCCGGAGATCGGATTATCATCTGTCCCCCGACCTTCGGCATGTACCGCTTCGACGGACAGCTCAACGACGCCACCATTGTCGAAGTTCCCCGCCAAGAGAACTTTCGTTTGAATCTGCCGGCGCTGCGGCGGGCGGTCGAGGAGAAGCAACCCAAGATCCTCCTGCTCGCCCATCCGAACAACCCCGACGGGAGCCTGCTCACCGAGCAGGAGCTCGCCGTCGTATTTTCTCTGCCGCTGATCGTGCTCCTCGACGAGGCCTACATCGAATTCGCCGACGGCGCAACCAGCCGGCTAGCCGAAGCCGCCGCCAGCCGGAACCTGATCGTGGTGCGGACGTTCAGCAAGTGGGCCGGACTGGCTGGATTACGCGTTGGCTATGGGGTTTTCCCGGACGAATTACTGGCGCACGTTTGGAAGATCAAGCAGCCGTACAACGTCTCCGTCGCCGCCTCCCGCGCCGCACTGGCCGCGCTGGCTGCCAGGGACGAGCTGGCTGAAGTCGGCTACCGGATCGTCGCCGAACGCGACAGATTGTTCGAGGCGCTGGCATCGATTGGCTATCTCGTCCCCTACCCCTCTCAGGCGAACTTCGTGCTGTGCCGTGTTGTAGATCGCTCCGCGGCCGAGCTCAAAGCAGAGCTTGCCCGACGGGGGATCATGATCCGCTACTTCGACAAGCCGGGCTTGCGCGACCATGTGCGCATCAGCGCGGGCACCCCGGACGACACCGACCGCGTGATCCACGCCCTGCAGGAATTGGAGTAAATCATGCGACATGCGAGCGTATTGAGAGCCACCGATGAAACACAGATCGAGGTGAAGCTGACGATCGAAGGCCGGGGTCGGGCCGAGATCGAGAGCGGGATCGGATTTCTCGACCACATGCTGGAGCAGATCGCCGTGCACGGGCTGTTCGATCTCGAACTGAAGGCCGGCGGTGACTTGGAGATCGACGAGCATCACACCGTCGAGGACTGCGCGCTTCTGCTGGGGCGGGCATTTGACGAGGCGCTGAAAGAGCGCAGCGGGCTGGTGCGAGTGGGCTCAGCTTGGGTGCCGATGGACGAAGCGCTTGCGTTCGTCGCCGTCGACTTTTCCGGTCGGCCGTACAGCGTGCTCGATCTGGATTGGGCCGAGGAAAGGGTGGCCGACCTGCCGGCCTCGCTCCTGACGCACTTCTTCGAGTCGTTCGCCGTGACCGCCGGTGGCAACTTGCACGCCCGGTTGGCGTATGGGCGCAACGGGCACCACCAGGCCGAAGCGATGTTCAAGGCGTTTGCCCGTGCGCTCGACGCGGCCACCCAGATCGATGAGCGACGGCAGGGTTCAGTTCCCAGCAGCAAGGGGACGGTGTCATGATTACGAAAGGCAGCGGAGCGGGCGAAAGTGCGAAAGTGGTGATGGTGGACTACGGCGCGGGCAACCTTCGCTCGGTGGCCAAAGCCTTTGAAGCCGTCGGAGCCAGGGTGCAGATCACCGACCGGCCGCAGGTGCTCGCGGGCGCCAAGAAAGTGGTCCTGCCCGGCGTCGGCGCGTTCGGCGACGGCGTGGCCGCGCTGAGACGACGAGGGCTCCTCGAACCATTGCAGGATCTGGCCCAAAGCGGAACGCCGCTGCTTGGGATCTGCCTGGGCATGCAGCTGCTGCTCGACGAGAGTCTGGAGCTCGGTCAGCACCGGGGTTTGGGCCTGATTCCCGGCCGGGTCGTGCCGTTTGATGACGGCTCACTGAAGGTTCCCCACACCGGCTGGAACCAGATCATCCCCGAGCGGGACACTCCATTGCTCAAAGGGGTGCGCCCAGGCGGCTTCGCGTACTTCAACCACGGCTACTACTGCCGGGCCGACCGGGTCGCGACGGCGGCCCGCACATCCTACGGAGTGAATTTCGCCTCGGTGATCGCCCAAGGATCGGTGTTCGGCGTGCAGTTCCACCCAGAGAAGAGCCAGGACCTCGGTCTTCGCATCCTGGCCAATTTTATGGGGCGGATATGAGCGGATCGTTCACCGTGTATCCGGCCATCGACCTCATGGCGGGCAAGGTGGTCCGGCTTACCCAAGGGGACCGGGAGCAGCGCACGATGTATCCCGATCCACCCGAGCGGGTGGCGACCCGTTTCCGGGAGGCGGGAGCGGAATGGCTTCACGTCGTTGATTTGGACGCCGCCTTCGACCGTCCGACCCCGGAGAACTCCGACGGGATCTCACGCCTCCTCGGACTAGATGGGCTGCGCATTCAACTCGGGGGCGGACTGCGCGACCCGACTGCGATTGAAGCCGCTCTCGATACAGGCGTGGACCGCGCGGTGCTGGGAACGGTCGCGCTCAGGCGGCCGCAGGTGCTGCGACAGTCAATTAGACGCTTCGGGGCGGCCCGTGTGGCCATCGCGGTGGACGCCGATGGCACGCGCACGAAGGTCCGCGGATGGACGGAAGAGGCCGATCTGGCCGTGGAGGAGTACACGAGCCGCCTGGCCAGGGACGGAGTCCGGACGGTGATCTACACGGACACGACACGGGATGGCACCGGCGCCGGATTGGCGATCGCGGCCGCCGCCCGGATCCAGCGCCGGACCGGTATGGACACGATCGTCTCGGGCGGAGCCGCCACACTGGACGACGTGCGGCGCGCCCGACGAGCCGGACTGGCGGGCGCCGTGGTGGGTAAAGCGCTGCACGACGGTCGGCTCGACGCGAAGGAGGTCCTGGCATGTTAGCTAAGCGCATCATCCCCTGCCTCGATGTCAAGGACGGCCGCGTCGTCAAGGGCATAAACTTCGTCGGGCTCCGCGATGCGGGCGACCCGGTCGGACAGGCGCGTCGCTACGATCGCATGGGCGCCGACGAGTTGGTATTCCTGGACATCACCGCCACTCCGGAGGAACGGGACACCACAGCCGACATGGTGCGGCGAGTTGCGGATCAGGTCTTCCTGCCCCTGACCGTCGGCGGCGGGCTGCGAGGCGTGAAGGACATTCGGCGCATTCTGCTGGCCGGCGCCGACAAAGTAAGTGTGAATTCAGCGGCGGTGCGCGATCCCGAGTTGCTGGGCCGAGCCGCGGAACGATTCGGCAGCCAGTGCATTGTGCTGGCGATCGACGCTAAGCGGCGGGAGGATGAGACCTGGGAGGTCTACGTGAGCGGCGGGAGAGAGCCGACCGGAATGGACGCCGCAGCTTGGGCTCAAGAAGGCGTGGAGCGCGGCGCGGGCGAGATCTTGCTGACCAGCATCGACGCCGACGGCACGTTGGCCGGCTACGACTTGGAGCTGACCAGGAGCGTAGCGCAGTCCGTTGGCGTGCCAGTGATCGCCAGCGGTGGGGCGGGCAAACCCGAGCACTTCCGTCAAGTACTGAGCGAGGCCGGCGCCGACGCCGCCCTGGCCGCCAGCCTCTTTCACGATCGGGTGCTCTCCATCCGACAGGTCAAGGTCTACTTGCAGCGTGCGGGACTGCCCGTCCGGCCCGTGCCGGAGAACGAGGAGGGGCAACGTGCCCAATAGAGTGTTGAACGACCTCGCATTCGACTCACACGGACTGATCCCGGCCGTGATTCAGGACGCCGACACGCGCCAAGTGCTGATGGTGGGCTGGATGAACCGCGAGGCGCTGCGGCGAACGGGCGAGACCGGGTTAGTGCACTTTTGGAGCCGCAGCCGGAAATCAATGTGGCGCAAAGGTGAGACTTCAGGCAACGAGCTGCGACTGCGGCAAGCGTGGCGCGACTGCGACGACGACACACTCTTGCTGGAGGTCGAGCCGGCCGGTCCCACCTGCCACACCGGCGAGGTCAGCTGCTTTTACCGGTCCTTGGAGGCGCTCGATGTTGGATGAGCTGCATCGAGTGCTTCTGGAGCGCAAGCGGGAAATGCCGGCCGGTTCCTACACAGCGCAACTATTAAAGGAAGGCCAGGAGCTGATCCTGGGCAAGATCGGCGAGGAGGCCGAAGAGCTCATCCGCGCCGCACGCGACGAGACCGATCAGCGCCTGGTGGAGGAGTGCGCCGACCTGCTGTATCACCTGCTTGTCCTGCTCGTATCCCGTGATATTTCGCTGGAGGCCGTGTGGGCCGAGCTCGAAGCGAGACGGTGAATTCGAATGGAGGACTTGTACACCGGGCATATGGAGAGGATGCCGCTCCGATGGCTTCGGATCGACTTCAGCATCCGTTGATCGGTGACCCAGCGCGCAACGATGCAAGATGTAGGGGCGCATGGCGATGCGCCTCTGCCCTAGTCTAAGAATTCGTCCAAGAAGGGCCGGCAGGTGACAGTGCCCCTCTCCCTAAAAAGGGAGAGGGGTCGGGGTGAGGGTTCCATATGACTCGCAGCATGTGACTTAAACCATCGGGCGCGGTCCTGAGGGAGCCCGGACCGGTCGCAGCTTCGCTGGCGCCGCCGGTTCGCATCGGGGTTGGCGCTGACAACTGAATTTCGATCTTATCTCCCCCCATGCAGGTCCCCCCTCAAGGGGGGACCCGTGGGGGCGCGGCGGCGCCCCCACGCCCCCTCGCACTGAGTGGTCATCCTGTGCCATCCAAACGCTGACCCCTCAAAGGTGTCGAACTATCCACCACGTTCCAACGCGCTTCCGACCCACGACCGAAGGACCCGCGTTTGCAGG
>CAZFCJ010000118.1:0-9815 GCA_964517315.1 uncultured Anaerolineaceae bacterium | reverse complement strand
ACGACCGGGGATTCGGTGATCAGCCTCTCGGGGAAAAATAGCCGTTCGGTCTCATTGAATCGTGGCAGGAGTTCGTTGATAGTTGGTCCGTGGCTGACCGAGGTCGAGGAGAGTTCCCGGTCCGAGATGGCTTCCAGGTAGACGGCAGATTGAGCGCCCAGATCCGAGGCCAGCTGCTTCAGCGCCCAACGCAACAACTCCCCCTCGCGGGTTTCGGGGCCCATCCAAGCCCTGAGGCGCTCTGCAAACTGACTGGGTTTAAGGCGCGTCCTCGTCTTCTGATCTTGGGGAAGATGGACCAGGAGCGGCCTTTTCCGGTCGGCGAGGTAGAAGATGATCGCCGCGCTGACCGCGACCAGCACCAGCCCCACCAGGGAAAAGACCCGACGCAGTTGGTCTGGCTCAGCGGCTGACGCGAACCATACTTCCTCGATCAGGAGCAGAAAGGACGAGGCCGCTAAAGCGTAGAGGAGCGTGTAGAAGAAAGTCTTCCACCGGGGCGATTCGATTGGCACATCCTCCCACCCGGGCGCCTCGGTCTTCCGGCGGAACCGAAGCGAGGGTGCCTGATGACCGGATAAGCTCTTCCCATGCACCCTCACACCTCATGCTGGCTGTATTGAGTTTGGAGGGACAGGAGTATGTGAGCGGTAACAGGTTAACAATGATACTCGAATTGACGATCGCCGATCAACAGGAATCTCGCACCGCGTTTTTCCCGGTAACAAATCGCTTAACCGGCACGGCCCCTACGGAAGTCGAGGGGCCGTTAAGGTGCGGGGATCCGAGAGAGGAGGTTTTCGGGGGCGCCACGCTCCGACAACGGAGCTCGGGTCAAATCCGTGGTCGCCGCAGAAGTGCGATGAGCGCGACGAACAGGGCCGCTCCGATCGTCGACCAGATGATGGGGAACTGCACGGTCCCAACCTGAACGTTGAGGAGCTCAGGAAGGCCTAGATTGCGGGAGAGCCAAGTTCCGAGCAAAGCGCCGATGAATCCGACGACGATAGAGGTCAAACAGCCGCCCGTGGTGTAGCCGGCCAGTCCTTCGCCAATTGCCCCAACGATGCCGGCGATGACGAGCAAAACGAGAAAGTCGATTACGGTCACGTGTTCCTCCTCATGACTCCTTCAAGTATCGATCCCCGTTGATCTCACGAGGCGACCCACACCGCTGGAGCCTGGATTCACTCACGGGTGAACCTTCGCCCTGTGGTAATGCTCGCTGCCCATCCCCGCTGCGCCGCGCTTTCGGGCTGCGAAACCTTGCGGCCGTCATGGTCGGCGCGCCGTGGCCGCCGTGAGCCGCCTCCGGTGGGGGCCCGGGTTAGGGCTCGACGGTGAAGGCGCGGTGTTTCGTGCCGAGCCGGTGGTTGACCAGGGCCCGTTGCAGACTGCTCTTTACACGGGTTCGCGCGGCTTATACAGCAGCACCCAGATGAACTTGGCGATCGCCCAGGCCAACAGTGCATAGACCAACATGGCGATGATGGAGGAAATCTCCAGCACGAAGCCTTCCGCCGAAGGCTCCGCGGTCAAGCCCTGAAAGGGAAGAACAAACACTTCCGTAATGCGGTAGATGAATGCCGCGAATGGATTGTTCGGATTGGCGGCGAGTAATCGTAGAAGGACCCGCAGACCAATCAGTCCCTCCACAACCCCGAAGAACAACCAGACCAACTGGGTAAGTTTGATCGTGAAAATACGCTGCTCATGTGAAAGCCTGCGCTCCTCATCGACGAGCGCATCGTCTGTCGGCTGGTCGACCGGTTCCTGTCTCGAGTAGGTCTGACCCTCCCGCTCTCGCATTTCCTCAACACTGGAGTTCGTCATTTCCGCCTCCCATCATAAGCACATGATGTCGTCTGATGGTACGAGTATCCACGATAAGCATAGCGATCAAACGGCCTCCGTCATATGCATCTCCGGACCCAAGATCGATAGATCTGCGGATACAGGTCAGCCAGCATGGACGAGTGACCGAATAAGCGAGGCCGTCCATGGTGCAGCAGGCTGGAATTTGTGCGAGTTGCTTCTTAATTAAGGTGAAATCTCCATCATGCGTTCCATTTCGTCAAGGATGGAACCAACCGGCATGGCACCCGCCCAGCGGATCTCACGCTGGGCCTCGAATCGTTCCTCGCTGACTCGCACCCCGGTCTCGACGTGAAGGGTGAGACTGGGCACCCCAAGCGCCAGCGCAAGCGTCGCCGGGCTGCCTTGCATGCAAACCAGCATCCGACTGTCCGCAATCAGTGCACCGAGGGGGCCGGGCTCCAGTGTTCCAACAAGGTTGACCGGTTCATTTCCGAGGGCGCGGGTCAGCTCGTGGGCCGATTCTTGCGCGCCCGGGTCGCCGATGAGCACCAGAGTCTCCTGCCGCCTGAGTATGCCATGGGCTAAGCCCAACCAACGATCTGGCGGCAGCTGATCTAATGTCTCGGAGGCTGGGAGCTCGAGACAAATATAGGAGAACCGGGTCAAATTCAAGCCGTTGACCTCGATCAGATTGTGCACGTCGGACCAATCCTTCGCGTAGAGCGGGAACTCCAATGTGCGCCCTTCAGTTCGGATTCCCAAGAACTCCATCAGTTGCAGGTGGCGCTCCACTTCGGGCACGGTCACCGGATAGATCATGTACAAATCTGGATCCGGTATGAACTGGTCCTGCAGATGATAGCCGGCAGTCCTGTGCGCCCCAAGGAGGGATATCAGGGGGTTGGCGATTGTGCCACAGCCGTGCATCTGAATGGCGAGGTCGAAGCCACGAGCTTGGGCCTGAGCCAGGAACGCGATGAAATCGCCGTTGGCTCCGGAGTGGGAGGTGAGGCCCGGGAAGCCAGGGAGCTCCAGGAAGTCGTCAAGGTAATATCCGAAGCGACGCGCGAAGCCCTCCTGGCCAACGGCGCCGATCAGCGTGATTTCGCTCTCCGGGAGCGCTGACCGCAGGGCGCGCAGGGCGGGGATCGCCGTCAGGAGCCCTGACAGCCCCCTGGCGCGCAAGACCGCCACCTTGGCCGGAAGAGGAACCCCCAACCGCTCCCCGACAGTGTTGGATTCGATAGCCGCTCGGTAATTCACTTTATTCACCTCCCATGGGGACTGAGATATTTCGGCTGCACCGGGGCGCAGCCTGTCACCGGTCTCGCGGTTGCCCGGAGCGTCCTCGATCGAGAGGTCGGATTGGGCGGGATCGCCGCGAGACCGGTGTTCAGCCAGCAGGTTAAATTCTGCCGCGTCTCCCGAACAGCAGCGAGAGCAGGAACAAGCCCAAGAAGATGTAGAACGCGATCTCGGCCAATCCTGCGGCCGCCCCGGCGAGACCCCCGAATCCCAACACAGCGGCGACGATCGCTATCAACAGCAAAGTAATGCTAAGTCCAAGCATGGGACACTCTCCTTTCACAACTCATTGGACGGTAACCGGTTCCCCTCTTGGGTGGCTAACCACCATGATCAAGGCGGCCGAGCAATCCTGGCGACGGTTCACCACCGGGCCCAGGGATCGCCGAGCCCGGCGGGGAGTCGGACGTCGGAGGATCAATGGAGCGTTCGCCGCACTCCTTCATGACCGAGATCGCCCGATACGCGTAACCCACCGTCGTCGATCTGCACGCCCAGCCTTGAGCTCGATGGCGAATCTGTCGGTCAGACCGTCTGCTCGGCTCGACTGCTCCAGACCCATCTGAAGCACCGCGGCGGCGCACGGGTTTAAAATTCCGGTCGCTTTGAGTTCGATCGTGATGCGGTGCTTCATCGGGCATCTCTCGGCTCACTTCTCGAAAGAACGAGCTACATCGGCAGCGGCTGCCTCACCAAGTCCTATGGCAAAGAAGTGGTTGACAGCCAAATCGCTCAGTTCCCCGAGGATCGCCTCTTCCTCCTCCAGCGAGTCGTACAGGGCTTCGACCTGCTCATCCTCGATGAGAAGATCGCCATACATCCGCGCTGTATCGTATGCTGCAACTTTGTAATGCTGGGCTCTCTGCATGACCGAGATGAACATGGCGTCGCGGATTTGGTCATGGGTGGAATTCGCCATGACGCTGCTGGCCTCGGCGAGGATCGCCCGCATGCTGCCGCAGGGCTTGGATCCAAGCTTGGCAGCTTTGGATCGCAGGATCTTTGTCAGGCGGTGACGGTGCAGTGTCGCGTCCCGCAGTTGGTGCTCAAATGCCGCCGTTATACGTCGGTCCTGCGTGGCCTGAGCCAGGACCGGCAAAGTGTCCTCGATCTGACACTCAGCGTCGTGAAGCTCAAGCAGTTCCCCGATATACCAGGTGTGCAAGCTCGTTTTATCCATGGGTTGCCGCCTCCCGATTCGCTCGGGACATGTGCCCACCAGTCTAGGGAATTGCAGCGTCAACGCTCAATGACATCGGGGAAGATGTTTGGATATAGTTCTGGGTAGATGCGAGTTCGGATAGTTTTCACTGTGAACGTGCGAGATTGATGGCCGGTATGGGGACCCTAAAATGTCCCCCGGAGTGCGGTGAATACTCTACTCATTCTTGATGGGGAGGGTCGCCAGGTTCGATTCGTATTGGAAGCGTCGCCTGAATGAGCACAAAAAACGGTACGTCGTTGGTCAGGCGCTCGGACTGGAAGACTTGGCTGAATGAAACTCGTTTCGAGCCCTGTGGGGGAAGTTCGACCTGGGCGGGTCCAATGGGTTCACGGCCGCGCTGGTGCACGCTAAGTTCGACCATGGCCTTGGTGCGGTGAGGGTTAATCAGCCGTACAGCGGAATGCGCCTCTGCAACCGGTTGGCCATTGTGGGGGCGGCGAGGGATCATTCCGCATGCGATCGCCCAGCGTCTAAGAGCTTCATATTTTGACACTTGTACCGATCACCCCCCATTTTTACCGTCGAATCGGATGAGTGTCTGAGTATCCCTGTAACGTGGCGAGTGTGAACGAGGCTATACATCCAGTGCTATCGCCCAGGTCGATGGGCCCATTGGCGCTGATGGACCCCCGCATGTCAATCCCGTTCTTGATGCAGGTGGTCATTTTCATCGGCCTCATCTTGAATCAGTGGGGCAGGGCGGCGGCTCGTTCGGCTCGGGTGCTGAAACGAAAGGCTAGAAGGAAAGGAACCGAGCCGATGAGGCGCGGTCCCTGGGTTCCCCCGCGAGATGCACCCGACGTTAGTTCTGGTCCTCGACCATGAAACGTTCGAGTTCCTCCTCGGCTTGCGCGCGCGTGAAACCGTAGAGTTCCATCAGGCGGCCGACGAGAAGCTCCCAGTCGTCCCCGATCTGCCTGAGATCGTCGTCCGTCAGCCTTCCGTACTCCGTTTGGAGGCGGCCTTTGTTCTGCTTCCAATTCCGTTCGATAACTCGTTTGTTCATTTATGTCTCCTCACCAGCTACAGGATTGGTTTCCTCTATCATCCTGCGCCAGCCCGCAGCGCTGTTCCGTCTCATGCTTCCTCACAGCGACACTGCCAGCTGGGATAAGAGGGGTAGGGTCACCGGAGCTCTTTTGTTCTGGCCTGAGCTGCGACAGGCGCGGTCCTGGACCTCCCTCGCGTCTTAGAGGCGGCCTCGGCCAGTCTGCCGCTGACACTCGCCACCTTAGCTCCTGCCTGTTGGATGGAGTCTTTAAGCGCCGATTTGGCTTCCTTACTTTGGTGCCGGATCGCCGCCCGGGTTTGCTCCCCGGATTGGGGCGCTTTGAGCAATCCTGCTATAAAGCCCAGCAACGCTCCTAGAAACGTGCCCAGCACAAATCGGTCCCAAAGCCTGCTCGAATCCTTCATCGTATACACCTCACATGAGCACCGTCTTCATCAAGCCCATTCTCGGCTACAGGAGGCAGCATGCCAATGGGTCCAGGATATAAATTATCCCGGTCCATGGTCATACATTGCTCAGGGTGTAACTCGGGCAACAAAACTTTGTGGCAGCTTGGTCCCATAATTAAAGGATGTGAAGGTCCGTACAGGAGGAGGTTTCAATGGCGAACACGGGCAAAGTTCTGGTTACCGGCGCTACCGGCAACACGGGATCGATTCTGGTCCCTGCGCTGGCTCAGGCTGGCGTGAAGGTGCGCGCTTTTGTGCGGGATGTGGCCAAAGCTCAACCGCTGCAGGACGTGGGCGCCGAACTAGCGGTCGGGGACCTCGAGAAGCCGGATACGATCAAACCGGCGCTGGAAGCTGTTGACAAAGTCTACCTGTTGACCTGGAACGGCCCGCCGCAGGCGGAACACGCCACCAACGTCATAGCGGCCGCCAAACAGGTCGGAGAGCCGCACATCGTCCGGCATTCGATGTGGGGTTCGCAAAACAGCCGCATCGTCCAGCAAGGTCAACAGATTGAGGGGGAGCTGAAGTCATCGGGGCTCTCCTGGACGCTGCTTAGGCCGACGTTCTTCATGCAGAACCTGCTGATGTCGGCCGAGACGATCGCTTCAGGAGATGAGATGTACTGGCCGCTGGAGGACGCCGAACTCTCCATGATCGACATCCGCGATATCGTCGAATGCGCGGTCACGGTGCTCACTGAGGAAGGCCATGAGCGTGAGACTTATACGCTCACCGGCCCCGAACCGATCACGATGCATCAGGCCGCGGACGCCCTCTCCGAGGTCTTGGATAAAGATGTGGACTACGTCAGCGTCCCAGATGAAGCCGCCCGGCAGGCCATGGTAGATATGGGAATGCATGATTGGGTGGCCCAAGGCTACGTCGAGCTGTTCGAAGGCTTCCGGGCCGGCTTCGCCGATCACGCCACCGAAGATGTGGCCACACTGAAAGGCGAGCCGGCGCGCTCCATCGAGCAGTTCGCGCATGACTTCGCGGAGATGTTCGAAGCGCGGCCCGCATGAGCTGAACCCTCCGAAGAGTTGAGGTTTGAAACGGTATCTCAAACTTAGGGTGGGCCCCTGGCCCAGCTTAACCGCGTGGAGGTCGGGGCCGGCGGGTATGGTCACCGGGCAGACTAATGAGGGCGCGTCAGCCTCCGCAGCCGATACCGACATCCAGGATTTGGGTGTCGGGCCGGACGACAAAGTACGCCGCGCCGTCAGGGTTCATCACTTTGAATTCAAGTGCTTCCGATTCGCCCCGCCACACGGAGACGATCCTCCCGTCCGCCAGCACGCAGGGTGACGTTTCGCTGTCGGAAGGGAGCGAGATCCGCTCCAGGCTGCCTCCGCTGGACGTCACCCGCCAAATCTGCTGCCCGTTCCAGTCGGCTTCGAAGACGACCGCTCCCTCCGGTCCGTAATCGGGGTGATGCAGCGCAGAGCCGTTTGATGCGCCGCTGGGCCCATCCTCGGGCTGGACCAGGACTCGGAAGCCCGAACCGTCCGTGACGGCTTCGCAAATGGCGGTTCCCTCCGCGCCGTAAGGTTCGGGTCCGCAGTCGAACAAGATCCGAGTGCCATCCGCGGAGACGGCCGGTTCATGGTTCCAGGCAAAAGGAGAATCGGCGGTCAGCAGAAGCGGGGCGCTCCAGCCGCCCTCGGTGCGCTGGACCGACCAGAGGTCGCGGTCGTTGGGTCCGCCTCCGCCCGAGTACACGATCAGATCTCCTCCCGAGGCGACGGCGCCCTTGCCTTGAAAGCTCAGGTATTCCCCTTGAGGGCGGACGACCTCCGCCGAAGAGAGGTCCGAAGGAATCAGGGCCAAGCAGCTGCTTGGATCCGGGCAATCCGGTCTAAAGCGATCGGTTTCAAGGATGAGCCAGCCGCCGTCCGGGGACATGTTCAGCGCGGTGTCCAATGTGCCGGGCGAAAGCTCCTCCAGCGCCTGGCCAATATCTTCCACAGCGGCGCCTTGGCTCGCTTCGACCCGGTAAGCGCGCTCGCCCGACGTATAAGTGATGGTCCCGCCCTCGGCGACGGTTCCGCTTGCAGCCGTTGAGTCAGGAACTCCGGTCGCGGCCGGCCCCGCTCCCGGCGCTTGTGTGCTTTGACCAGAAGCGTTGAATCCGATCGGCAATGAGAGCACACCGCCGAGCGTGAGACCGATGATGCCGCCGATCAGCGTCAGTCCGGCCAGCCCCGCCAGGCCCGCCGCCGGGATCCACCAGCGAGGCGAGGATTGCGGCTCCGGGGTGGGGGTGGCGGCTGGCTCACCTGTGGAGGTCACCGTCTTGGCGTCCGTATGGCCGCTCAGGGCGGCGCCAAACTCACTTACATCCGGAAACCGGTCTTGGGGTGACACCGATAGGCCGCGCGTCAGGGCCGCTTCGACCCCCTTGGGGATTTCCGGGTTGAGCTGGCGCGGCGGGGTCAGCTCGGCGTTGCCCAGCATCCTCTCGATGCCCTCCTCCGGCGCCTGTTTGGTGAGCAGCGCGTACATCGTCGCCGCCAGCGCGTACTGATCGCTGCGGGAGTCGGTCCGGCTGGCCCCGTATTGCTCCGGCGGCGAATAGCCCGGCGTCATCCCCCGCGCTCCAGTGCTGGTGCGCTGCTCGTCAAACTCCTTGGCCAACCCGAAATCCACCAGAACCACGGTCCCATCCGGTTGGAGCTTGATGTTGGAGGGCTTGATGTCGCGATGGATGATGGGCGGGTTCCTGGAATGAAGATGGGCGAGGGCGTCGCAGACCGCCTGCGCCCAGCCCAGAACTTCCTCGACGTTGGGTGGGTCGCGCTTCAGCCGGGCCCGCAGATCATCGCCTTCGATAAAGTCCATGACCAGATACTGCCGACCTTCGAGGATGAAATGGTCGATCACCCGCGGCAGGTGAGGGTGCCGGGTGGTGGCCAGCAGTGAGGCTTCGCGTTGAAACTGGCGTTCCGATTGCGGATTGACGTTGAGGTTCTCTTTGATGGCCACCTTGATCTGGAGGCTTTCGTCGTAAGCGAGGTAGACAGCACCCATCCCGCCTTCGCCGAGCTGACGCTCGACCCGATAGCGATTGTTGAGAGAAGAACCGGCCTCGAGTGGCATGAGCGTATTCTAGATAGCGGCTGACTCGGCGTCAAATGGAAGGGGGGTCACTCCGCGCCCGGGAACGGAGGAATGAGGCCAGTAGGCCGTCGTTCGCGTGGTGGCAGGGAACGCCGACGGAGCGGAGTGCTGCGGGTTATACTATTCTTTTTTTGGCTGGCAGAACCATGAGCCAGGCCCGCCCATCGGCCGCAGGGATCGATAGTTAAATGAGGGAAGCCCCGGCTGAAACGGGGCTTCCCTCGGGGGGCGTGAGCGGCTTGTACGCGAACGAGATCTCCGGCATTCAAAGACCTCGGCTGTTGTCTGGCGCAGCACCCCGCTAACGTCTCCGCTTGTACAAATCTAACGCCGAAGAGGTCTGCCCTCGCGCATAGCGGCTGCTGCGGGGTTCTCAATCGAACAGCTCGATGCGGTCTTTCCGCTGGTAGTTCTTGCTCATGTCGTAATCAATGTTCAGATCCCCGCTCCCGGTAATGCGGATCGTGTCACACAGCAGCTGGGTGTTGAGACCAATGGCGCCACCTGAGCCCTGCACTGTACAGTGGCTGCCGGGTGCGTACACCGTGCCCGTGTAGGTGCTGCCCGAGTCGCCGCTCAGGTGGATTTCGTTGTTGTTGTCGGGGTGACCGTACAGAAGCATGCCCCGCCAATCCTCGCCGGAGGCGTCGACCAGCTCCGGGACGCTTGCACCCGATGGATCGCCGGCTTCCAGGGTGATGTCGGCTGTACCTGCAGTTCGAAGCCCCCCGGCGCTGTCCTCCAGGTAAATCATGATGTCGGTGCCGACCACCGTCGCACCCGAGTCGGCCTGGAAGGCCAGCGTGTCGCTGATGCCGTCAATTTCACCTGCCAGACAGTAAATCCCCGGCTCCAGGGTGATGTTGGCAGAGGAGCTCGTGAACCA
>CAZFCJ010000117.1:0-9948 GCA_964517315.1 uncultured Anaerolineaceae bacterium | reverse complement strand
ATCCTGAGACCAACTACCGAGCGGACTTCCGCGTAGGCGACTACTTCATTGAGTACTTCGGAATGGCGGGTGATGAAGGATATGACGAACGGGCAGAGGAGAAGCGGAAAATCGCCAAGGTAAATGGCATCCCTTTGGTAGGCTTGTATCCAGATGATCTTCTCTCTCGGAAGAAACTTGCCCGCAAACTTAAACCCGCAATCGAAAGCCTGGATGCCTAACAACTCGCTGAAGCCGGACCGGGGATGCTGGCGGATTAACTAATGAACGGCTATGACCGGCAACCGGGCGAAGCAGCTGGCAGCGAAGCCCCCGGCCGCTTAGCTCGCCAACGTTAGGGGCTTGCAGCTAATCGTCGATCAGCCGTCACCGAGCCGGTCGCTGACATACACGAAAGGGGGCCCATGATGAGTCAAATGATTAAGTCATTGCCTCAGAAAATCCTGTTTCCGTTCTGTGTTGTGTGCATAAGTCTGATGATCCCAGTAGCTCTTTTGGCTTGCACGGGGATTCCATCTCCAGCTGCTCCTGCGCAGCCTACAGATGACGATCTCGACAGCACTACTCCGGCAAACTCTGCCTCGCTGAGCTCGGCTCCCTCATCCTCAATCGACTCGCAAGCCACTGCTCAAGCACTTATTACGCAAGCTCCGTCCATCTCGGGTTCGCCTTCCACGCCAACCCCCACATCTTGGGTCCCTTGGCTACAGGTGCACTCACGCTCATTCAATTCGGTGGAGGAGCTGAACACCTCAGGCTTGTCATCCTTGGATCGGCTACTCGCTGGCCGGCGAATTGTGCAGCTCGGCGAGAGTGCACACACAACAGCTGAGTTCTCGACAGTCAAGGCTAGACTTATTCAATATCTGCATGAGAAGCACGGATATAACGTCATCGCCTTCGAAAGTGGACTGCTCGGCTGCTACCTCACCCAAAGCCGAATAGAAAGTCTTGCGCCCGAGGAGGCAATGGAAGGCTGTATTTTTGGCGTTTGGCACACAGAGGAGGTGCTCCCTCTCTTCGGCTATCTTATTGAAAGCCAAACAACAAATTCACCTCTCACCCTAGCTGGATTCGACATACGTCCTCCCGAGACGGGCGCCGAGCAAACGACCGATTTCTTCGTTGACGTTGCCGAAAAGATTGACATTGAATACGCTCAGGAGATCAGCGAGCTGGACCAGGAATTTACCAACGTGTACAAGAGTTCTTCCGACCCGACGGAGTTACATAATAGGTTGGAGGGGGTATTAGATTCGCCGACTCCCTCTCAATGGTACTTGGTCTTGGCTGAGTTCTACGAGGAGAACGCAGCCGAGATTCAGCTTCATTATCCTGAATGGCCTGAGATCGCGGAGGTCGCGCGACGAGCTGCCTGGTCCAGGGCCCAGTTCATACTCAGCATGAGTCATAGATCACAATTTGAGCGAGCTGCCATTCGAGATCCGGCCATGGCGTCAAATCTCGAGTTCCTACTAACCGAACTCTACCCGGATGAAAAAATCATCGTATGGGCACACAACGGCCACATCTCCAATCGGCCGTATCCGATCTTTGAGCAGGCAGGGAACATGGGATCACATATCGCGCAAAGTCACCGGGACGCGCTCTACACGATCGGATTGTTCGGTCACTCCGTTAGTCCGTCCCTTCGATTTCAAGGGCCAGAAACATTCCGGGCATTGCCGGGTAGTGTCGAGGATATATTCCATCAGTTGGGATCCCCCATCATATTTGTAGATATGCTGCATCAACAAGCCGAACCGGGTAATGAATGGATGTTCAAACCCATGCCAATGTTCGGTGGACTTAGAGTTGAGCCACGTCAGTATTTTGACGCGATCCTGTTCATCGATACGGTGACAGGTGCGAGCTACCTCGATGAGGAATGAGGATGGTCATGGGGCACATGAAATAGAGACGCGCGAGACCGCGCCCCCGCAAACCCCTAACAGCTCGCCGAAGCGGACCCCGTCAAGAACGCGGGACAATTGCCGGGGACCCAGCAAACACCGCTGGACAGTGTGCTGGCAAGCTGACCAATGAGGTTGTATGTGGGCAACTAGGCGGAGCGGCCGATGGTGAAATCCCAGGCCGCTTAGCTCGCCACAACTAGATAGGGTGGTTGTTCCTCTCTTGCGTGGTTTGGCTCATTTACTATTCTTCATTTCGGAACGCGATACTCTTCACCGCTAGGACACTTTCCCTTCCTGGGTCAAATGGCGGCTCCCACACCCAGTCATCGGGTGAGCAGGTCCATAAGCCTCCCCTGGCTCCCACGGCCCAAATAGAGCCATCGGGACCTGCCGAGAATGCCTCGATCATTTCGTTGCGATAAGGTTCATCCTGTTCCGCCCGCCGCCAACTTTCCCCCTCGTCATGTGAGACGAGGATCTGAGCCTGATCCCAATCATCTTTTGCCGGTGCCGCGAGGACCAACTCCGGCCTCGCTGGTGGAACGATCACTGCTCTTGCGTAGTCGTGCTCAATCACCTTCGTCCATGAAGCTCCCCCATCAACTGAGCGAGCGACTCCGCCAAGCGCCGCGCGGTCGACCTCTCGCCCTGGTAGCGCTGCCCATCCGAGCGCGAGCCACATTTCCTCTGGGTCCTGCGGATGGCCGGTGACACAGTGGACGTCATCATCGACGAGATCGACGTAGTCCCAATTGACCCCACCATCCACAGAACGCAGCAGTCCGCCTACCTCAACCGATGCGAATATCTCGCTGGTCGAGCCCGCAGGGGAATAGAAGTTCCGCAGCGCTCCGGCCCTTGGGGAATATGGCAGGTACCATTCGCTAGTACCAGGCAATTCTCCAACCGCGGATAATTCCTGCCAGCGCTTCCCGCCATCCAAGGAGCGGAAGGCCCTGGCCGGCTCTGTCCCACAAAGTACGCTGCCCTCTCTGCTCGGATCCTGTGTGATGGTCCGGATCGTCTTGGCCCACAGTCCATCGTTCGCTGGGTTCCATGTTGCGCCTCCATCCGCGCTTCGGAACATTCCATTCCCATAGGATCCAGCCAGGATCACGTCCGCGCCGTCCAGCGCGGTAATGTGGATCGCGCTGATCGTATGCTCTACCAAGCCCAGTTGTACGACTGCCCCGCCGCGCAATCGATAGATCCCCTGATTCGTCCCCAAGAACACGTCTCGTGCCACAGTAAGCGCCTTCCTTGCTCAGAGGACTTAGTCTCAACTACGATACACGCTGGGGAGGGCCATTGCCAAGTCGCTTGAAGCTCCTCTGACGCGGGTCGGGAATGCTGGCCGGATAAATTGGGTGAGTGTTTGGTTGGGCGGGTTGGGCTTCGCCCAGCGGTCGAATCACCGGCTCCCTGAAAGCCCATGGGTAGGCAGGCAACCACGACGATTGGATCGAGGCTCGCGCTGGACGAAATAAAGCAACACAGATTCCTGATCCTTGCATCTGCAGCGAATGTGATCCTGTCCGCGTCGCATGTCTGGCCAGAGACCGGCTCCAACTTCAATGTTGTCCGGGCGGGCATGGCCATCGCTCGCCTGGTTCACGGGCTTCTGGAATTCTCTGCCTTCGTGGCATCTAGCTTCTTCGGCGGGCCGAACGCATCAGCCCAGTTCGTCGTGCTGATACTATCCGTGCCTCTCGTTCTCTATCTCCTCCGGCGTGCCTGGACCTCGAATGAAGAAGCGCCCTTCTATCTCTCTCTTGCCATTGCTGGCAATCTGATATTCGGGCTGGTGACGGTCTGGGCAGGTTCGCTTCCCGTCGAGAAGACTGCGGAGTGTAGCGTGGACCAAAGTGGGCGTCAGCTGCAGGTCGTTGAGTATTCCGAGCGAGGCTGGTTGCCCGAATACCATTACTTCTTGGCCGCCGTCGGCGAAGCGCCCGGCGAGTGGGAGCACGTGGCGAAGCGAACGCATCCCGAATCGATCCAAGACCCATGTGGACAGATCAGCACCGTCTTCCCGGACCTTGAACAATTGCTGGAGATCTCGCTGGAGCCAACCGAATCGCTGTTCATGACCCGGACAACAGGTCGATGAACTTAGGAGTGGGCAGAAACTGCACCAAGCTCGAGTAATTTTCGGTGATATCCGCGGCCTGAAATCAGAATGACAGGCGGGACTGCTCTCGCGGCTTATACGTCGCTCAAGGACCTCAGGGATTTGCAATGTGGTGCGTTATTGCTCTAGGATAATCATGGACAGCCGAGCTGTGGACCGTTCTCGCACTCCGTCACTCCCAGCCCCCAGCCGTGAGAAAGGAATCAAGCATGTTTGGTGCCGAGTCCATCGAAATTGGCTTCTATGTTGCCCAGCTGGTTGCTATCGGCCTTGGTCTTTGGCTTGCCTTGTCACTTGAGCGTATTGTTTCCCGCAAGTTGATGGGCGTAGTTCAACATGCCACTCGCTCAGCTCGCATCCTCAGGATATCTACCTGGCTGGGGCTTGGCTATCTCTTGGCCCTGCCCTTCCTTCAGATCCTACAGGTTTTCCATTCCCTTGTGCGCTCTTCTCTGCCTCAATTTGCAAACACCAGTATGGCTAGGATTGCATGGGGTACCGCGCCGGGCTGGCTGTGGACCATCCTCAATGCTGTAGCCATGTTCAGCGTCTATGCAATCGTTGTCGCCCTTGCTTCCCCTCGCCTGAAAGAAAAAATTGTGGCCCTAGACCCTTCGGCCATCGACGAACGAATGGCAACCATCGTCATCTTCTCGGGCGCCAGCATTGTATGGAACGCGGTGAACATGCTGGTGTCGAACATTCTGATGCTGGAGATCCCGAGTTTGCAGCTCACCGCACCTGAGCGGGGCGTGCTTGGCTTTGTGGGCGGTTGGCTTGTGGCCGTCCTCATCATTCTCACTCTGGGTCTTTTCCACAGTTGGCGTCAGGCCAACAACCCGGCAGGAAGCATAAGGGGCTCATAGCGGCTCAACCAACAAGATGAGTGGATCGTTGAGCCTGGGGCCTCCACATGGCGGGGCTGCCCTGACGTCAGACTGGCGGCCCGATCGTGGACCTGTGCGCAAGGAGTCGGGGGATTTCATTCTCCGTTTTCCATTGCTGATCGTCACCTTATCCGCCTTGTTGGGGTGTGGAGTTGCTGCACCGGGGACCGCAGGGATCACCCCGGAAACCCACGTCCTAGCGGAAGGGGAAACGTTGGCCTCGATTGCAGCGACGTATGATCTCGAGGTGACGACCGTCGTTCATTCCAACTGGGAACACCTGCGCGATGACCCGACTAACCTTGAACCCGGGATGGAAATTGTGATCCCTCCGGAAGACGGTGTACTCTATCGGTGGAGCGAGGGGGATACCCTGGCTGGCGTCGCTTCGTTCTTCGACGTGGCTCCCGAGGTAATCCTGACCTACCCGGGTAACAACCTGACTGAGGAGATGATCATCTCCGAGAGCTTGCAGGACCTACCACCCGGCACTTTAATCTTCATCCTCGGGGGCTCGCGGCCGCTCGTCGGGCCGCTCCCGCAGGAGCCAGGCTTCTCGGATCAAAGGGAGTGCGTCCTGTGGTATCCGACCTTGCCGCCCCGCTGCACGTCATCGACGGATTAGCCGACGCCAGGAAGCTGCAGACCTGCTTCGAAAGTAGGGTCAACCCCTTCACAATGCTTTGTTCCTTGGTCCCAAGTCGCGGGATTGTTGCCTTCCCGTACGTGTTTCGCCCAGCTACGCGTTCTGAACAGTGACAGAAACCCCGGCTATGAAACCTAGCTACATACTGTCCATCTGGATCGTCGGCAGCCTGCTTTGGCTCGCCCTTTCAGGTTGTGGGCAATCCAACGCTGCCGGGCGCGGATGGGCCCCGCTGGATCCAACTTCTTCCGAAGCCGCCCAAGCTGCAGCGCACCCTCTTCCAACCCCCACAACCGGAGACAGCGGCGAGACCGAGCGGAATGTAGTGATTATCCGCGGCTTCACCGGAGACGCCGAACTTCAGGTCGAGTATCAGGAGCGCGCCCGCCTGATAAACGCACTCCGCGCGGACGTGCTGGTGCACATCTACCAGGACGGCTGGGGTATAGCCTACGCAGTGGCTGACGATCTCGGGCAGGTCGTCGGCGGTCCGCAGTAGCAGGCTCTCGAAGCTGACGGGATCGGGCGAGGTGCTGTCCTCGATACGCTGCCGAACTTCCTCCATCCAATCCGATTCCACTTTGGCGTCAATTGTGTGCTCGGGCAGAGTGAAGTCGTTCGTGCTTTGGGCTCTCATTTCGAGCGCCAATACGCTCTCGATAGCCGGCCCGACCTCGTCCAATACCTGAGGTGTCAGCGCCCCGGGCGTTGCTGGCGCGGGCAAGCACGCGTAGAAGATCACGGCCATGGTTGCCCATACGACGAACCTAAGTCGGGGCTCGAGCCTTGGGCTTCGCGTCGGCCGAGCTCGCGTGTTGCGGACGGCGGCATTCCTCACGAACTTCATGCACATTCATCTTAGCGCCAACTTGCGCCGATGCGAGAGGGAAGCCAAGATTGAAGCATTTCACGCCGGGACGCGATTTAGGAGTGTAGGCAGGGCGAAATCGGGGGTGCATGCCAAAACCAGACATCGATCGGATGCTGCTCAACGACCGGGCGCAACCCCCGGAATTAGCCGAGGCTATCGTGGGGCAGCACTTCGATTTCCTTTACCGACTAGCGCTCTCGATTCTGCACCGACCGGGTGACGCCGCGGACGCGGCGCAGGAGGCGCTGGTTGACGCCGTGCTCACGATCGACCGCTATGAGCCAGGAACGAACCTGCGCGCCTGGTTGGCGCGCATTGTGGTCAACAAATGCTACGGTTTGCTGAGGAAACGAACCGCCCGGCAGCGCCTCAGAAGTGCGCTGCGGTTCCTGTATTCTGGCAATTCTCGCCACGGCGACCTTTCGGATGTCCTGACGAAACAGGAGGAGGTCTCCCGGCTGCGGGTCGCCCTTGGCAAATTGAGTGCCAAGCACAAGGTGGTAGTTTCACTCCGTTATCTGGACGGATTATCGATCCGTGAAGTCGCCGAAATTCTGGACGTGCCGGAAGGAACCGTTCATTCCCGGCTCCACTATGCCTTGCGGACACTGCGAGGCTGGCTGATTGAATAGATCTCCGCAACAAGCTGATGCGAGGGTATGGAGGCGCCATGGCGATCTCCCATAACAGGGCACGCGAGCTGATTCAGGATTCGGTGGATCGGAATCTCACACGCGATGAGCGGATTGACCTGGGGCGCCACTTGCAGGGCTGCAGACGCTGCTTGGATTACGAAGACACTCACAGGGACATCCTCGAGGGTGCGCGGGTGATAGCCGCAGCCAGAAGTTGGTCACCGCCACGACGAGACGTGGTCGAAGGTTATGTGAGACGAAAAGTGGGCCGCCGCAGGACGGTTCGCAAAGTTCTGCAGATGACGGCGTCTGCAGCAATGGCAGTCGGCGTTGTATTGTTTGGCCTTCTCGTGTCTCCCAGGATATGGCCCGGAGCAAACATACCCGGAGGCGCGGTCACGCCGAGGCCAAGCCCGAGTCCCAGTCCGACACCGAAGGCCGCCGATCTGCTGATTGTCTCGCCATCGCCCAGTCCGACCGAGTTTCGGGTTCCATCTTCGACCCGAACCCCACTACCCATGTTCGATTTCCATCGCCTCGAGTGGGAAGATGTCCGCTTTTTTGGCCGCGGCGCACAGGATGTGTACACACCGGAGCAGCTGCCCTCCGCGGGGCTTGAGAGACAGCGCTTTTCGACGATCGCCGAGGCGATGGAAGCTTCGGGTCTCGAGAAATTCCTACGCTACGAGGTTCCAGATGGGTGGCAGTTTGAGTACGCGTGGGCGTATCCGGCTGAAATGCGGGTGGATGCCTGCTACCTTGGCCCCCAGGTAGGTAGTCGGCCAATGGACAGGCAAAGGTGGTGCATCCGTCAGCAAGAAGAACCGTTCGCAGATTTCATCGGCCGCTCTGGCCAGGTCTTCCCGCTGAAAATCGAAGGCGTTTATGCTGAGCAGGCAGTCGGAAACTGGGTATCCTTTCGAACAGAGGGCGAGCTCAAATACCAGTGGAACGAGTGGATGGGTGGGGCCATTCCTCATTTCAGGCTATTGGTCGATGGGGTCTTCGTGGAGCTTTGGGGACCCTGTGGTGGCCGAAGTGAATGTTTAATGCTCGACATTGCGGATAGCCTTGTTCGGAACTCGCATGAGCAATGAGAAAGCATGGCAAGCGGTGCCGTGCCGGATGACGTCAGCCGACAAGCGCTGGAAAAGGGGATGATGAGATGTCGATGAGGGCCAAGGCATGGCGGGCTCAATCCGCTGCAATCGCGGCCATTGTTCTCCTGCTCATTGGGAGTTGCACCTGGCCGGCCTCTGATCCCCCGGTGCAGTCACCGCCGGGGGCCGTCGTCGAGCGCGCGGCGGCGCCGCTTGTTGTCGACACTGATATGGGTGCCGACGATGTCATCGCGATTCTCTACCTGCTGCAGCATCCTGGCGTTGACCTGCGGGCCATTACGGTGGCCGGCACCGGTCTGGCGCACTGTGAACAAGGAGTCCGCCACGCCCGTCATCTGCTTGAGGTGGGAGGGATAGAGGGGGTTCACATTGCCTGCGGCTCGGAGACCCCGCTTGAGGGCGAGAGAGTATTTCCGTCGAGCTACCGGTCCCTGGCCGACGATTTCTACGGCTTACAGGTCCCGGCCCAAGATACGCTTGAATTTGAGGGGTCGGCGGTCGATCTCCTGGTCACCGCGATCGAGGCAGCGCCGGGGTCGGTGGAAGTACTCACGCTCGGACCGCTGACCAACCTCGCCCAGGCGCTTCAGCGCGAGCCTGCGCTCGCGGCGCGCATCGACCAGGTCACGATCATGGGTGGCGCGATCGACGTGCCCGGCAATGTTGCGTTGGAGGGGGCGGATCCGGCCGCCGAGGGGGGCGAGTGGAACATCTACATCGACCCTGCCGCCGCCGAGGTGGTCCTCACAAGCGGCATCCCCATCACGCTCGTCCCGCTGGATGCGACCAACCAGGTCCCAATCACGAGTCGATTTCGAAACCGTCTCGCGGATACCCAGCGGAGTCCGGCAGCGCAGTACGTGCTCGATCTGCTTCAGCGCAACCCTGCTATGACCTCGGGAGGCTTCTACTTCTGGGATCCGCTTGCCGCAGCCGTGCTCTTACAGGATGGACTTGTCGCATTTGAGGCGACGGAGCTCGGTGTCGAGGGCATGGGCGCCGCGCAGCCCGGCGAGTTGGTGAGGGCCGAGGGGGCCACTGAGGTCAGGGTTGCATTTCAGGTTGACTCGGAGGCATTCAATCGGCACTTGATCGCCACTCTGACCCAATCCACTCTCGAAGAGGTCGGAGCGGAAGATTCGACCCAGGAGGTCTTCACTCCCACCGGCAACCTGCTCTGGTCCTATGATCTCGAGATCCTTGGATCAGGCGTCTTCTACGTTTATCCACCTCAAGTGTTGGGTGACCGGATCCATCTGGCTGGCCCTGATGGCGACTATCGTGTGCTCGATAGGGAGACAGGGGGCGAGATCTGGACGTTTACAACGGAAGGTCATGTCTTCGGCAGAATCCCGATTGCGATGGACACTGTGTACATCGCAGGCACCGATGGCGTCCTCCACGCCGTGGACGCATTGACGGGAGACGAGCGGTGGCAGTTCAGTACGAAGGGTGCCCTCGGGGTGCCGGAAACCGCGGGCGATCTGGTCGTGATGTGGAGCGATGATGGGTATGTGCACGCGCTCGATCGAGCGGAGGGTGAGGAGCTTTGGAATTTCAACGTCGCGCTAGAAAATGACCTCGGAGTGATGCCGCCGCTCAATCCCGGTCTTGCAACCGATGGTGACTCGGTCTACTTCACGGACCTGAATGAGACCCTGTATGCGATCGAGAGCAGGACAGGAACCGTGCGCTGGACCCATACAGAGGAGGGTCTGGCCCTCAACCATCCGATCCTCTT
>CAZFCJ010000116.1:2396-9982 GCA_964517315.1 uncultured Anaerolineaceae bacterium | reverse complement strand
TCTTGGCGGTGCTACAGTGCCGCGGTTGTCAGCGGCACAGCGAATCACCAGGCATCACCGTCTTTGGAACTATTTCTTCGCGTGACTGCCCCGGCCAAGACACACAGAATCTCATACATCATGGTGGCGCCGACGAGGGCTGTGTTCCCGGACGGGTCGAATGGTGGCGACACCTCGACCACATCGCCCCCGATCAAGTCAAGGCCACGGAGACCCCGGATCAATCCCTGCGCCTCAATAGGGCTCATCCCACCAACTTCCGGCGTGCCCGTCCCCGGCGCGAAGGCAGGGTCCAGGCTGTCAATATCAAAGGACAGATAGGCAGATCGATCGCCAATGATGCGATGCGCCTCGGCGACCACTTCCTTCACCCCCGCTTCCGCAAATTCCTCCATGTAGATGACCCGCATGCCCGATTCCTCTGAAAAGCGCCATCCCTCCTCTGAATTCTGGGCGCCTCGGATGCCGATCTGGACCGTGCGTTCAGGATCGAGCAGGTCTTCCTCTACGGCTCTTCGGAATGGAGTGCCATGTGAGAGCTTGGAGCCCAGCTCTTCATCGGCGGTGTCGGTGTGCGCGTCAATGTGCACCATCCCCACCGGCCGATCCGCGGCCAACCCTCGCAGGATCGGCAGGCTGATCGAGTGGTCGCCACCGGCGCTCAACGGAGCCGCGCCAGCAGCGTGCACCTCCCGGTAGAACTCGGTGATATCCGCGTGACTCTGTTCAATATCAAATGGGTTGGTTATTGAGACATCGCCCATATCGGCAATTCGACAAAGATCGTACGGGTTGACCCTGGTTACATGATGAATCTTGCGCATGAAGCTGGACATGTTGCGGATTTCGCGCGGGCCGTGGCGGGGCCCGGGTCGATTCTCCACCCCGCCGTCATAGGGAACCCCAATGAGGGCGATATCCAATGCTGAGGGGTCCCGAACCATTTCCGTCCGCATGAATGTCACCGGACCCGTGTAGCGAGGCGCAGTGCTCGGCTGACGGTTGATTTCGTGATCCACAGCGTTTTCCTCCTTTCAGCAATTGCAGAAAGATAAACTTGACACCCTGCGCGGCTGACACCGGACCGCATTCAGCTGCGAGCTCCGGTGAAATGGGCGAGCGGCCGGAAATTTCACCGCCGGCTCCTCCGCCCCATTGCCCACCATACACGTGGATGATTTAACCCGCCAGCCCATCAGTGCAGCTTTGCGGGATCGCCTTCTGAGCCCTTCTGCGGGTTCATGGCAAAGCCCGCCGAAGCGTCCGCTGCGGTAGACGAAGTCGGAAGCCCGCGTCATCTGTAATGCCGGAGCCCCCCCACCCACCGAGCCTCGGAGATGCCACGTACTCCGCGGTGCTTCAGTGCCGCGTTCTCAGCGGTACAGCGAGTTGTCAGCCGGCGCTTGTGGTTAGTTCACTTAGTACTCTTTTCATGGCAAGCGCACGCGACGCCCCAAACGTGAGGCCAAATATGGCGCCGAGAAGTAAGCCTAGAAGCGGGCCGGACGGACCCTCCGAGGGGACCCCTCCAAACCGGCCTCCAAGTGCCAAATATGCGCCCGTGGATGCGGCTCCTGCCACAGCAGCTCCCCCTAAACCACCCAAGAGCATATAAGCAACCGGACGGCTGTGCCTGTGGAACGTCAGTGCCTGAAACAAGACGAGGATTGGAACGCCGACCGGCAGAGCGGTTGTGACGCTCAATGCACCACCTGAAATAACCCCGAGCGCGCTCATCATCAGCCATTTTCCTCGGTCGGCAAAGCCAAGACCAAGTATCAAGAACTCAAGAGTGCTGGCGATCGTGGTCGCGAAAGTAAAGCTCAATATTCCTCCGAGCGTCTCTCCAAATAATCCCCCAATGCCCCAGCCCAAGGCCCAAGAGAAGAAATTTCCGGCCGTCCATGCAGGAATGAAATTTGTCCTGATCCACGTCGTTGAGGTTTCAGGAGCGTCCACAGCGCGTCTCCTCGACCTTCACCAGCCGCCTCTCGGCGCTGGCTAATCCCGGCGAGTTAGCGGAGCCCACAGCCGAGAACCAATACCTGAGTGGGTCGCGAAGTATCCCGAGCGAACCCCAGGTGAAGCGGCCAGCCCCGCTACTCCTGATGATTATGACTATTTTGCCTGTAATTGCGAGTCGTCTTGAGCCCGGTCGCCCACCGGAGACTGCGCTGAGCCGTTCGCCTAAGCCTGGCGAAGGGCTGCGAAGAGTTCCCGCCGAAGCGTCCGCTGCGGTAGGCGAAGTCGAAGGTCCAGCGCTCTATGCAGGGCCACAGGCACTGCGTTCTTTGCGGGGCTATAGTCCGCGTTCTTTGCGGGGCTATAGCGGCGCGTGTTCTGCGGAGCAGCGGGTTGTTAGGCGGCGAACTGATGAGAGGTGGGCACATACAACTCACTTGGTTCACCATTAATCGGGCCGCCTTCAGGGTCCGATGCAGTGAAAGGGTATTGAATCAACCAAGTCTTTCCTTATGACACGCCCCGACGCCCCCTGGACGCGCCCCCGCCTCGACGTCGAAGCCTGAGCCCACCGCCCAATCATGCGCCAGAGGCGCCTGGATCCGCCACGCCGCCTGACCCAGATCGACCGTTCGACCGCCCTTGAATCCTCTTGACTTGACGGGGATTTCTAATCGCTGCCCCGGGGAAATTCGACGGCCGTTGGCAACCCGCGCCTGTCTAAGCACCGGTCGCCTTGGTCCGATCCTTAGCTGATTCCAAGACCTTCCAAAGACGTTCGTGTTTGGTTAATATGTGGATCGGCTTGAAGCTCTTCAAAAGTAGCGAGGGCTTGTTCGAAGTTCTGTCGCGCCTCTTCTAGATCACCCTCCTCACCACGAGCTGCGTAGACCAGGCCCATCTCGTACTGCGTTTTGGCGATGTCCCAGACTTGAGACAGCTCGCGGAATCGAGCCAGGGCGCCTTCGTACTCGAGTAACGCCTCCTGCCAGCGCTTTTGCCCGGCCAATCCCAGGCCGAGCGCGAAGAGGGCAGCCGCAATCCCCGTAGGAGCGTCGGCATCTCTGAAATAGCTCAGGATGTCTCGAGCCATGCTCTCGGCCCCTTGGTACCGTCCGGTCCGGGCCGCCACCTCCGGCGTCATTACAGTCCACAAATACCCTGAGCCTACGGTGACTGATCGGGGGTGATAATCCCTCCCCTTTGCTTCTTCGACTAACTCCCACGCCTCCTTCCAGCGGCTCAAGTAGGCAAGGCCAAGAAAACGCCACAAGAGAAAGGTGTCCGAATCCCTGTCGACATCGTCAAATTGGAGAAGCAGGTTTAGCATGCTGTCCATGTGCTCTTGGGCCTGCTCTTCCCGGCCCATGCCGCCTTCAATCATGACAAGGTCCAGAAGAACGTACAGGAGACATGTGCTGCGACCAATCTGATTGAAGAGCGGCAGTACCCTGTCTGCGTGCCTTAGTGCTTCGGGCCAGCGACCCTGCAACCAAAGAATAAACAAATAGTTGGCCAGAATGGTGCCCTCCCAGCCAGGAGCATTGGTTTTCTGGCAGAAATCAAGGCCGTCCGTTGCGAGCCGTTCTGCCCTCTGGATGTCCCCCTTAAGGTAGCAAAAATCTAAACCATGATGAAACGCCCCAAAAATGCCGAAGTAGTCATCACACGCTTCCAGGGCAGAGACTTGTCGCTCGGCAGCGACGAAATACGCAGCCAAATCATCGCGTGCACTGTGCACGCGGCACAACGCCCGCCAAGCTTCCGCGATGGCTTTTTGATCTCCGGATCTTTCAGCTATGTCCAGCGCCTCCTGCGCCAGCTCCTGGGCCTTTTCGACAGCTTGATCTTGCAGCATATGATGCGACAAGCTGGTCATGCATTTCGCTCGCAGAGGGCTGACGGTGGGCAAAGCCGGGTTGGATAGGGTATCCTCCAAGAGTTCCTCGGCTCGGGCCGGGTCATCCAGGTCCAGTGAATCGGCGAGTTTGTAGGACACCTGGCAGAACTGCTCACTCTCTGTGATGTCGGCCTCCTCTAATGCCACCAGCGCATTCTCAAAGGCCTCGGCCGATTCCTGTACTAAATAAAGCTTCCCCTTCGTATCACCCATCAGCTCCCACACCATCGCTTCTCGCTTCGGCTCACCCAAGTCTTCAAGCACTTCCAACAAATCCCCGTAGAAATGAAGGGCCTGTTCATGGGCATAGACGGAAAGGGCCTTCTCCGCCGCCTGAAGCCCGTACGAGATAGCCTTTTCGGCCACCCGATTGGATGCGCGCGCATAATGGTATGCTAGGGTCTCGACTACATCTTCCAGCTTTCTGGCGTACACACGCTCAATGGCCTCTCCTGCTTGCTGGTGGAAGCGTGCGCGCCGCCGGGCACTGATCCCCTCGTGCAGCATCTGTGGCAGCAATGAATGCTCAAAGCTGTAATCATCCTGCCCGCCCTCACTCGTCTCGCGGATGAATTGTGCCTTTTCAACCTGCTCCAGCGCGTCCAACAGCCGGTCTTCGTCCCAGCCAATCATTTCCAGGAGCACTTCTACGTTGAAACTGTTCCCGAGAATCGAGGCGCACCTCAGGAAGTTTTGGGCATCTTCTGATAACCTGGCAATCCGTTTGCCTATGGCGATCTGAATGCTCTGCGGGACCTGCAGGTCCATGCCCTCCACCGATGTCCACAGCCCGTCTTCCAGCAAGAGAGCGTTTCGTTCCAGCAGCGACTTGATCACCTCTTCGACGAAGAACGGGTTCCCCTCCGTCTCATGGTAGATCCGCTCGACCAATTCATCATCCATCTGGCCGTCCAGCAGCACCTGCAGCATCTTCCTGACGCTCCCTGCCCCCAGCCGTCGCAATGCCAGCCGGGTGTACAGACGCTCGCGGTTGAGTCCCAGCAACGTTTCATAGAAGGGACGCGCCGGGTCCAGGCTCACCTCACGATACGTACCCAGGACCAAAACTGGAGCTTGAAGGGTGTTGCGCAGGAGGAAATGCAGGAACTGGAGGCTCGGGCTGTCCGCCCAGTGCAAGTCTTCAAGCACAAACAGAATCGGGGTCTTCTCAGCAATCCTCAGCAGGAACTGGGTCACGTTGTCGAACAAGCGTATCCGTTCTTCTTCAAATAAGTCGATATGCGGATTGGGCGCGACTTCGCCGACGATTTCACCCACCTCGGGAAGCAACTTGATGAGTTCCGGGGCTGATGGCCCGATCGCCGAGCGCACTTCTTCGGGTGGCTGCGATCGCAGGTAATCGCGCAGAGCTTCGCGAATCCCCAGGTACGTCACATCCATTTCCGGCTGGAACCTGCCAACGAGACATTGCGCTCCACGCAGACGGGCATGCACCGTGAGTTCCCTTGCCAGGCGCGTCTTTCCCACCCCCGGTTCGCCCGAGAGCAAGACCAAATGCCCTTCCCCATGGGCCGCCCGGTCCCAGAAGCTGCGCAGCTCCGCTAACTCCGCCTCACGGCCCACCAATCGGCCGCGCACCATGCGGTCCAGCAATGCAAGCCCGCTGGAGGTAGTCTCCACCAGTTTTTCCTCTGAGGCCAATGGCGTGGAGCGTGAATCCAGTGATGCAGCGACAGCTTGCAAACCCTCCCACACAGCTTCGGCGGTCTCTACCCGAGCTTCGGGGGTTTTGGCCAGCAGCTTCAGGATAAGATCCGAAAGCGTCGAGGGAATATCAGGGTTGAGATGGTCCGGCGGGACAACCGGGGCGTGGAGGTGCTGGGAGATCAGGGCCAGTGGGTCATCAGCCTCGAAGGGCAGCCGGCCACAAACCATTTCATATAACAATACGCCCAATGAATACAGGTCTGCCCGTGGGTCGATATGCTTTCCAAGCGCTTGTTCCGGCGAGATGTAGAACACCGTGCCCAATAGCGTGCCCTCTTCGGTGAGGCGAGATGCCCCCGAGAAGGCGATCCCAAAGTCCATCAATTTAGCTCTACCGTCGGGGTCCAGCAGTACGTTTTCCGGCTTGATATCCCGGTGGATGATCCCTTGTGAGTGAGCATGCTGTAGCGCAGCACAAATGTCGCCAGCGACGTCGATGATCGTTTCGAGATCATCTGGCTTGGCTTGGTACAGCGTTTGTCCTCTGACGAATTCCATCACGATGAACGGCAGACCATCTTGATCGCCGACGTCATGCACCGTCACGATGTTGGGATGATTCAGTTTGGCGATGTATCGGGCTTCATGGAGAAGACGCGTTCGGCCGCGGGTATCCAGGGAATGGTGCGAAACGACTTTGACAGCTACATCCCGCTCGAGCACGGTATCGCGGGCGCGATAGACTTCCCCCATGCTGCCCAGTCCAAGAACGGCATCGATCCGGTATCGGCGGTTCAGGTGCGTTCCAACGAGATTTTCCCGGTCCTCTGGGGGCAAAGGAACTCTCTCCTCCCCATAGAACAGCGTCACCGGCCGATTCGTGGTCGAGTCGGCGGGGACCCATCGGTTCGCTCAGGAGACGCCATCCGCAGGCGATAGCGCTCGAAGCGACCCGCGGGCAGTTCATCGTGCCGAGTCGACACAGCCATTCTTCTTTCGATCTCGATTGTACATCATGGCAAAGGCGAACGATCCGGCTGAGCATTGGCTGAATTGGGGGAGTATCTAAGGGGAAGGCGTCGCCGGCGCCGCACTCGCCGCCACTGCAATTCTCCGGGTGGTTGAAGATCACCCACCCCACCGTTATGGGGTGGCCGGGCGGGCGGTAACTCTGAGGTATTCACCTGGAGCGTGGCCCCTCCTTGACGGCCCCGGCTCATCGTGCAAGTTGTCCGCCGCAAAGGTCACAACTGCCAGAAGGGGCCCACAAGTCCCAGGTGGTCCAAGATCTGCTGAGCTTCCTCCTTCGTCTTTCTGCGCCATTGTTGCGATCTGCGGTCTTCCGAGTACCAGGATTGCGCCAGATTCCAGGCCTGCTCGGGTGAGAACACGGCACCCGTATCCTGACCCCAGAGCTTGCACCAACGTGAAACATGCTCCTCCGACCGGAAGAGTAGCATGGTTCTTCAAGTGAACACGATGTCATCCCACCAGTGGGCGGCGGGAACAGCGAAGTGAACCACGCCTTCGGGCCGCGATAGCTGTCCAGAGACGACGGCCAGATCGAGCGCCTCCCCGCAGTCGGGGCATGAGGTCTCGATCGCGCCATCCTCGTCGATCATAGCGAGCACGCCCAGGGCGTCCCAAATGCAGTTGGCCCACCACTCTTTCTCCCCGGAGCTGACCCGGAAGGTGGTGGGCACAGCCGAGAAGGGGTTGGCCATGAGCAGCTCGCCGCTCTCCGGCTGAAGGACCACCACATGGGCTGCCGCGAGGCGTCCGAAGGAAGCGGCCACATCATCGTCCGGCAGGGAAAGCTCCCTGGCCACTTCCTGCTGGGTCACGGCCCTGGCACGGGACAGGAAGCTATCGTAGATCACTCGCCGGACCTCTGCATCTAACTCGGCGGAAGTTTGGACGTCTGTGCTCATGAATCCGCATCACCTTCTGTGCGCCACGAAGCCGAGCTCAGCGAAGCGAAGGGCAGCGACCCGCGCCGTTCACTGTAACGATGATGCGACCATTCTGCCATGGATTGCCAGCCGCCTTAACTCCC
>CAZFCJ010000116.1:0-2296 GCA_964517315.1 uncultured Anaerolineaceae bacterium | reverse complement strand
CTCTCAGTCATCCAATGCTGCGGAGCTTGACCGTCCCACTAAAATCATATTCTGAGGCTCGATTTCATCGCACAGCTCTTGAGCCTTAGCTAGAAAATCTTTGAATTCCGGTCGTTGGCGCCAGCTGGAGACACTCGCCGCGTCATCCCACGGGCCGAAGGATACAAACCGCTGTGGAGTATCTTCGTGCTGGAGCAAAGTACCTTCACCGGCGCCAGATTGGCTGGCGGATGTCCAGTCAGCGAAAGCTTGCCAAACGCGAATAAACTCTGCCTCCATTCCCGCTTTCGTCCTCCATCGTCCCAACGTATAGATCTGTCCTTCCCTCGCCATGTTCTCCTCCCAGCTCAGTTTCATTCCGGACCGATAAGTGTATTTCGATTTCCGACAATGCGCGAGGTGCTGCCGTGTGCAAGGGCCCTCGATCGACTACGAGCTGCGAAGTCCACGGCTCCTGGCTGCGAGCGGCCGGGGAATTACACGCCGCCTTCTCGGCTCCCTGGCCAACCATAAACGAGCAGCTATTAACGCGCCCCGACTGACATCCGTGCAGCTCCGCTGGATCCCGGGTCCATAAATCAGCTTTGGGCTGTGGATTTATTCAAGCTCACAGCCGCGCGAATGAGAGTCTTGAACGCCTCCTCGTCTATTTCCTCATCCTGGTGGATGTCGATGGCGCGCCTGACCTTACCTTCAAGGCTCGAGTTGAAGAGACCTGAAGGATCCTCCAAAGAAGCGCCCCTGAAGAAAGTTAGTTTGACCTTATTCTTATAGGTCTCGCCCGTGCAGATACCGCCGCTGTGGGACCAGACAGGTGTTCCTGGGTTAGTGGGTTTACTCCACTTCCACTCTTCGACGATTTCCGGGTCTGCCTCCTTGATGAGCCGACGCACTTCTTCAAGCGTCTTGCCGCGCCAATCGCCTAGTTCCTTGATTCTCGCATCGATCATCTGAGAAGCAGACTTGTTTTTCTGCGATCCGCTCTTCTTCATAACCCTTTCTCCTCCTCCTTCCAACTCCCCCGGGGATGATCAATGAGGGTCATCACGACCGTGTGGATTCTCCCTGGAGCTGTGATTACTCGATAGCGGCCTTATGCGTTCTTCCCCTCAGCAGACCCCACGAGTGCCCTAGAGACGGAGTAGCGACGAGGCTCTGAACGCCCATCCTCTGCCCCCGGAAACGCTCGATTTCCATGTGCGTCCTGTCCAATTATCCTGCCCGCGATTGCCATAGCTCCGAACCACACTTCAACCCGACATGCGGAAGGGCTGGTATCAATCACGGTTGCAGTGTACCTTCTGTGGAGTGGCGGGCGTACCGCGCAGACGAATGGGGGGATCGTCAAGGAAAGTTTCAGTCCCTGAGGGAAAAATGGGGTGAGTTTGGGGCCATCCATTCAAATGATGGATGAACACACGGATCCTCTGTAAAAGTATGCAAATGAGTTGAAGGACACAAGGTATGAACACATCATCAAGCCAGATCATCGTTCTGAATGGAACTTCCAGCTCGGGCAAAACAACGATTGCCAAGGCACTTCAGGGTGCACTCGGTGGATACTATCTGCACCTTGCGCTGGACCTTTTCATTCAAACGCTTCCCGAGCATTTCTTTCGTTACTCAGACGGTGGGAACGCCCAAAGTGTCGAAGGCTTGCTTTGGGTGACGGAAGATAACGGCCAACGCTTTAAACGAATGCACCTGGGGCCCAAGGCAGTGCAGTTTAAGCAGGCGCTGTATAAGGCTGCTAGGGCGGTTGCATCGACAGGGTTCGATGTCATCGTTGACGACGTGATCGTCGATAAGCGTGTTCTCAAATCCATCAGTGCGATCATGGCTGGTGAGGCTTACTTTGTGGGCATTTTTTGTGAGAAGGAAGAAGCAATTCGCCGCGAGGCGGCACGCGGTGACCGCCTTCCAGGCATGGTTGAGGCACAGTATTCCCTGGTCCACGAGCACGGTTGCTACGATCTTGAAATCGACACTTCGGTCGATTCAGTCGATGAAAGCGTCAAAGCCATTGAGAAGCTGCTGGCGGGCGGGTCACAACCCATGGCCTTTCAGAAGCTCAGCGAATCCCTTTCATGATCGACGCTGGATGCAGATGCCAATGAGCTCGGCTGGACAACACGGCCTACTGCTCAGTCTGACGGTGTTGAGCAAATTGGCCGGGGATTTCAACGCCGGCGCCTCCGCCGCTTGGCCTACCATTCACGTCGAAGACTTAACCCGCCAGCCCATCAGTGCAGCTTTGTCGGATCGCCTTCTGAGCCCTGCTGCAGGTTCATGGCAA
>CAZFCJ010000115.1:0-10020 GCA_964517315.1 uncultured Anaerolineaceae bacterium | reverse complement strand
AGGCACGCCGCCAGCGTTCATCCTGAGCCAGGATCAAACTCTCCGTAAGGTCCTTCACACGTCCGAAGACGTGATTGGGATCTAGGATTGACTGGATTCCGTATACTACTGGCAGTTCCTATCACTCTTCAGTTGTTAAGGTGCCATCCGTCGAGCAGACCGTATCCTAACAGCCCGCCCTCTGCGATGTCAAGGGTTGAGACACAAAGTGCCGATGCTCATACATGCACCGGCGGCGCGTCCGGCATCAGGCTGCGCCGGACGCTTCGTTTGCACCTCTCTGTTGTTTAGGTCTTCCCGCTGAACCGCGGGCGAGACCGCCTTGTTGAGTTCTTCTATATTCTACTGGGTCCGGGGGCGCGCGTCAAGGTCTGTGGGCTGAATGGCAATCCTGATTCACCGCGGAGCGCGCTGAGAACGCAGAGGGTTCTATGGCTTACTTTCGGCGGAAAGCCTGGCTTATGCCTTCGGTGCCGGTCTTCTCGTGGCGACGACCGAGAGGCTCCGGGAAGCTGCTCGCCAACGGAAGGCAAGGGATTCGAGAACTTCGCCCGAAACAATGGTCGATCCATCCATCCCCAGAGAACGCGGTGTTCCCCATGCATCCCTTTACTCCGCGCTCTCCGCGGTTAGATCTTAAGCTCGCGACTGAGAACGCCAGAACGACCGCCCGCTAGAAGGCCTGGCGGCCCTCCAACGCCTGCGACAGGGTGTTCATGTCAGCGTACTCGAGGTCCCCGCCCGAGGGCAAGCCCCGCGCCAAGCGGGTGATCCGAAGCCCGCGGTCCTCCAGCTCCCGCTTCAGATACATCGCCGTGGCCTCCCCCTCCATGGTGGGATTGGTGGCCAGGATCAGCTCCTGCACGCCCTCGTCTTCGATCCGCTCCAACAGTTCGGCAAGCCGCAGATCCTCCGGGCCTACCCCTTCCACCGGCGAGATGGCCCCGTGCAAAACGTGGTAGCGTCCCCGATAGGCCCCCGTGCGTTCCAGAGCCACCACATCCAACGGCTCCTCGACCACGCAGATCACATCCGATGCGCGATCCGGATCGCCACAGATCGCGCAGGGATCTTCGCCAACCCCGGTGATGTTGTAGCACCGAGAACAGAACGCCGTCTCCTCGATCATCCCCAGCAGGGCCTCAGATAATTCGCGCGCTTCGGATTCATCGACGCGCAGAAGGTAGAACGTCAGCCGCGAGGCCGTCTTTGGGCCGATGCCCGGCAGACGCGCGAAGCCCTCGATCAAACGCTCGACGGGGGAGGGAACAGCGGCGGCCATTAGGGGGAGCCCGGCCCCGGGCCCAACGCCGATCCCAAGGGCCCGAGTTTGCGCGCGGCCACGACCTGGGACTCGTGTAGGGCCTGGTTAACTGCCAGCAGGATCAAGTCTTGGAGCATTTCCGCGTCAGCCCGCTCCAACAGCTCCGGATCGATCTTGACCTCATGGCAGCGCTGAGTGCCGCTCATCTTGACCCTCACCGCGCCACCGCCCGTGCTGGCCTCCACCATCTCCTCGGCCAACTCTTCTTGGGCCTGTTCCAGCCTCTCCTGGACGCGCCGCAGCTGGTCCATCATGCCTTCGCTTCCCTTGCTCATAAATCCTCCCGCGCCGCGCAAAGGCCGCGCGCCGAATCCGTCCTAACGAAACGTAACCGTGTGAACCGTGATCCTACCACCGAAAGAAGCCGGCGAACACCATGCGCAGAGCATCCAGCGGAGCCCCTGCTTCCGGGCTGGCCCTGCGAACCTCCAGCTCAATCCCGATCGGCCTCTTCGACGTCCTCGGAGGCGGGCCGCACATCAGCCACCTCGGCGCCCAGATCGCGCAGCGCGGTCGCCACCATGCCGCCGTCCTCGACCGCTGGTGCCTCCGGCGAGGCCTTTTCACGTTGCCACTTGGACGTCAGCACGCAGCGAACGTCCAGAGGTCGCCCCAGCGCCTCCCGCAGCGCCTCCCGCAGCGTCTCAAGATTTTGATCCCGCTCCATTTTCTCGCACAACAGGTCGCTCGCAAAGCCCAGCACGAGCGCACCCCGCTCCAGGCCCAACGGTCGCGAGGAGTTCAGCAACCCTTGCACCTTGGGGTCATGGCTCCGGGCGGCGCTGAGCAACCGGTCCCAGCGGTCGAGCACAAACTGGAACGTGAGCTCGCCTTTCTCCCCTTCCGAAGTCTCTTCGGCCTCGGAACGATCTTCACCGCTTTCCGCCCCCGCCTCGGGGGCTTCGCGGGCCACGCGGCCGTGCTCCGTCCCTTCCGCCGGCTCAGCCGCATCAGATGATCTCGTCGGCCGGCCAGCGTTGGGCGCCTCCGCCGGCGAAGTTCCCTCGCGACTTTCTGCGGGCTCCACCTCGTCGGAGTGCAGCGTCTCCACCAGGGCCAGCTCCAGCGGCAGCTTCGGCTGCCAATTGGAACGCCCCTCCAACGCGGCGCTGTGGAACGCGTCTATGGCCGTCATGAGCAGGTTCAGCGGGATGGCGCGGGCCTGGCGTTCCATGCGCTCTCGCTCCTGCGCCAGGGCTTCGACCAGGTCCTCATTCCCCGATCGGATCAGGAGCAGTGCCCGCAGATAGTCGACGACCTGACGCGCCAGTTGGCGCGGGTCGGCGCCCCCGTCCACGGCCTGATTGAGCAATGTCAGGCCGGCGGCGGCGTCGCGCTCCACCAGCGCTTGCGCCACCCCCACGACGGCCTCGGAGTTGGCCGTCCCTAAGACGGCCTGCGCCCGCTGCAAATCCACCCGGCCGCCGGTCGAGGTGAGCTGATCCAACAGCGAGATGGCGTCCCGCAGGCTGCCCGTGGCCTGGCGAGCGATCAATTCCAGCGCCCGTTCTTCGACATCGAATCCCTCTTCTTCCACCTTGCTCCGCAGATACTCCAGGATCGTCGCCACCGGCAGACGACGAAACTCATGACGCTGACAACGGGAGAGCACCGTGGCCGGGATCTTATGCACCTCGGTGGTGGCGAGGACAAATATGGCATGGTCGGGCGGCTCTTCCAGCGTCTTCAACAGCGCGTTGAAGGCCGCGGTGGAGAGCATATGAACCTCGTCGATGATGTACACCTTATAGCGGCCTTCGTTGGGGGAGAAATTGATTTTGTCCCGCAGGTCGCGCACGTCCTCGACGCTGGTGTTGGAGGCCGCGTCGATCTCGATCAGATCGAGATAGTTGCCTTCCGCCACGGCCCGGCAGGGGTCGCAACGGTTGCACGGCCGCTCCGCCAAATCCTGCTCCTGGCAGTTGACCGCCTTGGCCAGCAGGCGCGCGGTCGTGGTCTTGCCCGTGCCGCGCGGTCCGGCGAACAGATAAGCATGGGCGACACGATCTCCTTTGACCGCGTTCCGCAGCGTCTGGACGACATGATCCTGGCCCACGACGGCGTCCCAGGTCTGCGGTCGCCATCGCCGGTAGAGTGCTTGGGCCATAATGTCCGGTTGCTCCTCGAGATTCAGGTCAGGGCGAGAGGGTCATTGGACGAGCTAAAGTCCCCCAGTCGACAATCCCGTCGCGGCGAGTGTAACAAAGGCGGAAGGGCGAAGCAATATTTCGCGCTCGCGCTCCCCAGGCCAGCTGTGAGTGCTATAATTCACGACGACTTGAGGGGCGAAAGGATGGAGCGGCGATGCCCAATTTAGGTCCACTTGAACTCATCATCATCCTGGTTGTCGTACTTCTCGTCTTCGGCGTCGGCCGCCTGAGCAAGATCGGCGGCGAGATGGGCTCCGCCATTCGTGAATTCCGCCGTGGGCTGGAGGGCGACGAGAATGAGGAGTCCGGTCAACCTTCCACCGGGCAAGAGGGCCCTCCCGACCCCGCAGCTTGAATCCGCAACCATTCCTATTCCATGGACCCCACCGGCCTCCGTGAGGCCGGTTTTTCTATGAGCCCTCGCTCCCGACCGCTTGCCGCGCCCCGTGGATCTCGCGCTCAATCCGGAGCGGAAAACGCGGCTTCACCGACCGCGGGGCCAGGTGGTTCCGCTGATGGATCTTTCTATTGAGCCTCTGCGCTTCGCGGCGGAAACGTTCGACCGCACGCCGCTCGCTGGGAACTCCGCCGCCTTCCCATTTCACCGAACGCCTTAGCTGGCGGCGCAACCGCTCGGCCTCCGCCCGCACCTCCCGGTCCAGCTCGATCCAGCGCGGGGCCATCCCAGCGTTGTGGAGCAAATGGAACGCCAGCCGCCAGCTTCGCTCGTAGGGGTTCTCCTCGCGCAGTGAAAACGGGCGGCCGGCACCGGGCAGATCATCGAACTCCCCCGCCTCCATCGCTTCCCGAATCCGCTCCTCAGCGAGCCGTTCCCAGACCGAAAGCGTCATCATCGTCCCCACGTCGGGGCCTGCAAACCGGGGGCTCGGGGCAACCCCCCTTTGCCACCGTAGGCCCCAACCGGAGCCGCCCCGAGGTGGACAGCGATACGCCTCCAACGGCGTCCAAGTCCCATAAGCTAACCCCCCGGAATCTGGAAGGTGGATTGCACTTCGCCTTCCGCGTCGCGTAGGGTAATCGTCTTACCAGGCGTCCACACCGCCTCGGGCAGACCCCAATACAAATCGATCACCGTGTTCGTGCCCGCTCGGGTGTGAACGCTCACCGCGCCGTTATGCAGCGTGAAATCTGGGAAGGAAAACACGTGCCCCTCACCATCCTCGAGCGTCCACCCTTCCATGTGAGCGGTTCCGCCCGTATTGAGCAGCCGGACAACCTCGTTCTCCAGATCGCCTCCGCCGGAGACGCCGCGAATTTCGACCTCTGGCGCCTCGGCCTGACCGGTGACTGACGCCGCCCGCGTGGCGGTCGGCGCCAGCTCGCCTTCGGAGGCTGCACCCTCGGGAACCAACAGCACCTGACCGGCGGAGAGCGTGTCCGGATCAGCCAACCCGTTCACCTCCATCAGCGCCTCGACCGGAACGCCCAGCTCCAAGGCGATCGCATTCATAGTATCACCCTGCTGCACGACGTAACGGTGCGGCGTGGGCGAAGGCCGCAGCGTGGGCGTCTCAGTGGGCACGGCGCTGGCCGCCAACGCGATGGCCGGGAGAGTGGGGGTGGCCGTCGGCGGCTGAACGCTCACGCCGCGGTCCCACACTGTCAGCACTGCCAGTATGGTGATCGCCGATACGAGGACGTTTAGAATGAGAAACGGAAGGTATTGCCGCCAGGTGGATCGTCGAACGCTGCCCATGTTCGCGGATGATAGCATAGCCCTGAGCAAATCGGTACCAAGATTCCCAAATTCAGGGAGGCCGCATCCTTGCCGTTTCTGATCGATGGCCACAATTTGATCGGAAAGCTGCCCGGGATTCAGCTGGATCAGCTCGACGACGAGCGCCAGCTCCTCGAACTGCTGCGCCAGTTCGCCCGCCGCGACGGCCGGCGGGTCACCGTTTACTTCGACCGCGGCTCAATGGCGTCCGAGGATCCGCGGCCCCAAGGCGGTGTCGAGGCGCATTTCGTTCGCAGTCCACGCACGGCGGATGAGGCCATCAGCCAGAACCTCGAGCGGCTGGGCGGCGAGGCCAAGAACTGGACGGTGGTCTCCTCGGATCGCAAAGTTCAGGCCGCCGCGCGCCGCGCCGGCGCCCGCAGGCTCACCAGTGAGGCCTTCGCCGAGATACTGAGGACCCAGTCCCCCGACGATCCCAACCCGGAGAAGCCCCCGCCGCCCTCGGGCGAGGAGGTCGAACGCTGGCTGCGGATGTTCCAGCGTCGGACGGATTCCGAATGAGCCGAGGGGCGTGTGCCTCTCAACAAATGAAAAACACCGGGAAACCCGGCGTCTGACGTTCGCTGGATCCGAGCCCAAGGGCGAGCCTATCGGTCCGGAGCGGCGATGACCTTAAGCCCTCGGCGGATGACGACTTCCGCAGTCTAATCCACCACGGCCAGCTCGGCCTCCAGATTCGCGATTTCCGCCCGCAGGTCGTGGGCCATCTCCCGGATCAGATCACGACCCTGAGAACGGGCGATGCTGGCCTCCAGCATGAGCTGAAGTTCATGCGAGTTGGTGAGCTGGCTGAGTGAGCGCTCAAGGTGGCCAATCACCGCGTCCAGGCGGGCGATTTCCTGGCGCAGCTCGGCGAGCACTTGTTCGCGCGGCTTCTCCTCCTCCCGCACCGGCCTCTCCGGCTTGTCCATCAGCTCGCGCAATCGGTCAATGTCCCCATCCGCGTAGGCCTGGTTGATCTCGGCCATGACCTCTTCGCAGTACTTTTTGTGGGCCGGGTCGACCGTCAGATCGGGATGAAAACGTTTGGCCAGCGCGCGGTACAGAGCCTTGATTTCCCCCTGCGACTCCGGTTTGACGGCGCGCTCCTTCTTCTTGTTGGCGGCAGCCGCGGGCCGCGTCTTCCTCCAGGCCCTTTCGAACTGATCGAGGACATCGATCGGGACGCGGTCGCCCTCGGCTCTGTCGCCCCACTGGGCCTGTCGCGCGTGCCTGCGTCGAGCGTCCTCGAGTTCTCGCTGGAGCTCATCGACCCGCGCTTCCAGCGGTCCGAGTCGCCTCTCCAGCTCGGCCGTGAACGCGGCCAGATCGGCGCGCGCCTCAAACAGTTCCAGCTCGAGTTCGGCGACCCGTTCACGCCGCTCGGCCAGCGCGTCGTGCAGCTTCGCTAGCTGGGGATCGCGGGAGCGCTGGATTGCCCTCTGCAAGCCCTCGTTGCGCCGTCTTCGAAACATCTCCTATCCGGAATCCACCGTCATGGCTTGACCACGCGCAGGTTGTCGAACTGGACCTCAGTCTCCTGGGCTTCGTAGGAGGTGGCGGTCAGCGCGATGTCGCCGGTGCTGAACGTGGAATCCTCGGTCGCGGCCAAAAGGTTTCCGTTGACCGTCAACGACAGCGAACTGCCATTGCACTCAGCTGAAATCTGGTTGGTGGCGTTGCCCATGTTGAGGCGGTCGGTCAAAGTCCAATCCACAAGTTGAGAGAACTGACCGTCTGCGCGCAGGAGGATCGAGTAGAAGCCGTCCCCCGAGATCAGCAGGAAGTAAGCGTCGTTGTTCTCCTGCACCCGGCACATTACGCCGTAATCGTTGTTATCGTTGGTCGGCGCCCGGACCTGCTGCGCCTGAACCTCCACAAGGACGTCGCCGAAGTTGCGGTTGGAGATGCCCCACATGGTCTCGCCGTTGCCGAATGAGACGACCGAATAAACTCCCGATTCATATGCAACCGTCCCGGTCTCGTATTCCCCTTGTTCCCACCCCGTCGTTTCGTTGCTGAAGTCATCAGAGAAGATGACCTCGCCGGACCCCACCCCCTCGCCCAACAGGCCATCCGTCGGGCCGGAATCGCCGCCGGGCAGCAGGCCCGACAGCGTATTGCACGCCAGCCCGGTGGTCACCAAGAGTGCGATTGAAAGAGCGACGGTCCTTTTCATTGTCCGTCCTTTTGTCCGCGCGATAACGCTCCCCCCCACCAGGGCCAGCATTCTAAACGTCCGTCTGATCTGCGGGCAACCGCCCTTCAGTACTGGGTCGCGGTCAGCCTATCGGTCGCCGCTGATGTAGTTCTGCAGCTGCTCGATGCGAAACTCCTGCTCGGCGATGACCTCTTTAACCACGTCGCCAATCGAGATCAAACCGATCACCTTTTCCTCGTCGTCTTCGTCGAGCACAGGCAGATGTCGGATGCGGCGGTTCGTCATCAGGGCCATGCAGTCGTCGATCGACTGCGAGGGCTTGACGCAAACCACCTCCGAAGTCATCACCTCTTTGACCGCCGTCTCGCGCGAGCTGCGCCCCTTCAGGACGACCTCGCGGGCGTAATCGCGTTCGGAGAAGATGCCGCGCAGTTTGCCGGCTTCCACGACGACCAACGCGCCGATGTCCTTGTCGGCCAGCTCCTCCAACGCCTCGAACACCGTTCGGTCGGGGCCGATCGACCACACATTGTAGCCCTTGTTCTCCAGAACATATCTGACGGTTCTCATGACCTCGTCCTCCTCTACTACGCTGCCGCAGGCGAAGATCGTTCTATGGGATTCTGCGTTCGGTACACGACCACTTCCCATAACCCGGCCCACTCCCCAGACGCTGCCGCGAAGCCATTGCCTTGCAGGATTGAAACGATCTCCTCCGGGGAGTGCAAATGGATCCGAAACGGACTTCCGAGGATCCGGAACCAAACGTTGAGCCCCATCACAAACAGCCGCGCCCGCCACACGCCGCGCGGGTACACGGCGCCGAACGTATGGCCGGCTTGGGCTGAGGAGCAGCCGACGAGCCGGGTCATATCCGGATAACAACAGATGACACGGTCCAAGGTGACGATGCCTACCCCCGGGAGACCCGGGGCCAAATCGACGTAATCGCCCAAGAGGACTTCCATGTGACCGGCCAGTCCCCGCTCCATGGCGGCCGAACGGGCCGCTTCGGCTGCCGCGGACGACGCCTCGACCAGGGTCGGGCCTCTAAGCCCGCCTCGAATTGTTCGACGGGGATCCCTCCGATCCCCCCACCGATGTCCAGAAGATTGTCGCCTTCCACGCCGCGTTCTTTCAAGAGCTCGAGCGGGCGGCGAGTGGTCTCGCCGGGTCCACCCTGACGGTCATCAAGCAGCCACTGCGAGACCCTGACCTGGTCAAAGATTCTTTCAGCGCCTCGGCAGTGCGGACAGCGAAATCGCCCTCAACCACCTTTCCAAAACTGTAGAGCAGAAAACCAACCGGGTCAAACCTCAACAACCCGGGGACAAAGGGCAGCGAGCCCGGTGATCACCGGGCTCGCGAAATCATTCATACATCGGGTTGCTCAACGACTGGTTTCAATTCCGCTCCTTCACCGAGGCTTGAGGGGCGCTTGCCTTCACCAGGTCAACCCCGCGCATGCAATCGGCTTTTGACTTGTAACCCTCACCGGAGGTGGCGATCACTTGATTGTTGTCCGCCAGAAGGCGCCATCGATACTCCCCCGAATTGTCCTCATAAATTTGAAATTGCGCCATCGTCTGCTCTCCCTTGCCCGCGGACTGGATCTCTCCACCCTTATGGACATTATACGTCCCCGTGTCCGGGGGGTCAGGCCATGAAAAGCATCGCCACGCCCACGACCGCCACCAGCGTCCCCACGACCGACTGCCAGCCGATTTGTTCCCGGAACAACAACCGGCCGACCGGCAGCAAAAAGATCGGCGAGAGCGCCATGAGTGTGCTGGCCACGCCAACGCGAGTGAGCTGGATCGCCACCAGGCTCAGCCAGACCCCCATGAAAGGTCCGGTCGCCGCGCCCCCGACAATCGGCAGAAACGCGCTGCGCCGCTCGACCATCGTGTGCAGCGTCCTGCCGCCACGCCCGCTGATCAACGTCAAGGTCCACAGAACCAAGACGGCAGCCGACATCCGCATCAGAGTCCCGGAGAGTGCCGGAAACCCACCGGCCAAGCCTTGCTTGGCCAGCACCAGGCCAACCGCCTGGCCGAGGGCCGCACCGATCCCGAACAGGACGCCGCGCCCGTAGTTAAGATTGCGGCCGCGAGGATCGGCCGGCGTTTTGCGGTCCAACACGACCATGGCGACCCCGCTCACGGTCACCATGATCCCGAACCACTGAAGCGCGACGAGCCCTTCGCCGAGAAACGCAAAGGCCAGCAGGGCGGCAAGAACAGGGGCCAAGCTCATCATGAGCATCCCCAGGCGCGGGCCCACCCACAAATACGCTTGAAAGAGAAAGCTGTCACCGCCGACCAGACCGACGACGCCCGACAGACCCAGCCACATCCAACGTTGTGGCTCGACGCCTCGCGGGAGCGGATCGCCCGTGACCAGCCAGTGTGTGGCGCCCAGCAGCAGCAGGGCCACGACCAGCCGGATCCGGTTGACAACCACCGAGCCGACCTGGCGGCCCGCGTAGGTGAAGAAGACCGCTGTGGCCGACCACAAGACCGCGGTCGTCATCGCCGCCAGTTCGCCCCCGTACTGGGCTAACATCGCTCCGCTGTGAGACGGTCCCGAAAATCAAAACGCCCAAAGAGGGCGGGTGAGTTCAGATGGGCCCGGCAGGATTCGAACC
>CAZFCJ010000114.1:0-10483 GCA_964517315.1 uncultured Anaerolineaceae bacterium | reverse complement strand
CGAGGCCCGATTCCTGTACGAGACGGTAGAACTGTCCGAGCTCGCCCGGGCTGGCCCCGTCTTGAAGTCGCGTCAACGCGTCGTCGAAGTCAGCCTCATAGCGGACCACCGCTCGGACCGCGGTGCGGATCTCGTTGATCGAAGCCTCACCCTCGACCACCATCGAGACCAGATCTCCGACACCGACATCGGAGAGCGCGTCGGCAAATCGGTCGAGCTGCACGAGCTGACCCCATCCGCCTTGATCGAGGTGCCAGGCCAATATCTCTTCCCATGTCAGGTCCTCAACGGTCTGCGACAGCTGATAGGCGTGCCACATCCTTCCAAACCCCAACTGGGAATCAGTCAGATCGCCATTGAAGATCCCGAAGATGTCTTGGCAACTGTACATGTCATCGGATTGGTCCGGGAAAAGGGCGCTGACGGCCTCGGCGATCCGCTGAGCCATCGGGTGACAGGCATCTTCGGGATCGATCACTACAACGGGAAGGGTTTCGCTGGCGGTCAGATCACAGGCGTCGGTCACGGTCACCGTCGCCGAATACTTGCCGGCTTCGCTGTAGCTGGCCGAAGCGGTGTCGGAGTCATCCACGCTGCCATGACCTTCCAGATCCCAAGAGAAGGAATAGGGTGGTTCACCGCCCTCAACCTCGGCGCTGAATGTCACCTCGGCGCTGCCTTCTGAAAGCGTTAGAAGTGGGGGGAAAGGTTCGCTGGTCAATGTCACGCTGGGGCCGATGGAAACGGATCCTTCGCTGGACCCTGTCAGTTCGGAGTCTGTACTGTCCGTCGCCAGCACGGACCAGGTGAACTCTCCGGAGCCAGGGTACATGTGGTCGAATTCGAGTGGGTATTCTGTGACATCCGCCTCGAAGTCGCCTTCGCCATCACCGAAATCGATCGTTACGTCGTGAACACCGCTGCCGCCCGCGACCTCGAGCTGGAAGGTCGCCTGGCCGCATTCGACCGCGGTGGTCACATCCACCTGAAGCTCAGTTTGGGCAAAAGCCGTGCCCGGGAGCGCCAGCATACTGGTCAGCAGTCCGAGTATGGCCAGCAGATTCAGCGACCTATGCTTCATTTCAACGTCCTTCCGTGTCTTCGCAAAGGTTTGGACTTACGGGCAAAGGATGAAGGGGGCGCTTCTCCCTCGACCTCAACCATGACAACGGGAAATGTTCGCTCGCGTTTCACCCCGCAGGTAGAACGTCGGTACTATGCGCCGGGATCACGACCCCGGCGTAGGAGTGCAGTAGCGAGGATGGTTCGGATCTGACTGGCAGGAACTAGGGTTGACGTCTTGATCTGTGCTCTCTGTAGGGGTGGGAGTAGGAGAAGGCGTCGCAGAAGTAGTTTCTGTCGCCTCCGGTCTGGGGAAGGCCGCCTGAGTAGACTCTGGGGTGGGCTCGGATGCCTGCTGGGTATCCGAGCTTCCGTCGGTTTCATCCGTTCCATCTTCCGTCGGAACCTGAGTCTGCTCGGTCACGGCCGGCCCAGTCACCGCTTCCGTGTCCTGCGGTGTCTCGGTCCATTCTGCCGGCAGAATCCCACCTTGCGACGCAACCTGTGTATCCGAGATCGGAGTCGTCTCCGCGTCGGCCCACAAGTCGTATCCACTGGATAGGGCACGAACCTCGTGCAGGAGGGAACCAGCCCAACCCGATGAAATCGCCGGCACAGCCCCGAGGATGCACAGCAGGGGTATGACGAGCAGTGCAACCAGCCGCACGCGGCTGCCACGGCGTTTAGACGTCGGCGTTGCGGCCTGAGGTCCGGGCCGTCTTGCAGGCGCCGGGCTCGCAGCCGCGGCCTCCGTGTAACCCCAGGCCACCTGAAGTGCCTGGTTGAATTTCGATATCGATCCGAACCTCTCTGCCGGATCATGCGAGAGAGCCCGGCGGAAAGGCTTCGCGACTCGACGGGACAAAGTGTGCCCATCTTGACGACGGAATCCACCTGAGGGGGGATTGTCTTCGATGTCAGCGAGTTCTTGCAGCGCCTCTCGCGGTCCACGGCGGGTCACCATGCTCAGCAGAATGAGCGCCCAGGAGTACTGATCCGCCTCCGGGGTCGGCTTTCCTCCCTCAACCCGTTCGGGCGCCCGGTAGCTTGAGGTCGTCCCTCCCATCTGCTCTCGTCTTGATCCATGGAGTCCGAGGTCCAGATCAGTCAGTACAACCCCGCCATCCTCATCGAACAGAAGATTCGTTGGCTTCAGATTGCCATGCGCCATCCCCGCCTCGTGCAGGGCTTGTACGGCCCGAGATACGCCGCTACTGAGGTCGCCCAAATCCAGCGAGGACACGGCTCCCATAACGAGCCTGTCTTCAAGGCTGCCGGTGGGGATGAGGGGAAGCACGAGCAGAAGCTTGTCCCTTTCGGACTCTACGTGCAGCGGTCTCAGGATCGCGGGTTGTCTCAGGTCCCTCCACCGCTTAAGGCGGGTACGAATAGTTCCCCGTGTTTTGGTCCTTCCCAGCATCGGACTCTCAAAGACCTTGACGATGACCGGGGAGTTGTGCTCGGCGTCCACCGCTCGAAAGGTACGAACTCCGGTTTCCGCACGGAGTTCCTCCATCACTTCAATGTTTCCAGGCTGAGAACTCATACTTCCTTCTTGCTGTTCACACGGGACCGCGGTCTCAGCGAGTCATTCCGGCAACGGCATGCTTGGACCCTGCCGAGCATGGCCTCAATTAAAGGAAACGTGGAATGGTTCGAAGTGTTTCAGGATAAATATATGACTTGAGTACTACAGTGGGCACCATACCGCCTCCAAAACGACGTGAACCTTCCAATTGCTGAGCCCGGAGAAAAGGGAGATCCCTAAACGATGACCTGCGGATCGTAGGTGATGTGCAAGCAGATGATGTGAAACGTTGTTGAGAAAACTCCGTTGTAACGAGTGAAATGGCAGACGCTGACAGCAAGATTGGCACCAGACGGGTTCAATTGCCGCCGAGCGGAAAGGTCGAGGCCTTCAACGCTCCGCTCCGGCGATGTCCCAGGTCAATTGATCGAAGTCGACCCGGCCCCGTCAGCACGCTCCAGCACGTTTATCGCGCGACCGATTTCAGCCTTTCAGATCCCTGTCGCTCGCTGTTCGGAGCACGTCATGAGTCGGCTTAGCCCCGAGGAGGTTCTGGATATTCTGATCGATCATTTGATCGATCCAGATAGCGAGGTCAAGCCTGTAACCGTAGGCGGGCCGTGGCCCCACGAGGCGAATCTATACGCCCTGGTCAGCTTGGCGGAACGAGTGCGTCAGGTCCTGGCCATTCCCGACCCCACTCAAAGCTTTATCCGCAATGCGAAACTGCGAATCCTCAATCGAATTCAAGCAAATAAGGAGCCCGGATTGCACCGTGCAGAGTCGCGGCCGGGGCGTTCGCTGGTTCGCCCGGGCTTCGGTACCGCAGTCGCTGCACTCGGATTGGCGGCAATTCTGATCTTCAGCACCCTCGGGGTCGGGGTGGCGGCGGCGAAAGAAGCGCTTCCCGGAGAGAGCCTATATCCGCTAAAGCGCGGCTTTGAGGAGACACGGCTCATGCTCAGCCTCGACGAGAGCCGCGACGTCCGGCTGCTCGCCGAGTTCAGCGATGAAAGGCTGCGCGAGATCGAGCAACTGCTCCAGGCCGGCCGGACCGAAAACCTGGCGCAGGCTGCCGAGGCCTACACAGAATCCATCGCCCGGCTGGCTCAGGCTTCCGGCGCGCTCAAATCGCGCGAAGCACATTCGGTCTTCGACGAACGCGCGGCCTCCCATGTTGAGAGGCTGGAACGCGTCAAAGCCCAGGTCCCTCCCGAGGCGCAGCAAGCGATCCAACGCGCCATCGACCGCACGATGGAGCACACCGGTGAGAAACACGAGCAGCAGCAGGGGGCGACCCAGAATCAGCGGGAAAATCAGGAGCAGCGGGAAAACCAGGCAGCGACCAGGAGGGCTGATCATCACCAGACACGCGCCGAGCATATCGCAAGGCAGTACGATGTGACGGCGGACCAAGTCATGAACGTCTACAATGGCGTCTGTGAGGGGGACTGGAAGTGCGTGCGCGACTATTATCGGGAGGGGCCGGGGGAATAGCTTCAGCCAAGCTCCTGGCAAGGAAACTAAGAGCCACCCTCGTCATGAAGGGGTGGCTCTGTCTTATAGGCCAATGAGCTCGGCGATATCGGCAGCGGGCTGAGGATGCTGCGGGCCGAAGCAGCGCGGGGAATCCGGCCGACCGGACCGGGCACTCGGATCAAGCCATCGGTGCGGCCTGCGACGCGTGCAGATAAGAACAACCACACGATTTACCGATGGCGGATCCGTGCCGTCTCCGGGCTCAGCCCGGCTCCTCACCCAGGCCGGCCTGGCGGGCGCGGATGATCGCCTCGGCCCGGTCGGCGACCTGGAGTTTGCTGAGGACGTTGGAAACGTGGTTCCGCACCGTCTTGGGGCTGATCAAAAGTTGCCTAGCGATCCGGGTATTGTTCTGCCCCTGGGCGATCAGTTCGAGCACCTCGACCTCGCGCTGCGTGAGCTCGGGGAAGGCCTCCGCTCCCTTCGGTATCAGGCCCGCGAAAAAGCCCATCAACCGCTCGGCGATCGCCGGTCCGAAGAAGGCCTCCCCCGCAGCGACCGCCCGAATCGTGCGCAGCATTTCCTCCTGGTCGGCCTCCTTCAACACGTAACCACGCGCCCCGGCCCGCATGGCCGAAAAGATAAAATCGTCGGCCTCAATCATCGTCACGACGATCACTCCTACATGCGGGCTGGCGCGCAAAATACTGCGCGTGGCCTCAATCCCGTTCACGTCCGGCATCTGGACATCCATCAGCACCACATCCGGCACGGCCCCAACCACGCCCTCGATCGCTTCCGCGCCGGTAGAGGCCTCGCCCACGACCTCGACATCCGGCACGGAGGCGAACAGGGCCCGCAGGCCGTCACGGAAAAGTGTGTGGTCGTCGGCGATGAAAAGGCGAATCGGCTCGTCGCTCATGCTAGCCATCTGAAAGCGGGAACCGCGCAACTACCCTGGTCCCTTGCTGCGGCCGGGGCTCGATATGGAACCTACCTCCCAACTCCGCGGTGCGCTCCTGCATCGACTTCAGCCCGACCCCGGCCTGATGTGAATCCGGCAGCCCGATCCCGTCGTCCAAGACCTCCAGTTCCAATCCATCATCGACACGAAGGCGAACGAAACAGCTTTTGGCGTGGGCGTGCCGCGCGACGTTGGTCACCGCTTCCTGGACGATCCGGTAAGCGGCGACTTCAACCGCTGCGGGAAGTGGGGGCATGTCTTCCGGCCCGTCCACATCGACCCGCAGGCCCGCGGACGAGAATTGGGCGACGGCGCTGGATCGGAGGGCAGGCACGAGGCCGAGCTCGTCTAAGGCGGGCGGCCGTAGATCGTGGGTCAGGCGCCGGATGTCACCCACCGCCTCCTTCACCTGGTAGCGCAGCTCGAGCAGGATGGCATCAGCGGCGCCGGGGTCCTTCTCAAGCTGATTCCGCGCCGCGTCGATCTTGAAGCCGAGGCTGGCGAGCTGCGGACCCAAGCCGTCGTGCAGATCGCGCCTCAGTCGCCGGCGCTCCTCCTCCCGGGCCGAGACGAGCCGCTCCCGGGACCGCTGCAGCGCGGCGCTCAGCTTCAGGGCGTGCACTGCCACCGCGGCCTGGACGGCGATATCGCGCAGAAGATCCCGCTCGGCGTCGGTGAACGGTTCATTCGAACCCCTGGGCGAGCAGATCAACCGCCCGACGCGTCCGCCCCGGTACTCCAGCGGTAGCGTGACCTGATCGCCGGTCGGTTTGCCAGTTTCGGAGACGACTTCGTAACCTTCGGAGTTTGGAAATGCGATTGCAACATAGGGCAGCTTCAGGGTTTGAGCGATGGTGCCCACGATCGAGGCCAGCATCGCTTCCGGCACGTTGGGTCCCTCCAGCCGCCGTCCAAGCCGCGAGAGCACGCGGTAGGGTTCATCCCGCTCACCATAGAGCAACCGATTGACGGTCCGCTGCACTCGGTCTCGCAAGGGTTGGAAGAGCACCGCGATCACCCCGGTGGCGACAAGTGAGATCAACAGGCTGCCGCGAGCCTGAAATGTGGCTCCCAGCGACCCGACAATCACCACGTAAAGCCCGACAATCAGCACGGTCAACGCGCCGTACACGAGCGTGCGATTGATGATCAGATCGATATCGTAGAGTCGGTAGCGCAGCACGGCAACGCTGACGGAGATGGCTACGCACACCGAGACGAGGTTGACGAACGAATAGGCCACCTCGACGGCGAGCCGGGACTCGCCGAAAGCAGTCAGCAAAGGCACGGTGACCAGGAACAGTATGAACACCACGGCGACCGCGTAGACCATCCACTTCAATTGCTGACGCTCGACGCCGCGGGCGCCCCTGGAGCGGACGACGATCGAGGCCAGGCTCGTCAGAAGACTGACGGTCAGCAACCCACTGGAGAGGGCGGTGAGGTAGGTCCACATATCGGATTGCACTGCATACGGATTTCTGACAATCCCGCCCAGAGCCTGCCACGATCCGGGCTCGAACGCGCTGGCCGTTGACGAACCTACGATGCCGGCCGCCGCAGCCCAAGCCGCCGGCCGCCAGCGTCGGGAGGGCAACTTGCCATCTGGAAACAGAAGCAGGAAAAGCGTCAGCGGGATCATGGCCCGCGGCGCCCAGATCCACTGGGCCAACCAATGCGACAGGTCGGGCGCCGGGATCACCGCGCCGGGCGCCCGCAGACTCGCGTACGCCAAGACCCCCAGATTCAGCACCTCGGCCCCGGTCAAGAGGCCAAGGCCGGCGAGCATCCATGCGATGGGGTGGCGAGGGTGACGGGAGAGGACCCGGCCACCCAGCCCGGCGAAAATCACCCCGCTGAAGGGCGTGGTCAGCTGATGAGATAGCAGGCCAATGAGCTGACCTGAGCCCACGATGGCCATGCCCCACAGAAGAACCCCGGCCCCGATCATCAAGCCGCTCAGACCCGTGATCGACCAGACCAGTCCGGATGATAGGCTCCGATCTGCATTCATAGCGCCACCATCATACATCCGATTCCCTGCGTGCCGCTCGTCCGAGCGGGGACCCGGCGGGTGTCAACCCCCACCACAGGGAAGACACCCAAGCATGCTTCACACTGCAGTCCGCCCGACGATCCCCTGGTCGTCAGGCCGTGAGGAGCACGATGCCGATCACCAGAGCCAACAGGGCGAGCAGGAACGGAGCCATGAATCCGGCGCCGGTCAGGAGGAACACAGCGCCGTAGGCGAGCGCCGCACCGGCTGTCAAATAACCGAGCCAAGCGGGCATTCCGGATTGCAGCATGGCGATCCCGATGAGCAGCTGGCCTGCCAGCCACAGCCAATAGGCCGAGTTCTCCGGGATTGGATACGCGCCGGAATAGCCGCCTCGGGGGTCGACCATCTGAAGATAGACGAAATACAACCCGGCCAGTGTCCCAGCGACAATGGCCGCCCCGCCAAGGATTGGCACCCAGGAGATCCCGTTCTTCCGCAAGGTCCAGGCCAGGATGGCGAATCCGGCGGCCAAGAGCAAGGCGGACCCGGTTGCGACCGCCTGGCTGGCGAGCCAGCGCCCTCGGTGTGCCTCGATGATTCGGAGTCTCTCATCGACGTCTTGCGTCTGGTAGAGCCCCGGTGCATTGAGGAAGGAGGAGAGCAACATCCCCACAAATGTGGCGATCAGGAGAACAGCGGACAAGCGTCGCAAATCCATCTCAAAGAGCTCCTTTCGTATCGTCGGTATGGGGCATGATTAGACATTTGAGGACTACTTCGGCCGCGCCAAGATTTGGCCGAGCAGGACGATGACCACTACGCCGATCAAGACGCCACCTTCAGAGACCAACTCTCCTCTGGGCATGTAGACGAGCCCGATGGCGGTAAGCGCAGTCGGCATGGCCCAGGTGGCGTACCCCGCTCCGGCTGGGTCCAACAAAGATCCACATCACCCCATTCCCGACCATAAGGACGCCGACGAGCAGCAGAATCCTCCAGCCTACCTTCTGTCTCCGCGATGGAATCCTTGCTTCATCAGTGATCATGCTTCCAATCTCCTAGACTCCGACGCCGATACCTCTCAGCCCCTTGCGCATGCCCAACTCGAGGCCGCCCCACTGACAGACGGCACGAGGGAAAGGAAGGCCCGCCGCCCTGCGCCGATGAGGGCGTCATCCTCTTCCAGCAAGCAGGAGGCCGACCAAGGCGATACCCGCAACGCTGAGGTAGCCGACGCTTCCGCCGCCCAGCCCGCCGATCAGGGTGAAGTTGACCGCGATGGCGACCAGACCGGCCACCAGCACGCCGGCTGCCTTCCAGGCCCACCGCGACCCGCGTCGGAAACCTCGCCAGGCCAGAAGCGCTGCATACAAACCAAAGCCCAGCTCCAGAATCGCATAATTACGGTTGATCAGGGAGATCACGTCGAACGCGCTCGGATTGCCCTGGCGGAACTCGCTGGGGGCGAGGCTTGTGCGCTCAGCGATGTTCTCAAGCGCGATCTCAGGGCCACCGAACAACCAGAATATGCCGTGGAGCAGCAGCAGAGCGCTGGCGGCGATCAAGACCCCCCAGCCTATCTTTGCGAGCCTTGAGATTTGCCTTGCTTGACCTGCGATCATCTCGATCCCTCCCACGGTTTGTTTCCTGCGGCTTCGTTTTCACCTCGACAGCAATGCAATGCCGATCGCGGCCGGCATGAGCAGCGGCACGGCAGGCGCCCCCGCGCCGACGAGTGCGCCGATCAGCCATAGGCCGCTCCACCCGATCGTCGCCCACCCGACCCATGGCGCCAAGAGCCCAGTGCGCAGGATCGCCCAGCCCACTCCGAGCATGGCGACAAAATGGATGACATACCCCAAACGGAAGATGCTGCTCGTCCATGTGCTCAGCGGTTCATATAAAGTCGGCAGGCTTCCGGCCCGCGCCATCTCCTGCGCCGCCCAGAGTTCCACACTCATATCAAAGCTGAACTTGACGACGGCCGAAATTACGGTGACCAGAATTAGCGTGAAGGCCAGGACTGCCAGCTGCTCCGCCCCCGCGCGGGCCAGCAGTCGCGCGAGCAGGCCAATGCCGAGCAGGTGGACGATCCAGATGAGGATGAAACGCAGGATTTGGGAGTGAAGGGTATCGGCGAAGGGTGCCAAACGCTCCAGGTCCCCCTGGATGGCGGTCCGAAAACCGGCCGTTGCCCCGCTGACGATCATGATGGCCAGGGCGATCAGGGCGATCAAAATTGGGGCGACCAGCAGCCCACCTGTGACTCGTTCATCACTCAAGAAAGATGTGTTCATGTTGCGCTTACCCCTCCTCCGGGACGCCTGTGGGATCGCTCTCGATTCCTTGGTTTCGCTTGTAGAGAAGTAGACTTACCACGATGACCCAAATAGTCGACAAGCCCTCAAAAATCCAGTGGATGGGCGTAAGCAATCCAAGTCCAAACACCACGCTGACCCATCCCAGCCAAGCGGGGAAGATGCCTGACCGCAGAGAGGCAATCCCGGTGGCCCCGATAAACGCAACCAGGCCTACTGAGAGGACATTCGCCAGAACAATGGAATACAGGTCGTTCATGACGACCGCGTAATCTGCGCTCAAACTCCCCACACGCCCTGCTCGGGTCGCGGCGACCCAAAGAACGCCGTAGCCGAGCACGAGGGCGATCGAGCAGACCACCCCGCCGCCAAAAGCGATCGCTGGCAGCGGCCCGCTTTCGGCCTCACCCTCACGCAGGGCGCTGAAGAGACTTCCAGCGAACCAGATCAGGAAAACCGGCGCAAGATAGCCAGCCAGGAGGGCGCCTCGTTGGACTCGGACAGGGTCTTGGCTGAAGCGATGTAGGGCTTGGGCCGGCGTTGCCGTATAACCGAAACCACTGGTGACATCAAGGATGCCAACGACCCACAAGACGACCATGACAATCCCGCTGAGGGGCGCCCATTTGCTCAGGCGGTCAACGCTCATGGAGCCGCTCCACCGCCCTGCCGCCTCCAGGACCGATGCCTGACGAACCCTCCCGCGCTCATCGGTTGCCGTACTCCTTGGGCGGCAGCGTTTGCAGGTACAGCCAGATGGCTTCCCACTCCTCGTCGGTCATGTCGCCGAAGAGGGTTTCATACGGCATGTACTCGTCGCGCAGTTGGCGCCCGCCGGGAGTGACTCCGGTACGCATCGCGGTCAGGAAGTCGTCGAACGTCCAGCCCACGAGTTCTCCACCCGGAGTGAGATTCAGGGCCGGCGGATCGTCCGGCGGGGTGCCCGGGATCGGCCCGCCGGAGAAGCCCGGCCCGTGGCAAAGGCTGCACAGCCCGGCCAGATACTCGCCGTACTCGGCTGTCACGCCCCGCTCCGGCGGGATCGGCCGCGGCGCCTCGTGGTCGATGAGCTCTGCGGGCACGAGGAAGTCCATCGGCCCTAGCACGTACATCGCACGGGGAAAGAGCGCCAG
>CAZFCJ010000113.1:0-10505 GCA_964517315.1 uncultured Anaerolineaceae bacterium | reverse complement strand
ACGCCGACGCAGTTTGAACTGCTGGTTCACCTGGCGCGGCACAGAGGCCAGGTGCTCACCCACCAACAGCTGATCGAGCATCTGTGGCCGCAGGGAGGCGGAAACCGCCACGCGCTCTTCGTGCACATCAACCGCCTGCGGGACAAGCTCGAGCCCGATCCCGATCAACCGCAGTACATTGTCACCCGCTGGGGCGTGGGCTATACGTTCCTGCCCCGCAGATCCTTGTAAGAAATCTGTTAGACTCATGGGCGTACTGAGAACGTTTTGTGAACTTCGCGCGGGATAATAAGGGGGCCCCGGGGACATCCCGTCCCCGGGCAATTGGAGGTCAGAAGACGAATGGAGGTAGAGCAGATGACAGAGATGGAAGTGCAACGGAAACGCGGAAGTTCGCTGGGATCGGTGTTTCTGGGCGCGCTGATCGGCGCGCTCGCGGGTGCCACCGTGAGCCTGCTGATGGCGCCTCGTTCCGGTGCGGAAACCCAACAGGAGATCCGCCGTCGCAGCCGAGAGCTGCGCGACGAGGCCGAGAAGCACCTCGACGAGGGCCGCGGCGTGGCGCAAAGGAGCGTTCGCCAGGCCCGAACCACCGTCGCTGATTGGCTCGAGCAAGGTTCCGCCGTGCTCGGCGAACAGGCCCATCATCTGCGGGAGAATGAGCTCGAGGAGCGCATCCCCGCGGCCTGACAGCCGCGCAGTCAATCCACGGCTCGGCGCCGTCCCCGGCCCGGCGTCCAATTCCCGGGACGGGGCGGCGCCGGGAGCGCGCCATGACTGGGCCCCGGCCCCCCAGGGAGCGGCCGGGCGGAAGGCCCCTCGGGCCCGGCGGCGATGCCGCCCGAGGGACCGCCGCGGCGCAGGAATGGACAGGAGGTTGATCCGTCGATGAGCGCCACAGTGCTGCTCTTGGAGACCGAATCAAGCCTGCGCAAGGTGGTGGCGGCCAGCCTTCAGCAGTTGGGCTTGCGCATCCTCGAAGCCGAGGACGCGGCCGCCGCACGCCAGCACTTGCAGGATGAGGCTCCGGACCTATTCGTTCTGGAGTTTGACCCTCCCTCCGGGGAGAACGGGGCCCTGATCGAGGCTTACCGCGAACACAGCGAGGAAGGAGCCGTCGTGCTGACCACGACCGAGCGGCCCAAGGACGATTGGCGACAGCGCTACCAACCCGAAGCTGTCGTATACAAGCCGTTCGACGTTCGTTATCTGTCACGTCGAGTCCGCCACCTGATCCACAACGACGAACCGGTTGAAACCCAAGATGGAGGAATAACGAATGGCCCAGAAGACCGATGAGAAAACGGCCTACGCAGAAGGTGACTGGATCGTCCACCTGTACCACGGTGTAGGCCAGGTCAAAGGGATCGTTTCGAGAGAGCTTGCCGGTGACAAGACCAAGTATTACCGGGTGAAAACGGAGAACAAGACCCTGTTCATCCCGGTGAACGAGTTCGACGACGAGCGATTGAGACCTGCGGCGACCAAGAAACAGCTCGAAAGGGCGATGAAGATACTGCGCGAGAAACCGGAGGAGATGGCCGACGACCACAACGAGCGTCGACGCCGCATCCGAAGGGTTCGGGACGCCGGATCGCTGGACGAAGTCCTGAAATTGGTGCGCGACCTCTCTTGGCGCCGTTATGATAAGAAACTGAACAACACTGAAGAACGCGCCTTGCGGCGCTTCAAGGACCGACTGACCCGCGAGTGGAGCGTCGCGATGGACACCACACCGGAAGCGGCTCGCCGCGAGCTCAATAAGATCCTGCGCCGTAATCGGCCCGAACCCGATGAAGACTGATCAGCCGAGATCCCGGCTCTCCTGCGCACACTCGGGCCGAAGGAGAGCGGGGTCACACAACGTTAGGAGGAAATGAGTGACGTCCGAAATACTGGATAAGCTCGAGAACGTCGAGGACGATAACGAAGAATGGGATGACCTCTTCGAGGAGCTCCTCGACGACTATGACTATGAGAACCCCGAGAAGGGGCAGATCATCGAGGGCAAGGTCATCCAGGTCGACGACGACTCGATCCTCGTCGACATCGGGGCGAAGCGCGACGCCATCGTGCCGCGCAAGGACCTGGACCGGCTGGAGGACGCTCTGCGCGCGGGTATTGCGCAGGGCGACCGGGTTCCGGTCTACGTCATGCGCACAGCGAAGCTCGGCGGCGACCTGCTTGTCTCGATCAACCGCGGCCTTGAACAGGAAGACTGGGGACGGGCCAAGGAGCTCCTCGATATTGGAGAAGCCGTAAACCTCGAAATTATCAGCCAGAACAAGGGCGGCGTCGTCGTCCGTTTCGGCCGCCTGCGCGGTTTCGTGCCCAATTCCCACATCCCCGATCTGCGTCGGAACGGCGGGCGCGATGCCCTGCGCGAGCAGAAGGAGGAGATGATCGGCGACGAGCTGGTGGTCAAAGTCATCGAAGTGAACCAGCGCCGCCGCCGACTCGTGTTGTCGGCTCGGGCAGCCCGGCAGGAACGCCGCCTGCTGCGGCTCAAAGAGCTGGCGGAAGGCACGACGATCAAAGGCACCGTGGTCAACCTGGTTGACTTCGGCGCTTTCGTCGACCTCGACGGAGTTGACGGTCTCATCCATATCTCCGAACTGGACTGGCGTCGAGTGGACCACCCCTCCGAGGTGCTGGAGCTCGGCGCGGATGTCGAGGTCGAGATCACCAACGTCGACGTCGAACGTGAGCGGGTCAGCTTGAGCCGCAAGAACCTGCTGCCTAACCCGTGGGAGACGATCGAAGAACGCTACTCCCCCGGAGACCTGGTGGAAGGTGAAATTACCAACGTCCGCAACTTCGGGGCGTTCGTGATGCTGCCCGAGGGGGTCGAAGGGCTGATCCACGTGAGTGAAATCGGAATCATCGGACCCGGATCCCCGCAGGATGTGGTCCACCCCGGCGACAAGGTGCTCGCCCGGGTGATCGACATGGAACCCGAGCGCGAGCGTATCAGCCTCAGCCTGAGCCGCGTCAGCAAAGACGAGCAGATGGCCTGGCTGGAGGACCAGAAGGTCGCCCCGGCGGAGGACGGCGACCAGCCGGAGGAAGCCGAGGCCTCGGCGCCCGTGGCCGACTTCGACGCCGAGCTCGAAGCTGAGCTGGGCGACCGACTGCCGGAGGACGTGAAAGCCGCCGGCGAAGAGGATGAGGCCCCACCGGAGGATCAGGTCGTCGAAGAGACGGCGGTCGAAGCCACGCCCGTCGACGAGGCCCAGGCCGAACAGGAACCGGCAGCTGAGGATGAGATGGAAACCGAGGCTGAACCCGCCGGGGAGGCGGAGACGGAAGCCGAAGCGGAACCAACGGCCGAGGCGGAGCCGGAAACTGAGGCCCAGGGCGAGGACGAACCGGCCGGTGCCGCGGTCGCCGAGGACGAAACTGGGGCCGAAGAGGCTAGAGAACAGGCCTGACCCGCGCGCCGATCCTGAAGAACAACCGCACGCCGGATCACGGCGTGCGGTTTTTTCTTACAAACAGCGAGGTGCCCGGCCCTTTGAAAGGGTCGGTCACCTTAATGTCACCGCAAAGATGGCGCGGAACGAACAGTCGCCTCATTGGCGGCTCCAATCGGCGCCGTTTCCGCCCAGCGAGCCCGTGACCCCACCGGCAGGCGGCTGCAAATCGCAAGCGGACACCCTGATCTCTGCGCGCGCTCTGCGATCTCCGCGGTGAGCGATCGTAAAGCGGTGCGCAAGGTCAGTCCGTTGATACGGCCTCAAGCTCAGAGGTGCAGTGCGGGCAGCGGGTGGCGTCCTCGGCGATCTCTCCGCGGCAATAGGGACATTTACGGGGAGCCGGTTCGGGCTCCTCCGGCTCCTCCCGCCGCAAGCGGTTCATGGCCCGAATAACGAAGAACATCGCCACCGCGACGATCAAGAAGCTGACCAGGCTGTTGACGAACAACCCGTAATTGAGCGTGACGGCGCCCGCTCCCTGAGCAGCAGCCACCGTCGGATAAGGCGGAGCCGCCTCCGGACCCGGTTTGAGCACCAAGAAAAGGTCCGCGAAATCCACCTCCCCCAGCAGCAGACCCATCGGCGGCATCAAAATATTGTTTACCAGCGAACTGGCGATCGTGCCGAACGCGCCGCCTATGACGATCCCGATCGCCATGTCAACCACGTTGCCCCTCAGGGCGAATTCACGGAACTCTTGCAGCATGCGGCGGTCTCCTTATTTCCCCGATTCAACGGGCTGGAACCGCTTCAGGTGTTCATCCCACCCCTCGATCACGCGCGCTTCCGGCCCGCGGTCCAACTGCAGGCCGAACACCGAGGACATGGCACGCAGCTGGGCCTGAGCCCTCTCGACCGCGCGGCCCTCGCCGGCCGCGGCTCCGATCCCAGCGGCGAGCGTCTCCAGTGCATTTATCGCCGTGGCAGTGTCGAGATCGTCATGCATGGCCCTCTCGAACGCCCGACGGTGGGGCCCCGGGTCGAACTCATCGCCCGATCCGGAATTGGCCCGGAGCGCGCGCTCCATGGCTCCAGCCACATGGACAGCCTGGTCCAATTTGTCCGTGTCGTGCTCCCACGGCTTCCGGTAGTGATGGCTCGCGATGTAGATCCGGATCGCGTCTGGTGTCCAACGGTCCAACAACTCCCGCGCCATCACCAGGTTTCCCAGGGATTTGCTCATCTTCTCCCCATTGTGGCGGACCATCGCCGTGTGCACCCAATGGCGCACGAACGGCGGTTTTCCGGTGACCGGTTCCACTTGGGCGATCTCGCATTCGTGATGGGGAAACAGCAGATCCTCACCGCCAACGTGGATGTCGATCATCTCCCCCAGGAAGGTCGTAGCCATCGTGGAGCACTCGATGTGCCATCCGGGTCGCCCTTTGCCCCATGGGCTGTCCCAGGCCGGTTCGCCCGGCTCCTGAGCCTGCCAGAGCACGAAGTGCAGCGGGTCGCGCTTGTTCGGGTCATCCGGATTATTGCCCCGTTCGTTGGCGATGGGAAGCATTTCCTCGCGGGGCAACCTGCTCAATTTGCCGAACTCCTCCCAGTCGTCGATGTCGAAATAGACGCTGCCGTTCACCTCATAGGCCACTCCGGCCTGGAGGAGCTGCTCGACCGTTTCGACGATTTCATCAATGACGTCCGTGGCCCGCGGGAAGTAATCCGGGGGGCGCACGTTCAGCGCCTTCATGTCCTCGATGAAATGCGTCGTCCAGTAGTTCCCCAGCGCATCCCAATCCTTGCCGACCTCGTCGGCCTTGCGCAGCATATCATCGTCGATATCGGTGACGTTCTGCACATAGCGCACCGGATATCCCCGGTACTCCAAGTAGCGCACCAGCACATCGCTGACGGTGTAAATGAAGGCATGACCCAGATGGGTCGTGTCGTAAGGTGTGATGCCGCAGACGTAGATCGTTACGCTTTCACCGAGCGGCTCGAATCCTTCGACCCTGCCCGTAAGCGTATTGAAGAGTTTCAATTTTCACCTCGAAGGTGCACATATAGAATCGTACATCGGCTTCAACCCCGGCCGAGCTTACGATCACCGCAAGGTGATGTACAGGCCTCGCGGCTCCTCGCTCAGATCAATCTTGCCCTCGCGCGCCAGCCAGCCGATCGACATCAGCACCTCACGGGTGGAGACGTCCACGCCCTTCTCGATCGCGCTTACGCTCGATTTTCCTTCTCGATCCAAGAACTGCCAAACTTTTCCGGCTGTTTCACCAACGGAAGCAGTGTCCATCATGTCCTCCCACCTCCTGGATCGACTGTGGCTAACCTGACATACACAAGTCTACCGCCAGTTTGTTAAGAAGCTGTTTGAACGGTCACTCAAGCTTTGGCGCGTCCTCGAATTCATGGTCGAAGCAGGCCATTCCGCATGTGCCAATGCGGTTTGCACCCCCCGTTCTTTCCCCTCTTCAGGGGCCAGCAAGCCCACCCTCATCACAGGAGCGGGGAGGCTCCCATGCCCGCGCGCTCCTACGGCCTGGCGTGAGATCCCGGCCTCCATGTCGGCGGGTGGCGTTCGCCGACGGAAACCGGCCACTTCCAGCCCCATTCATTGCCCGCTTTGACGGTCACCCGAATGCGCCTCGGGCGCGAGATACAGAACGCCGAGGGGCGGTAGAGTGAGGTTCAAGGAATAAGGATGGCCGTGGGCCGGAGTCGGCGAGGCCTCGACTCCGCCCCAATTTCCCTGCCCGCTGCCGTAGTAGTCATGGGCATCGCTGTTCAAAAGTTCTCGCCAGCGCCCCCCGACCGGGACACCCAGACGGTAATTTTCACGGACGACCGGGGTGAAATGGGCCACCACCAGCACGACCTCGTCCTGTCCCTCGGCCTTGCGCAGGAAGCTGACTACTGACTGCTCCCAGTCGTCGGCCACCAGCCATTGAAAGCCCTCCGGCGCGAAATCACGCTCGTGCAGCGCCGGGGTGCGCTGGTACACACGATTCAAGTCGGCGAGCCAGCGTTTCACAGCCTGATGGGGTTCGTAATCCAGCTCGTGCCAGTCGAGGCTGCCATCATGATTCCATTCACTGCGTTGGCCGAACTCCGCACCCATGAAGAGCAGCTTCTTTCCTGACTGGGCGTACATGTATCCGAGCAGAGCCCGCAGGTTGGCGAACTGCTGCCAGTCATCGCCAGGCATCTTGGTCAGGAGCGACCTTTTACCATGCACAACCTCGTCGTGGGACAATGAGAGCATGAAATTTTCCTGAAAGGCGTACAGAAGACGGAAGGTCAGGTTCTTGTGGTGGAACTTACGATGGACCGGCTCTTCGGAGAAATACTCCAGGGTATCGTGCATCCATCCCATGTCCCACTTCATTCCAAAGCCCAATCCCCCCAAATACGTCGGCCGGGAGACCATCGGCCAAGAGGTCGATTCTTCGGCGATGGTCTGCACCCCCGGGAACCGTTCGTAGACGGCCGTGTTAAGCCGCTTCAGGAAATCGACCGCTTCCAGATTTTCGCGGCCCCCGTGTCGGTTTGGGATCCATTCCCCCTGCTGGCGCGAGTAATCCCGATAAAGCATTGAGGCTACCGCGTCCACCCGTAAACCGTCGGCGTGATAGTGGTCCAGCCAGAACAACGCACTGCTGATCAGGAAACTGCGCACTTCGTGGCGTCCATAATTGAAGATGTAACTGCCCCAGTCGGGATGAAAACCTATGCGCGGATCGGCGTGCTCATAGAGGTGCGTTCCATCGAAATAGGCCAGGCCGTGCTCATCGGTCGGGAAGTGAGAGGGCACCCAATCCAGGATCACTCCGATGCCTGCGGCGTGCAGCGCCTCGATCAGAGCCATGAAATCCTGAGGCGTCCCGAAACGGCTGGTGGGCGCGAAATAGCCCGTAGATTGGTAGCCCCATGAGCCGGCGAACGGGTGCTCCATCACGGGCAGGAACTCGACGTGGGTGAACCCGGTCTCGTTCAGATAGGCGGGCAGCTGCTGGGCCAGCTCGCGGTAGGTCAGCGAGCGGCTGTCTTCCTCCGGGATTCGCCGCCACGAACCGAGGTGGACCTCGTAGACCGCGATCGGGGCGTCCAATGCGTTCCGCTCCTTGCGCCGTTCCATCCACTCCGCATCCGACCAGTCATAATCCAGGTCCCAAACCACGGATCCGGTCCGAGGGGGAACCTCAGCGTAAGTGGCGAATGGATCGGCCTTGTCCACCCGGTAGTCGGTTGCGCGGGAGGCGATGTGGTATTTGTAAATTTGACCCTGGCCCACACCCGGGACAAATCCCTCCCATATGCCGGAATCCCCCTTGGCCTTCAGCGGGTGCCGCTCCCGATCCCAGCCGTTGAAATCGCCGATCACGCTCACCGCCCGGGCGTTCGGGGCCCAGACTGCGAAGTGCGTCCCCTGCTCCCCGTCGACTTCCAGTGCGTGGGAGCCCAGTTTTTCGTGAAGTTGGAAGTGTGACCCCTCGTTGAAAAGATAGATGTCATCGGCGGTCAGCAGACTTACGTCGGAGCGCACGGCCGCCGCATCGGGCGACGCTTGTGATTGGACCTGCGATTCCTCGCCACTTCCGCTTCGCGTGGGCATGCTCCCTCCTCGATCCAGTCGCTTGAACGCTTTAAGACCTCTCGCCGAGGATTCCCAGGATCCCCTGCAGAGGCACCGGCAGCCACTCCGGGCGGTTGTTCATTTCGTATGAGACTTCGTAGACGGCTTTGTCCAGCAGATAGGCCCTGAGCATGATCTGCAAGATCTCCTCGTCCTGCGGAAGGAACACCGATCCTTCCGCTGTTTCCAGATATGCACCCAGGAAGGCCGCGGCCACCCACCGGCTCCAGGCCTCGGCCCAGGGTTTGAGCAGCTCGCGGTCTTCGGGCCGCACGCCGCCCCCGTCCTCGCCGCGCAGAGCACTGTAGGCGGCGTAGTCGAAAGAGCGGATCATCCCGGCCACGTCCTTCAGCGGTGAGCGCTTGAGCCTGCGCTCGCTCATGGGGCGCGCCGGCTCGCCCTCGAAATCGATGATGGCGAAATCTTTGCCGGTGTAAAGGACTTGGCCCAGATGATAGTCGCCATGACAGCGGATTACGCAGGCATCGATCGCCCGGCCGGTCAAGGCCCGAAAAGCTTCCACGAGTTCGTCTTCACGCTCGGTGACTTCTTGGGCGAGTTCCCGCGCGCCCTGTGGAAGCTCACGATAGGCTCTGCGCAGGACCTGAGTGGTTCTGCGGGCCGACGTCCGCATCGACTGATACAGGGCCCGGAGGCGCAGCTTCGTCAACTGTTCTGGCGCGAACTCCGGATCCTCCTCGTCGGAGGCAAGCGCCAGGTGCAGCTCCGCCGTCCTGCGTCCGAGCAGCGCGGCCACGTCCAGATACGTGCTGATCCATTCCGAAATCTTCTCGGGAACCGGCAGCCTTGAACGCTGCAGGTCGTCGCCTGGTGGGATCGGTGGCGGTTCAAGCGCCGCCTCACCGCTGCCCGTCAAGGCGCGCTCGTAGGCCCGGCCCAGCTCATCGAGCGTATAGGACCAAGCGTCGCCTTCGCTGATCACATACTCCTGAATGATGCCGATGGCCGCCGGTTTCTGGCTCTCTCGACGGTACATCAGGGATCCGCCGACCCGCGGTGTATGCTCGAAACCCCGCTCCGTCAGGAACTTGCCGATCTCCAAGTCCGGGTTCATCCCCAGCTCCACCCGTCGGAAGATCTTGAGCAGCAGCTGGTCGCCGAACGTGACCGCCGAGTTGCTTTGTTCCCCCCGCAGAACGTTCGGCTCGAGCTCGGATCCCTCGGCGAGAAGCTGGCGAAACGCGGGGGCCCGCTCGCCATAAATCTCTCCCTGGGCACCTTTCCAGCGCCGCTTTTTTGCCGCGGCGTCTAGCAGCTGCCGAGCGAATCGCCCTTCGCGCACGGCGTCGTACAGCACGCCGTCCGGCGTGTCCTCATGGGTTCGCACCCAGGCCAACACGACGCCCGGGGAATGGCGGGCGATTTCCACCGCTCGATCGCCGCTGGCCAGCGTCAGGGGCAGAAAGTAGGTTTCGGGATCGGCATCCCGGTATTCGACTTCCACGAAGCACAGCTGTGCTTGGCCGGATTCGAACGGGACCGGAACCACATCGCGGATTCGCGCGCTGTGAACCCCCTGTGCCTTGCCGCCGAACCAACGTTGGGCCGAAAGGTAGTCGGGCAGCAGCCGCTCCAGGCGTCCCTTCGGCCGGCCGCTGAACAAGTCCGTCCAATCCTCCTCCACCTCGATGGTGGGGATCCCTTCCTCCACGCTGGCGAGCTCGACGGCTTCCCCGTCCACCCGCTGCGGTTCCATGGCAAACCAATAGAAAGCGTGCGGCCCGAGCGTGATGAAGTACGGCAGCTCTCCGATCGGGGGGAAGCGGGTGTGTCCGAAGAGCTCGGTCGGAATCATCCCATTGAACTGCGACAAATCGAGTTCTACATACTGTGTGAACCTGGACAGATTGAAGATCAGCAGCAGCTGCTCGCCCTCATAACTGCGGGTGAACACCAGGACCTTACGATTTTCCGGGTGCAGAAACTCCAATTCCCCCCGACTGAAAGAGCGATACCCCTTGCGCAAGGCGATCAAGCGCTTGGTCCACCACAGAAGGGAATGCGGGTTGTTTTGCTGCGCTTCGACGTTGACGGTTTCAAAATGGTACTCCGGGTCGATGGTGACCGGCAGGTAAAGCTGCTGGGGGTTGGCCCGCGAGAAACCGGCGTTGCGATCCGGGCTCCACTGCATCGGAGTCCGCACACCGTTGCGGTCGCCCAGGTAGATGTTGTCCCCCATTCCGATCTCATCCCCGTAGTACAGCACGGGCGTCCCCGGCAACGAGAGCAGCAGTCCCTTCATCAGTTCAATTTTGCGCCGGTTGTTGCCCAGCAGAGGGGCGAGCCGCCGCCGGATCCCGAGATTGATCCGGGCCTGAGGATCCTGCGCGTACACGCGGTACATGTAGTCCCGCTCTTCGTCGGTCACCATTTCCAAGGTGAGCTCGTCGTGGTTGCGCAGGAAGATCGCCCACTGG
>CAZFCJ010000112.1:0-10531 GCA_964517315.1 uncultured Anaerolineaceae bacterium | reverse complement strand
GCCGGCTCCACGCCGATTGACTTCGCGTACCATATCCACACCGAAATCGGCCACCAGTGCCGGGGCGCCAAGGTCAACGGAAAACTGCTCTCGCTGGACACCAAACTGAAGACCGGGGACTCGGTCGAGATCTTGACCGCCAAACGGGGCGGGCCCAGCCGCGATTGGCTGAACCCCAGTTTGGAGATGGTGCGCAGCCAACGGGCCCGCAGCAAGATCCGACGGTGGTTCAAACGTCAGGACCGAGAACAGAACCTCTCCCACGGCCGGGCTCAGTTGGAGAAGGAGCTGCGGCGGCTGGGGATCGAGGACGTCACCTATGAGGAGATCGCCAAGTCCGAGGACTTCGACGCCGTGGATGAATTGTTCATGGCGATCGGGACCGGCGACGTGCACGTCGGGCGCTTGGTGGGCGAGTTCGTCCAGGAGGAGGTCGACGAGGTCCCCGAGGAGCTGGGAACGGAGCCTCGACCGGAGGGGCCGGTCGCCTCTGACGAAATCAGCGTGCTCGGATTGTCCGGGGTTCTGACGCACCTGGCGCGTTGCTGCAACCCGGCGCCCGGCGACCCCATCATCGGCTATATCACGCGCGGCCGTGGGGCCACGATCCATCGCCGGGACTGTCCGAATATCCTGCGTGTGCGCGACAAGGACCGTGAACGGCTGGTTCAGGTCTCGTGGGGCCAGCCCAAGGAGACCTATCCGGTGTCGGTCCGCATTCGGGCTTACGATCGGGACGGGCTCATGCGCGACGTTTCGACGCTGGTGACGGAGGAAGGCATCAATATGAGCTCGGTCCACGTTTCCACGAACAACAGCCTGGCGATCTTCGACATCGTCATGGAGATCACGGATATTTCCCAGCTGAGCCGCACCCTCAACCGGCTCGAAGCGCTGCCCAACGTCCTCGAGGCCCGACGCGTGGCACCTGGCTGAGTCCATGCCCACGCACCATCACCATCACGAAGAGGCGATGGCCGATCTCATTCCTGTACAGGAGGCAGTGGCGCGGTTGACGGCCGACGTTGAGGCCGTCGACGTGGAGAGCCTGCCGCTGCTCGACTGCCTCGGTCGGGTGCTGGCCAAGGACGTCGTTGCCCCGCACGATTTGCCCCCGTTTGACAATTCGTCGATGGACGGCTATGCGGTCCGCGCCGAGGATGTGGCCTCCGCCACCGCCGAAACGCCGGTGCGGCTGAACGTCATCGGAGAAGCCGCGGCCGGCGCCGGCGAACTTCCGCAGGTGGGGGAGGGGCAGGCCGCTCGCATCACCACTGGGGCCCCGCTGCCGCCGGGAGCCGACGCCGTTGTGCCCGTGGAGATGACCGACGACCCCGAGCCAATGGCCGGTCGCGAGCTGGCCGAGCAGGTGGAGATCCGCGCCGGGGTCGGAAACGGCGCTTACGTGCGCGCATCCGGTCAGGATGTCACTCGAGGCGCGACCGTCCTCAACGCCGGACGCAAGTTGCGACCCCAGGACCTGGGCATGCTGGCTGCGCTGGGAGTGGGGCGGCCGGAGGTCAGGCGCAGGCCCAAGGTGGCGATCCTGTCGACCGGCGACGAGGTGATGGACGTCGACGCCGAACTGCGACCGGGACAGATCCGGGACGCAAACGGCTACATGCTGGCGGGCTTCTTGGACCGCGCCGGCGCGCAGCCGATCCGGCTCGGGGTCGCCGCCGACACGCCCGAATCCGTCGAGTCCCATCTGGACCGCGCCGTCGAGGCACAGGTCGACCTCGTGCTCTCGACCGCCGGGGTGAGCATGGGCGCCCATGACTACGTGCGCGAGGTGCTGGAGCGAAAGGGTGCTCTCTCATTCTGGAAGGTGAATATTCGCCCCGGCAAACCGATGGCCTACGGCGAATACAGAGGGACTCGCTTCTTGGGTCTTCCGGGAAATCCGGTCTCGGCTTGGGTCACATTTTCGGTGTTTGTCCAGCCCTTGTTGCGGTCGCTGATGGGACTCCCCAAGGCTGAACCCTTGATGGTCGAGGCCACGCTGGAGGCGCCCATCGAGTCCGATGGGCGCGAGGCCTACTTGCGGGGGATTGTCAGAGCTCACGAGAAGGGTTATCGGGCCAGGCTGACCGGCAGCCAAGATTCGGGGGTGCTCTCATCGCTCGTCCAGGCCAACTCTCTGCTCTGGCTGCCGAGCGGTGTGCGCCGGGTGGAGGCCGGGTCGCCCGTGCGAGTGTGGCTGATGGGCGAGACCGGCATGATGTATGTCGACTGAAGCTCGAGGCCGCGCCAAGGGGGCTTTCACGGGATCAGGTGGACGCTGGTGGGCGTCCATCGTATTAGCGACCGTCGGGCTGGCTGCGGCCGTCTATTTGACTTGGCTGAAGTACGCCGGTGCGTTTGGATCCTGCATCGGCGTCGGGAACTGCGAGCTGGTCAACCAATCGAGTTATTCGGAGCTGTGGGGCGTTCCGATCGCACTGTTCGGCGCGTTCTCATATGCTTTGTTGATGGCGCTCTTGGTCTCGGAGCGGCGGAGCCGGGCCGACTGGCCGCTGCTGGCGACGTTCGGAGTTAGCACTTTCGGCGCGATCTATTCCGCGTACCTCACTTACGTCGAGCTGGCCATCCTGGAGGCGATCTGCCCGTACTGCGTGATATCGGCGGTGGCGATGGCCGGATTATGGTTGGTGACGATCGATCGGTTGAGGGGGAGCGAGTTTCCGGCCGGTGGATAGGACGGCCGAAGTGCGGATTGTGGAATTTTAAACCCATCGTGAGCGAGAACACTCGTGGTCGGTCCTCCTGATCGCCACGCGTGATGATGCTCGAGAGACCCTCGCCCGGGGTTGCGCCGGCCGGGCATGGCAGCCGGTCCTCCGATACCAACGGGCACCTTCAGCTCGATGTGGAACCCGAGATTGAGGGATGACGGGTCGACGGGTTATCCGGGTCGCCTGAATCACTTACGCCGAGGAGCAGGCCCTCGGCGTTTCGCATTTTGGGGTGTGGGGAAAAGCGAACCGTTAGTCCTCCTTGGACGAGGACTGGGTCTTCATACGCTGTTGGAGTGTGCGAAGCAGAATATCCTCACGCTGCTGGTCCTGCTCCTTTTTCTTCGATTTCGTGGATACCGCCGCGCCGTTCTCGGCTTCGTCCTGAGTCTCCTCCATGGCGCGACGCATGGCGACTTCCATCGCGGTGGGAACCTCTTCCTCCGGTTCTTCCTCCTCGACGATTTCCTCTTCGATCTCCTCCTTCATCGTCAGCTTGATCTGACGCTTTTTGCGGTCCACGTCGAGGACCCGCACTTCGACCTGATCGCCGACCGACACGACGTCGCTGGGCTTGGGCACGTACTCCGTGCTTAGCTCGCTCACATGCACAAGGCCCGGCCGCTCGGCGCCAACGTCCACGAAAGCCCCAAAGCTTTCCAGACGGACGACTTTGCCCTCAAACGTCATGCCGGGCTCGATGTCCTTCCACTTAAGGGCCACCGGCTTGAGCATGGAGAGCTCGAGCCGACCTTTCTCCGCATCGATCCGGTGCACCCATACCTCAACATCCTGTCCGACCTGAACGACGTCCTCGACCCGTTTGACGTTCCCCTTCTTGAGCATCGAGATGTGCACCAACCCCTCCCGTTCGGCACCGATATCGACAAATGCGCCGTAAAGCTCGGTCCGGGTGACGGTGCCTTCGAGCTTCATATCGGGCTCGAGTTCGTTGAGTGCTAGCGGGGCCATGAGTAAATTTTCCAATCGATACGGGATGCGTTCAGGGTGTCGTGAGGGATTTGCGCTTCTGTGAACAAACGCTGGGCATTATACCACGTTGAACGAGTCTGCCTAGGGGGTCGCGGTCACCTCCGGTGTCGCCGAAGTGGTTGTTCGCCGGGTCAGGAGAAACCATTCTTCGACCGTGGCAAAGCGGTCGCTGGGATCGATGATCGGGCCGAGGCGAACGCCCTGGACGTCGCCGGCGATGGCGTAGTTGTAAACGGGGTGGTACAGGAGCAGCGCCGGGGCCTGATCCCGGAACCGGTATTGAAAGCTCTCGTAGAGATCGGCGCGACGGCTCCGGTCGGGGTTGGTGCGAGCGCGCTCCAGCCATATCCCCGTGTTGCGATCGTCGAAGCTGGCGTAGTTCTGCCCGGTCTCCGCCTGTGAATCGTGCCAGAGCATGTACGGATCCGGGTCCGGCCAGCGGGAAAGCGTGATTTCGGTCAAGGCGGCTTCGTAATCGCGGTCCTCAAGGGCTTCGAGCACCTCGTCGCCGTCAGCTGCCTGAAGCGTCACCTCGACGCCGAGCTGGGCCCAGTACATCTGCAGCATGGCCGCGATGGCCTCATCTTCGGCCGTGTCGGGGTGCAGCAGGGTAAACGATATGCGCCGGTCGTCCTGGATGCGAACGTACTCCGCATCGCCGAGCGAAGTCCCTTCCGGGAGCACCCAATCCAACTCGTCCAGCTTCTCGGCGGCCTCGATCGGATCGTATGGCACGGGCTCGAGCTCGTCGGCGAAGGCCCAAGTACCGGGCAGGATCGGACCTGTGGCCACGATGCCCTGTCCGTTGACCACCTTGTCCACAACGGCCTGCCGGTTGACCGCCATCAAAAGCGCCTGGCGCACGCCTTGCTCCGCGAAGAACGACGTCTCCGAGTTACCGAGATTCAGGTAAACGGTCTTGACCTGCGGCATACGGGCAGTGTGCAGGTTCAGATCGGGAGCGCCCAGCGCTGGCTGCAGAATGGATCCCGCCACCGCGCCAATCGCCCGCACGTCCTGGGACTGGTACGCCTGCCAAGCGGCGGCGTGGCTCTCGTAATAGCGAAATTCGAAGCGGTCCAGGAAAGGCGCATCCCGGTAGAAGTCCTCGAACGAGGTGAGGCTCACGCCGGTGATTTCCTCGCCGTCCGTGAGATACCGCTCGAACTGGAAAGGTCCCGTGCCGACCGGCTCCAGATGAAATGGGTGATCGGGCAGGTCGGCGGAGGAGACACCGCGCAGCAGGTGGTCGGGCAACAAGCCGACAGAAAGGGCATCGGGGAAGGGAGCATACGGCTCGGGCAGCTCAAACTGAACCGTGCGCTCGTCGAGGGGAATGATGTTGATATCCTGCCAAAACTCGTGCAGATCGGCCGGCCCCGGGTAGGCCTCCTCCTTGAAGCGCGAAAACGTGTAGACGACGTCGGCGGCCGTGACCGGCTCGCCGTCGTGCCAGGTGGCGTCCTCGCGCAGGCTCACCGTGTACAGACGAGCGTCGGCCGACACGGCCAGGGACTCGGCGATGTCGGGGATAGGATTACCCAAGGAATCGAAGCGAATGAGACCCCGATACAGGAGGCGGTCTACATCTTCGTCGACCTGGTTGTTGAAATCGAGCACGGGGTTGAGCCTTGTTGGGCTGCCAATGAGCGCCTCGATATGGGCGCCGCCGGAGACGGGCTCAGGACTGACCGATTGGTTGGTCGGCGTTTGCCGCAAGAGCAGCCCCACAATGAGCAGCAGGCCGCCGAGGGCGATGAGGATTTGCCAGCGAAGATCGCGCATGGAGAGTGGCCGCGTGTGCCGCGGGCGAAGGGGAGGGGAGGGTCAGCCGGCGACGATGACGGTGATCACGGCCATGGAGAAAAAGGCCACGCTCAGGCCGATTGTCACGTAGAAGAGGACGCGCTCGAGGCCTCGCCGAACGTGATAACCGCTGCCGCCGAAGTCGCCGCCGCCTCCGCCTCCGAGCCCACCGAGACCGGCCCCACGGCTTTGCAGCAGGATCACGGCGATCAGAGCGAGGGATATGATCACGAGCGCTAAGTCGAGATAGAACTCCACAAATGCCTCCTCCTACGGGCGAACGGCCGGATTATATCAAAGGCGCGGCGGGGTCAACAACCCGTGGCAGCATCAGGTGGGCTGGCCGACCGATTGGCGCAAGAAAGCCTCGGTGAATTCCTCGAGGTCGCCGTCGAGGACGGCCTGGGTGTTGCCGGTCTCGACGCCAGTGCGGTGGTCCTTCACCATTTGGTAGGGATGAAGCACATACGAGCGAATTTGGCTGCCCCATTCGGCCTGAATGTACTCGCCCTTGAGCTCCTCCACCTTTTCGGCCTGCTGCTGCCGCTTAAGGTCGAGCAACCTCGCCCGCAGGACCTTCATGGCGTTTTCGCGATTCTGCATCTGGGAGCGCTCATTCTGACATGTGACCACAATATCGGTCGGCAGATGGGTGATGCGCACCGCGGTCTCATTCTTTTGCACATTCTGACCGCCTGCACCCGCCGAGCGATAAGTGTCGATGCGCAGGTCGTTGGGGTCGATCTCGACCTCCGTGGCTTCCTCGACCTGCGGATAGACCTCGACGAGGGCGAATGACGTGTGACGCCGGCTGGCGGAGTCGAAGGGCGAAATGCGCACCAGGCGGTGCACACCACGCTCGGCCTTCAAATAACCATATGCGTAGTCACCGTTCATCGCGATCGTTACGCTTTTGATGCCCGCTTCTTCACCCGCGCTCTCGTCCAGGATTTCGGCCTCGTAGCCGCTGCTCTCTGCCCAGCGCAGGTACATGCGCCGCAGCATCTGGGCCCAATCCTGCGAATCCGTCCCGCCCGCGCCGGAGTGGATGGCCAGGATCGCATCGTCGCGGTCGTGCTCGCCGGATAGCAACGCTTGAAATTCGCGCTTTTCAAGCTCGGATTCTATCGCTTCGAGCTCGGCGGCGATTTCATCTCGCAGGCCTTCATCCTCCAGCCGGGCCAGCTCGAGGGCGTCCTGGGCGCGGGCCTCGAGCTCGCGCCACGAGTCGACCTCCGAGCGCAGCCGTGATAGACGTTTCATGATACCCTGGGCCCGGTCCGGATCATCCCAAAGCTTGGGGTCCTCGGCGGCCTTCTCGAGCTCCTCGAGCTCTGCTACTCGTTCCTCGTAGTCAAAGACGCACCAAGAGGTCCTGGATGCGCGCCTGGGCCTCTTCGAGGCCTGTGATCAAGTCCTGCATAACGTATCCCTTCCTTGGACGTACAATTTCATTCGCCTAGCGGCCTTCGGCCTCCTCGGCTCGCTGTGCGCCGCTCTCAACACCGGTCAGCAGTCCGTCCACGAAGGCCTGTGGATCGAACGGAGCCAAGTCCTGCACCCGCTCGCCGAGCCCGACGTAGCGCAGCGGCAGTCCGAGCTCCTGGCTGATGGGCACGACCACGCCACCTTTGGCGGAGCCGTCCAATTTGGCGAGCACCACACCCGTGATCGGCACCGCCTCGGTGAACGACCGCGCCTGACTCACCGCGTTCTGACCTGTGGTGGCGTCGAGCACCAGCAGAATTTCGTGAGGGGCGCCGTCGATCACCTTACCGGCGACCCGGTGTACTTTCGCCAGCTCGGCCATCAGGTTGTGCGAGGTGTGCATGCGGCCGGAGGTGTCGGCGATGAGAACGTCCGCCGGCCGGGCCAGCGCGGTCTCGCCTGCGTTGTAAACGACTGCGCCCGGATCGCTGCCGGGCTCCCCGCGCACCAGGGGCACGTCGATCCGCTCCGCCCATTCGCCGAGCTGCTCGGCGGCGGCGGCGCGGAAGGTGTCGGCGGCGGCCAGCACGACCGATGCGCCGCTCGACTTCCAGCGGTGGGCCAGCCGTGCGGCCGTCGTGGTCTTGCCCGAGCCGTTCACGCCGACCACCAGGATCACGTGCGGTCGAGCAGCGAGCGTCTCGTCGGCGTCGACCTTCAGCCGCTCGACCAGCTCCCGGCGCAGCCCATCGCGGACCTGCTCACCCCCTGCCCAGCGCTCTTCGTCGGCTCGGGCGCGCAGCGCCTCGACGACCTCCACCGACGACTGAACGCCTGCGTCGGCTTGTATGAGGGCCGCTTCGAGCTGCTCCCAGAAGGAGTCGTCGAGGCCTTCCGCCCCAAAAAGACCCGCCAGGCGAGCCAACGGCCCAAGGCGGGTTTGTCGCAGTGCACTGCGCCAGCGATCCAGCGTCACGACGGAATTATACCATCGGCCTCAGAACCACAAGAAATGCCCGGCGCATATCGCTCGGCGCCTCGGTTCCCCCAGCTTCGCTCTGAGCGAGATATTCTGGTAAAGGATGTTGCTGAGGCTCTGGGCATATCGACGCAGTCTGCTGCTGCATACGCACATGGTGAGCGGCTGCCGAGCCATCCCGAGAAGTTTGTCGCGTTTATCCGATGCTTGGGTTTGCACGGCAATTCTCGCTTCGTTGAGCTGTTCCCAGAACTCCCGCAACGAGAGGGCCGGGACCACCAGCTTAAACGGCTAGTGGCCCCACTCCCGTGCGGCCACCAGCATCTGCACCCGGGTCGCCAAACACAGACGCAGATCGGAAGACGCACCTTTACAACCGAAGTCGTTAGTGAGTCTCCCTAACTGGGGGTCCTGGATTCGAACCAGGGCTTACGGATCCAGAGTCCGTTGTCCTACCACTAGACGAACCCCCAACGAGTTGCGATTTTACCATAGCCGCGAATCGGCTGTCCAGCGGGATGAAACGGAGGCTGTCCGGTACTTCTCAAGTGTCGGACACCTGGATCATCAGGCCGAGCACAAGGCTCACCCCTACGCGCACATGTCGGTCATGTACAGCCCGTCGCGATGCCGTCTAGGAGACGCTGCTCGCTGGGTCTCTGCAAGCTGCTGGGCATGGCGGCCGAATTGGACTTTCCATAGCGACTGGGCGGGGCCCGGTTGAGGCCGAGCACACGACGCTCTGCGGGCTCCCGGGCAACCGTCGGCCTCATCGCCGGACGTTGGTCGCCTACGGACGGGCGTGGGAAGCCGGTCTCCTGAAAAGGGAGCGTAACGCGCATAATGACAAGGCCACCACAGGGCCGTACTAGGCGCCCTGGACATTCACCTTTTGCGCCGCCTGATCGATGCGCTCGAGCACTTTCTCACGCCCGATGATCACCATGCTTTCAATCAGGGGTGGGCTGACCCGTTGGCCGGTGACGGCCATACGAAGGATGCCGAAGAACTGGCCGGCGGAAAGCCCGAGCTGATCGGCCTTTTCCCGCAATGCCGCCTCGAGCGGCTCGACCTCGAGCTCGGGAAGCTCCCCGACGACGTGGTAGGCGGCGCGGCAGGCCTCGGCGGATTCGGCCGCGTTCATCTTCTTGCCGATCAGCTGCTCGGGCTCAGGATCGACGTCCTCGGTGAAGAAGAAGCCGGCCATATCGACCGCCTCATCGAGCGTGCGGATGCGTTCCTGAATGATCGGTGTGATTTCCAACAGCAGGTCGCGGTCGGCGTCGATACCGGCCCGGTCGAAGAACGGCAGCAGCCGGCCGGTCAGGTCTTCGGTCGAGAGCCGGCGGATGAACTTGCCGTTGAAATGGTCCAGCTTGCCGAAGTTGACGGCCGCCGGGCTCGGGTTGAGTTTGTCAATGGAGAACTTATCGATCAGCTCATCCATCGGGAAGTCCTCGGTTTTGTCGTCGTAGGACCAACCCATCAGCGCCATCCAGTTGTTGACCGCCTCGGGCAAATAGCCCAGGTCGCGCATATCGAGAACGTAGACGGCCTGCGCGTCCTGAGCGGCCTCGGATTTGCGCTTGCTCAACTTGCCCTTGCCGCTGGGGTTCAGAAACACAGACAAATGGATCCATTCGGGCTGATGCCAGCCGAACGCCTCGTAGATCAGCACATGGAGAGGAAACGTGGGCAGCCACTCGGAGCCGCGCAGTACGTGAGTGATCTCCATCTCATGGTCGTCGACCAGGGCCGCCAGATGGTAGACCGGCACTCCGTTCGACTTGACCAGAACGTAGTCGTCGATCGTCGAGTTCTCGACATTGATCTCTCCACGCAGCGCGTCCACGCCCGTCGTCTCCCCCTCCCGGGGCGTCTTGAAGCGGATCACGTGCGATTCGCCCGCCTGCACCCGATCGCGGGCCTCATCCGGGTCGAGGCGGCGGCACAATCCGTCGTAGCGCGGGGGCTCATTCGCCTTCTGCTGCTGCCGCCGGACGCGCGCCAGCCGCTCTGGAGAACAAAAGCAGTAGTAGGCGTCCCCCTTGTCCAGCAGCTCCCGCGCCCGTCGGCGGTAAAGGTCGAGCCGTTCGGACTGGTGGTAGGGAGCGTGGGGGCCTCCCACGTCCGGTCCTTCGTCCCACTCGAGGCCGAGCCAGCGCAAGCTCTCCTTCAGCTGGGGCTCGGCCTGGGGGTCAAAGCGCTTCACATCCGTATCTTCGATGCGCAGGATGAAGGTCCCGCCGGTCTGGCGGGCGAGGACGTAGTTGTAGAGGGCGGTGCGGGCGCCGCCGATGTGAAAGCGGCCGGTCGGGGAGGGCGCGAAGCGGACGCGGGTTGGTTTGCCGTTGCTCATATGGATCCTGTTCGTCGTGCGCGCGAAATGTCCTGCGCCGACTCTATCACAGTCGGTGAGTTGTGCGGTTGGGAGCGGCCAGGGAGGCTGAGGGTCGACGCGCATTTGCGTCCTTCGACAGGCTCAGGACGTTAGGTTCGTTTGGTTGAGGGTTGAGGTGCGTCCGCGTCCTTCAGCAGGCTCAGGACGTTAGGTTCGTTGGGTGGAGGGTCGATGTTCATTTGCGTCCTT
>CAZFCJ010000111.1:0-10653 GCA_964517315.1 uncultured Anaerolineaceae bacterium | reverse complement strand
CGCTGCGGCATTATCGTCAACGTCACGCCCTTCGAGCCGGAGTGGGAGGGCTACGTGACGCTCGAGATCTCCAACACCACGCCACTTCCTGCGCGCATCTACGCCAACGAAGGAATCGCCCAGGTTCTGTTCTTTGAGGCGGACGAGTTGTGCGATTCCTCCTATGCGGACAAGAAGGGGAAGTACCAGAAACAACAGCAGATTGAACTGCCTCGCCTCTGAGGCAGGGGGGCATCACCCATCAAGGGTCAGGGCCGCGCTGGAAGGGGAATATCGCTGGTGATGCTGTAGCCCATGCGTCGCCCGGAACCCCACGATCATTGGGATCGCGGCCGGCATCACTTACCCCGGTTCTGCAGGATTATGCGTCGACGGGCTTCGACTTTCTTCCTCCGATATACTTCCCAGTAGGCCACAATTGCCCCAGCATCCTATGGGGATTGCGCCATGGACGGTGCTCCTCTTGGTTGAGTTGGGTCCACAACTCTTCTACCAAAGGAGCGCCGGCTGATCTTAACAAACGCCCGAACACCTGGTAACGATCCCTTGGCGCAAGTCCTCCCTCCCGCGTGCGCCCGATGTGCTAGAATGGCGGCCCTAGCCAGCACGCCAGTTGGAGAGTTGGTCGAGAACGGATGGAGCGAAGCTTCTTCATTGTCGGAGCGGTTGCGGCACTGCTCGCCGTCGCACTGGGAGCGTTCGGCGCTCATACACTCCGGGATTACTTCCAGGCGCACCCAGAGCTTGAATCCACCTATCACACTGCCGTCAGGTACCACATGTACCATGCCCTCGCGCTGCTGGTTACGGCATGGTCCGTGGCTCGATTTGGCGGCGCCGCGGCGTTCGCCGGCTACGCGTTCATCGTCGGGCTGTTCCTCTTTTCCGGAAGCCTTTATGTCCTCGTGCTGACCGGGGCGCGCAGATGGGGGGCCGTGACCCCGTTCGGTGGGGCGGCTTTCCTGGTCGGTTGGGCGCTGCTCATCTGGTCGGCGTTGCGGGCCTGAGGTGGTAAGCACGCTGCACACACCCTACTCCAACGCTCATGAGGCCCACACAGAATCACCTGGACCATTAACGCTGCGATCCTTTAAGATCATGGTATGGAGACGAATTCAGTGAAGGACCCAGCCCAGATCGCCGAGCGACTGAGAGAGCAAGAATACATCGCCAGTTCGGAGATCACGACGGTGATTTACCTGGCCCAGCAGCTCGAGAAGCCCATCCTTGCGGAGGGCCCCGCGGGAGTCGGGAAGACCGAGCTGGCAAAGGCCTGGGCGGGAGCGACCGGCCGCCAACTCATCCGGCTTCAATGCTACGAGGGCCTGGATGAGACCAAAGCGCTGTACGAATGGGAATACGCCAAGCAAATGCTGTACACGCAGCTCCTGCGTGACAAGCTGAACGATCTGCTGGCCGACGCGCCCTCGTTGTCCGCCGCGGCGGATCGGATCGCCGAAGAGGAGGACGCGTTCTTCTCGATGCGATTCCTCCTCGCCCGCCCGCTGCTCAAGGCGATTCTCGCCGATGAGCCTTCACTGCTCCTGATCGACGAGATCGACCGTGCCGACGCCGAGTTCGAGGCGTTTCTGCTTGAGGTGCTGAGCGACTTCCAGGTGACCGTGCCCGAGATCGGTACCCTATCCGCGGAGCAACGGCCGATGGTCGTGCTGACAAGCAACAACACCCGCGAGTTGGCCGAGGCGCTCAAGCGGCGCTGCCTGTATTTGTTCATCGGCTACCCGACGGTCGAAGACGAACTCGACATCGTGCGCCTCCGCGTTCCAGAACTCAAGGAGGATGTCGCCCGCCAGGCGGTGGAGTTGGTGCACCGCTTGCGAGACTTGGACTTGCGCAAAAACCCGGGGGTCAGCGAAACTTTGGACTGGGCCCGGGCTCTGGTTCACCTGAACGCGGATTCGATCGATCGAGAAACCCTGGAGAACACCCTGACCGTGCTCCTGAAGTACGAACAGGACGTCGAGCGGGCCAGACGCGCCTTGAGGCGAAGACCTGCGCAGGCTCTGGACGACAGCGGACCGCCCTACAGTGGGCCCAACGCACCGAGGGCGGGAGGATCGCCGAGTCGGAATGGATGAGCGCATGGTGCGGTTTGTGGCTGGATTGCGCGGCGCCGGAGTACGAGTCTCGCTGGCTGAAAGCCAGGACGCCTTCGCCGCCGCCCGGGCCATCGGCGTTCTGGATCACGACCGCTTCCGCACCGCCCTGAAGGCAACTCTGGTCAAGGAACACGGCGACCACGAAGTGTTCGAGGAACTTTTCCCTCTGTACTTCGGAACGGGAACTCCGCCGACTTCCCCGGCCGGGGAAGGTCTTTCTCAGCAGTCACAAGACCAGCTCGAGCAAGCGCTCCAAGCCATGGCGCAGGAGCTGCGCGAGCTGTTGGAGCGGGCTCTGGAGGGCCAGCATTTCGACCAGGAGGAGCTCGAGTCCGCCTCGCAGCGAGCGGGGATGTTCCAACCCGGCGGCGGCCAAGATCAGCGCAGACATTCGCGACACATGAAGCAGCAGCTTGGGCTCATCCAGCTCCTGCACGAAATCCGAGCTCTGCTCGAAGCGCTGGCCGAGCTGGGTATGAATCCCAAGGACCTGGAATCGCTTGCCGAGCAGCTGGGGATCAACTACGACGCCCTTAACGAACAGGTCGAGCACTTTGCTGGATTCGAGATGGCCGAACGGAGGGCCGATGAGCGTCCGAGGGAACCGTACTCGCCTCGCATCATGGATCTGCCATTCCACAGGTTGAGCCCGCGTGAGGCCGAGGCGCTCCGGCGGGAGGTCACCCGCCTTGCGGCGCGACTCCGGACCCGGCTTGCGCTGCGTCAGAAACGCGGCAAGGGTCGACGGCTGGACGCCAAGGCTACACTACGAGCCAGCCTGCGCACCGACAGCGTACCGTTCGAACTCATCCACCGCGTGCGCCGCCGCAAGGCCCGCTTCACGCTCATCTGCGACGTGTCCACCTCCATGCGACCCGTGGTGTCCTTCCTGCTGCTCTTGATGTACCAAATTCACGCCCAAATTGGACGTACAAGAAGCTTCGCCTTCATCGACCACATCGAAGAGATCAGCACCGACCTTTCAGGCGGCAGGCCGGAACAGGCCGTCCCCGAAGTCCTGCGCCGCATGCCGCCAGGCCATTACAACACCGACCTGGGACGCAGTCTGCAGCAGTTTGTCGACCAATTTCCTGGCGCCGTGGATCGGAAAACCACGATCGTGATGTGCGGCGACGGACGCAACAACTACAACGACCCCCGCACAGACCTCATCGAGTGGCTCTCGCGGCGCGCCCACCGTGTCGTTTGGTTCAACCCAGAACCGCCTTCTCGATGGGGATCAGGTGACAGCGACATGCCGGCCTATGCGGCGCAGGCGGACGCAGTTTTCCAAGTCACCAATCTGCGAGAGCTTTCCAACGCGGTGGACGAAATCCTCGGATGAGCCCAACCGGAGAGCCCGCATCCGACGAGCGCTTGGAACGCCCCTTCGTTCTTGTTCTGAGCGAGGATCTGTGGGCCTCGACCCACCTCCAGGACGCCTTGCGCACTCTGGACTTCGAGGTGGAAATCGTCGAGCGGCCCGCCGATCTCGGCGCTGAAGGGGAAGCTGAGTCTCGCCCCATTCCACTTACCGAGCCGCTGGAGGGGGCCGACGCCGAATTCGTGCGGGCCCTGTCCCAAAGGAGACCGGCGCTTCTGATCTTGGACCTCACCACCGAACGACTCCCCTGGAGGCGCTGGCTTCACACGATGAAGACCTCATCGGCCACCCGGCGCATACCCATCGTGGCGTTTGGTCCGCACGTGGACAAGCGCTTGCTCGACGAGGCCCGCAAGGACGCCGACGCGGTCGTCAGCCGGGGTGAACTGCAGGCTCGCCTCCCTGAGCTGGTCGAGGAACACGCCCGGCGGGTGGATCCAGCCGCTCTGGCGGATGCCTGCCGCGGCGACCTTTCGGCCCAAGCCCAACACGGCATCGATTTGCACAACGAGGGTGAGTACTTCGAAGCCCACGAGGAGCTCGAGCACGCGTGGATGGATGAGGAGGACGAGTACGGTTACCTGTACCGCGCCCTGCTGCAGGTGACGGTGGCTTATCTACACATCCAACGCGGCAACTACCGGGGCGCAACGAAGATGCTGCTTCGGGTTCGTCAATGGCTGGACCCGCTGCCCCCAATCTGTAAGGGCGTGGATGTAAGCCGCTTACGCGAGAGCGTCGAACGCCTCCGACAGTCCCTGGCCGAAGTCGGGCCCGAGGGACTGGACGAATTGGATCGCGACCTGCTGCAGCCGTTTCCGATGGTCGAGGCCCCGGCGCGGCGTTCGTGAACCGGGACGTGGCCGGCATGGGGGTCCGGACGGCGGCTGGCCGTTGGCCACTTTTCAAACGTCAACCCGGGACCGTATCGCGGGCTCACAGAGACGGCCCTTCCATGAGGCCGAAGGACCTCCGGGCGCAGCTCTCTGAGCGGCGCAATACGCGGGTGATATGTCGCCGTCGCTCGGAGCCTTCTTGACTCTCCGGCTGCCGCCCCACGCGTCGCCCTGGCTTGGAGATCCTTCGTCGCCTGCGGCTCCTCAGAATGACGTTAAAAGGGCGGATGAATCGCCTTGACAATGTGGCCCGCCAGGAACAACGTTGAGCGCTGACCGTCCGAGCCATTCGAACGCCGATCGCAGCGTTCTCCCACAAAGAGTTCAAGGCGCCAATCCAGCCATACATGGCTGGTTCTCAGCGTTTGAGGGCGATGCCTCTCCACACCCTCGCGTCGAGCCGACCGCGATCCAGGACGTCGTCACATATCCATCTTCTATGATGATCGATTTGTCAAGTCCCGGGGACTTGCCGCCCTGAACCCTCGGTTCCGCTATCTCGCCCGCTCCGTCTCCCCTTCCGCTGGTTTTCCCCTCAGCTAAACCTTAGTCTGGCTCCCTGAGCAAGTCTCGGATGTAAGGCCGCTTTTTTTCAGGTTTACTTTTCACCTTGAACCAACTTCTATCCGTGCCGGACCCATTGCGCCGGTCACCGTATGCTGCCTTCGCCACAAGGCGATGGGGGAGGGGAGGTGCGAGCGGAGCCATCTCATAACCTGAAGGTCGCCGGCCGCAGGTCCCGCGAGCATAGTGAAGCGGGACGAGAATCCGGCCCCCGCTACCTAAAGGCACCCGAAAGGGTGCCTTTTTTCTTTCCAACGTATAGTGTTTAGGATTGCAACGCGAAACCGGCGGATCACAGGTTGAATTCCTGAACGCGTCCCCAGCCCTGTGATCCTAGAAAATCGTAAGTCGCATTAGATGGACGGTAAACTCTTGAGGTCCTTGAAGCCCGTTTCAATCTTCATCCAGCACAGCGTCGAGGGCCTCCTTTTGGACTTCTGTTCACATTCCTTGCGAGTGCACAGCTGTCCAGACGCTCCATTGGAATGAACAAGCCGAAAGCGGGTTCAAGCCTGTGTTAGATGCCGACTAGATGGCGTCTGGATGCAAGGTAGCCGAAAATGACCAAAGTCATGTCCGAAGGTCAGAGGCATTGAGTTGAATAGGGTCAGCAACACGTGGGACGCCAAACAGCCAAGGGGAACTTACTCTCCGACGGGGCGTGGAGCTACACGTACAACCAGGCCAATCGGCTGGTGAGCGCGAAGACGGTTTGGATCGTTGCGGCTTTGCCTATAATGGTTTGGGGGATCGGTTCCGGCAAGCCGTTCAACGAGCCGATCTTCTCCTACAGTCCGTTTGTGATGGACAGCGAAGAGGAAATCCGGTGGGCCATCCACGAGCTGCGCAACGGCAGGTGAGCCGGGCTCGAGTGTAGAAGGGTCAGTCCTCGGTCTGCTCCAGCTCCGCGAGCTGCTCGTCGACCGCTTCAACGTAGTTGCTCGCGCCCATTGCTTCAAACAGCTCCCGGGTTCGCTCCAGCAGGCGTTGACCTTCTCGAAGATCTTCTTCCTGTCCGCGTTCAAGGCGCAGCCTCGCCCATTCGCGCAGGACGCGAGCTTCCCACAGCCGTCCTCCCATCTCCTGCAGAAGGCCGATAGCTGCGTCGAACTTCGCCCATGCCCGGTCCCACTCCGCTCGGGCCGCAGCCAGGTGGGCTTCCGCCCGCAGGACGTGAACGAGTGGCAGGCCCGCGTGGTCCGCGTGCACTGCGCTTCTGTTTCCCTTAAGCAGTTCTTGCGCCGCCTCAGGTTCGCCCTTGCGGGCCCGGATGAGGGTCTTGAGGGCCCTGGCGCGGCCTGCGGGGCCCACCCCCCGATCGATGATGTTGATCGCTTCATCGAGATAGCGGCCGGCCTCCTCGAGCCTGTCCTGTTGGATCAGAATCTCTGCCATGTCGATCGCGGTTCCTCGGATCAAGCTCAAATTCTCCTGCTCGCGAGCCTCGCCCAGCAGTCTGCTCATGCCCGCCAGGGCTTCCTCCAACGCCCCCCGGGCGTGGGCCAGCTTTAATTCAACGCTGGTAAGGACGTAGGTTGGATAGCTCGTGGGCGACAGCTCTGCCGCCCGCTGGCGTATTTGTTCCAGCTCATTGTCGGCCTGTTCCAGGTCTCCCTGCTGTATGGCGTAGCTGGCGGCTCCCGCGCCGTGGAACACGACCTTCCCGGGATAGCCCATCTCACGCACTATCTCGGTTGATTGCAGCAGGTGCTCGCGCCCGGCCTCAAGTTCCCCGTGGAATGTCTCAAGAAAGATGCCGAGGTTGTTGCGGGCGCGAACCTCTTCGTGCGGCAGCTGGTGAGAGCGCGACAGTTCTAGCGAGCGCCGCATGAGATCTATTGCCTCGCCGATACGCTCACGATCGTTCGCGATGACGAGCGCACGGGTGTTCAGTGCCTCGGCTTCGGCAGCAACCGCGCCGATCCGTTCGGCCATGTCCAGCGCCCGATCACAGAAGGCTGCGGCCTGGTCTAGGTCGCCGTTGAAGTAGTAGGCCCGCGCGGCTTCGTGCATCAGGTCGGCCACCTCCGCGCTTTCCGGTGCGTCGCGCAGCGCCTCCACGCCTTGCTGCGCAATGTGAAGCTGGCGAGGCGAGTGTCCGGTGAACCAAGCGAACCGCGCCATCCATGCATAGCACCAGGCGACTCGGGCAAAATCTCTCATCTCGAGGTAGATCGAGGCCGCCCGCTCTACGGTCTCAATTGATTCTTTGTGCCTGCCCTCGAGGCCAATTACGACACCCAGCCTGGCAAGCAGGTCGGCGCGCTCCTGCCTGGAGGGATTCAGATCCAGGGCTGCGAGCAGGTGCTCTCTGGCCTCCTGGTGCGCGTAGGAATCCGCGGCCTGGAAGCCGGCCTCAGCATAATACGTTCGCGCCTTGTTCTGGTCGCCTGCTCGCTCAAAGTGATAGGCGAGCTGGGCTGCGATCTGTCCTCTATCTTCTTGGTACAGCTCCTCCAAGATGCGCCCGACCTCGGCGTGCAGCAGGCGCCGTTCGGCCGCGCTCAACTGGTCGTAGAGGTAGCGCTGGAACAAGTGGTGTGTGAAGCGATACTGCGGCAGACGGCCGTGAGGGGTTTTGACTTGGCCGTGGGACCGCACTAGGCGGTGCTCTTGCTCCAGGTCGCGGGAGAGCCGCCGCAGCACGGTGCGTTCATTGAGGTCCTCCAGCCGGGCCAGCACGCGCACGGTGAACTCCTCCCCCTCGACGCTGGCGCTGGACAGCATACCGCGAAGTTCGGCCGGCAGTCGCCTGACGCGCTTTTCGATCACGGCCTCCACCCGGGCCGGCATCCGCTCCCAGTTGAGATCCTCCGACGGGACCCAGCGGCCCTCTTCGTCCTGAATCAGCTCCCCGCGGGCCTGCATTGTCCGCAGCAGCTCGATGCTGAACAGCGGGTGCCCGCCGGTGTGGCGGTGCAGGGCCTCCCGGAACGCAGGGCCCAGCTGGTTGGATTCGCTGTCGAGCCATCCTTCGATGAAGGCCCGGCCTTCGAGCCGGTCCTCTTCGGTGAGGTCGAGGGTGATGTCACCGTGTGACCGCCTCAGCTCGTTGATCATCCCTTGCAGCGGGTGAGGCTGGCCGCCCGGCGGCGCCGAAAGCTCCTCGGGGCGATAGGCGCCGACGATCATCAGGGGCCGGTCGTTCAGGTGCCGGCCGAGGTGAAACAGCAGATCGGTCGAGGTCCTGTCGGCCCACTGGAGATCGTCGATAATCAGCAAGAGGGGCACCTCTGCTGCCAGCGCGTGCAGGAACTGCCGGACCAGGTCCAGGATGTGCACCTGTCTCGGCTGGGCCGAGGCATGGGCGGCCCACTGGCGCTGCACCGTCTGTTCCAGTTTTAGGGGCCAGCTCGCTTCCGGCGGGGCTTGTGATGTCGCCCGGCGGAGCAGCGCTTCTCCGGCCAGCACCGTCCCAATCAGGCCCGGGCTGGTCTCGAGCAGGGTTTCAGTGGCCCGCGGGGCCGTCTCCCAGAGACGCCGGGCTTGCTCCAGCGTGAGGTGCCCCGCCGCCCAGGGCCGCTCGGGGTCGCCTGTGAGTGCGGTCAGGATTTCGCGGAAGGGCAGGTACGGGTCGCCTGACCCGCTGTACGCGTTGCAGGTGCCGGTGGCGATCAGCAGCGAAGGCTCGAACTCGCGAGCGCGTTTGGCGAAGGCCCGCAGCAGGGCGGTTTTGCCGCGGCCCGGCCCCCCGGTCACGAAGGCGATCCGTGCTTCGTCATCGAGCGCATGGCGAAGGTGGGACTCCAGCCAGGCTAGTGCCCGCTCTCGGCCCACGAATAGCCGCTCGTCCCGTTCTGCCTCGGGCTGATCCTGAAGAAACGGCGGCGGCTCAGGCGGGGCCTCCGCGGTCGACGGCGAGGATGTCGATGGAACGGCCTCTTCGGCTGTCAATTCTTTGTATAGGTGGCGGGATTCTTCGGAGGGGCTTACGCCGATCTCCTCGTCCAGGGCCTGCACGCAGCGCTGCCAGACCTCAGCCACCGCACTCGTGTCGCCGAGGGCATCGTGGGCGGTCATCAGGGCGCGGTACCCTGGTTCGGGAACGTGTCCGAATGCGATCCACCGCTCCCCCCATTTGAGGACCTCTTCCCAGCGCTCCTCTTCCGTCAGAAGGTAAAGTGCGGTCTGCATACGGCGCTCGTAGACGGCCTGGAGCCGTTCCCGCTCCAGTACCACCCAGTCCTCGTAAAACCCCGGCAGCAGCTCGCCCCGGTAGACCGAGATCACGTCTACCATCTCGTCCGCATTGGGCTGGTCGTCCAGCTCGCGCTGCAGTGTCATCACGTCGGTCCACAGATCGGAATCGGGGGCCAGCCCGATCGTGTTTCGATCGGAGACCAGGTGGGAGTCCCCAATCTCCTTGCGCAGGCGCCACAGCGCGTGGCGCAGATTGCTGCGGGCGTTGCTTTCCTCCGACTTGGGCCACAAGATACCCGCCAGTTTGTCCCTGGGGTGGGCCGAATCAGGATTCAGAATCAGGTATGCGAGCAGGGTCCTGGGGGCCCGCGAGGAGATTTCAACCGGGTTCCCGTCCAGGCGGATGTCGTATGTGTCCAGCAGCCAAGCTTCGAGCATGGTCGCTTCCCGGGTAACCAACCAGATTCATTGCAATGAGAGGGAGAATGTGGGGCGATTGACCTTGCTATCAGTATAGCGGTACTAAACTACTTGCTCCAACAAGAAACAAACGAGTCTCCACGTTCCCCTGCGCCAATTCACCCAAACAAGAGCAAGATCCCTGATCGGCAGGATCTGGTCGCATTGCGACGCAGCGCCCTTGGTTCCTTGACCACTGGTGCTGACTCTGGGGCTTCAACGTGCTGTTTGGAATGGATGACGAGCTCGAAACGCTCCTCGGCCAGCAGATATCCTCCCAGGATGGGTCTGGTGACACTAATCTGATGAGCTGTACCGGTAGATGGTGCTTCCATACGCTGTGGCTCGCGGAAAAGGCTAGCCGGAGGCTTTTCCTGGATCCGATTCCCCCGTAGGTCCGTGGAAATCTTTCGCCGAGGTCGAGCACATTCTGTGCACGCGTAAGCAGTCCAGGTCAAAACAAGCGGCACATTGTCAAGTTGAGGATCACCACGTGCACCGCGTAGGTGGCAATTTTGAAGCGGTTGGAGCTTGGATCTTGACCCGCACTGTCTCATCCTTCAGACGCATCAGCTGTGTTTTGATCAGCCGCCCGTCACAATGGCCCGAATACTTGGTAGCGATGTCTTGGCGCAAGCACTATCTTTTCTGGTAGTTTAGCTGAAGCTGGACTATAATCCCGGGGAACCACAATTTGAGGCTCCAAACACCCGAAAATCTCCAGGCCACCCTCAGAAGGGTAGCCCGACGATCTGAGGCCCTGCTCTCAGGATTACCACTTCTATGATGATCGATTTGTCAAGTCCCGGGGACTTGCCGCCCTGAACCCTCGGTTCCGCTATCTCGCCCGCTCCGTCTCCCCTTCCGCTGGTTTTCCCCTCAGCTAAACCTTAGTCTGGCTCCCTGAGCAAGTCTCGGATGTAAGGCCGCTTTTTTTCAGGTTTACTTTTCACCTTGAACCAACTTCTATCCGTGCCGGACCCATTGCGCCGGTCACCGTATGCTGCCTTCGCCATCGCAGATCCTCTTTAGAGGGCAAGGCGATGGGGGAGGGGAGGTGCGAGCGGAGCCATCTCATAATCGGTTTCCC
>CAZFCJ010000110.1:0-10734 GCA_964517315.1 uncultured Anaerolineaceae bacterium | reverse complement strand
GTCGGCCAGCGTTCGACGAATTGGCCGGCCATGCGTTTGGCCGGATTCTGCGCCACCGGCGAATCCGCGGTCAGCTTCTTCTGCTGGCGCTTCATCTCCTCAACCGCGTCCCCAAGGGACTCCTCCTGATCGGGCATCAGGCCCAACCGGGCCGTCAGTGAAAGCAGCAGGCCGAACGAGTAGCCAACCGCCGCCCGTGGCTGCCCGTCGTGCTCGAAGCGCCAGAGCGTCGCCCCGACCTCCTCGGCCCGGTCGGCCAGCTGACCGCCAGTCGTCACGGCCACGACCCTGGCACCGGCCCCGACCGCGCGTTCGAACGCGGACAGCGTCTCCTCGGTGTTTCCCGAGTGTGACGAGGCCACGACCAAAGTCTCAGGGCCGGAAACGTAGGCCGGCAGATCGTAATTTCGCCACACCTGGATGGGAACCCCGGCCTGTGGTGCGGCATAGGAGGCCAGCAGATCGGCCCCGATCGCTGACCCCCCCATACCTGCGATGATCACCTGGTGGATTCCATCGGCCTCGGGAAGCGGCTGAACCGCCCCCAGACTCCAGGCCTCGGCTAGCTGGTCCGGAAGGCCATCAATGGAGCCCAACATGCCCTCGGCGTCCAGGGCTTCAAAGCGTTCAAGATCGTCAAGATTCATGTGTCCTCCAGCGTCATTTCATAAACTCGGCGGCGTTTCCAACCCGCGAGCCGGGCCACTTCACGCGCTACCGTCGAGGGCGGCTCACCGTTTGCCAACCGCTCGGCCACCGCGGCTCGGACCGTGGCTTCATCCCAGCGGCTCTCCTCCTCGGCGGCTCCGGAGATCACGATCGTGACTTCGCCTCGAGCCTCGACCTCATCGAACCGCCTTCTCAGATCACCCACCGTTCCGCGCAGGATCTCTTCATGAACCTTGGTCAGCTCACGGCAGACCGCCGCCTGTCGCTCCGAACCCAGGACGCGCTCGATATCCTGCAGCGCATCCTGCAACCGGTGGGGCACTTCAAAGGCGATCAGCGTCCACGGATCGCGGGCCCGTGATTCGAGCAACCGCCCGCGCTCCTTCTTCCGACGTGGCAGATAGCCCAGGTACAGAAAACGATCGGTCGGCAGCCCGGAGGACACCAGCGCCGCGATCGGCGCGGCGGGGCCCGGGATCGGACTGACCCGATGACCGGCCGACCAGGCCGCGCGCACCAAGTCGTAACCGGGATCGGACAGCCCCGGCGTGCCGGCGTCGGTAATTAATGCCACATCTCCGCTTTCGAGCGCGCCCAGGAGCTCGTCCAGCCGGGCGGCCTTGTTGTGCTCGTGGTAGCTGACCAGCGACGCCTGCACATCATAATGCTGCAGCAGCTTGCGAGAATGTCGGGTGTCTTCCGCCGCGACCAAATCGACTTCGGTCAGCGTCCTCACGGCCCGGTAGGTGATGTCCTCCAGATTGCCAATCGGGGTCGCGACCAGATACAGAGTGCCCATCGCCGCCATTCTAGCAGAGCGCTCCCTCCACCCGCCCGCCTCGAATCGTCGGAACCCTTACGCCGTGAGCGGTGTACATAGGGTGAAGCGCAATCGATCAACACGGCAACGATCGGCCAAGGAGGTCCAGATGAGGCGGACGATCCCAATCGTGCTTTTCACTGCCGCCATGGTGGTGATCAACCCGGGCCCGGCGCAAGCCGGTGGTGGAGGAGGCGCCGGGGGTTCGGGTCCTTGCGCACCCATCTCCTCCGGTTCGAACTTGGACTTGCGGGATTACTGCATCGACGGCGTCGCCCATTTCGCGGCGGCAGGATCCACCCTTGTGGTTACGAACGAGGGCCAACATGCTCACTCGCTCACGGCGGCCGACGGCACCTTCGATACCGGGCTGCTCGCTCCGGGAGAAGCGGCCGAAATCGAGTTGGGCGGGCCGGGAATTGTGACCGTTTTCTGCAAGCCTCACGGCGCACCGGAGGGACACGGCATGGCCGGCGTGCTCATCGTCGGCAACCCTGCTCCGGCCGCAATGGGGACCACAGCAACCGGGCGGGAGGTTTCCACCGAACTGGCGGAGCACGACCGCACGACTGGCCAGGCCCTCGGCGAACAGTCACAGCGGCTGGACTCGATGGAGGCCCAGCTTACACGCCTTCAAAACAAGCTGCGGGCGGCGATGGCGGGGCTCGTCGCTCTGGTGGGTATGATGGTTTCCGCCTTCGTCCTGAGAGCCCGGCGCCACGCGTTCACCTCACCCGATCCCGCTCCCCAAGCCCGGCCGGCTTCGGCGGCTTCCGACTGATCGGACCCACGCCGGTCGCTTCATGCAAATCCCGGTCGGGATCCCGCGGCCGAGCGGCGGGCGGGAGAGCCGCCCAGTCGGCTTCCAAGCGCTCCATTCACGACACAGGGTCACCCGGTCGCCCGCGGAAATGGCGCCCCACGTCCCTTGGATTCGCAACCATTCTTCCCGAGTGGAAGAGTCCGTCCGGCGAGCATACTGGGCCCCAGCGACAGTTTCCAGGCCCCTCCGCAAGCTGTTGCGGTCGATGTGATCCGACGCGGGGTCCGCCGTTTTTGATGCCCTCCAGCGCGGCCTCGCGTTTCGCCGACGGGGCCTCAGGTCGATGAAGCGGAGGGCGCGGTCGCCCGGACGTTCGGCCAGATATTCAAGACCGCCCAGATTCCCGATTTGGACGATCGGCCCTCAGAAGGTAGAATTTGTATGATATACGCACATGATCCTGGGAGGAGGGATGAGCGTCCAACCATCAAGGGCTTCCGACGAGCCCATTCGTCTGTTTCGTTCTGACTTATTGGAGTTCTTCAGCCACATCAGCCCGAAGCTGGTCTTGGCCATTTGGGGCCCCGTGTTCGTCTACTTCGTCGGGGCGTCCATCCTCATCGATGGCCGACAGCACGGCTACCTGTACATTCCGCTGGGGATATTCTTGGGCTGGCTGGCTTGGACCTTCGTCGAATACGTTCTGCACCGCTTCATCTTCCACTATCATCCGAAGACCGAGCGGCTGAAGCAAATGTTCTTCGTCATGCACGGCGTGCACCATGCCCAGCCGATGTGCCGAACCCGCCTGGTGATGCCTCCGGCGATCAGCCTACCGATGTCATTCGTCTTTTACGGGGCGCTGCACTTGGTCGTGGTCGTCGTCCTCCAGGCCGGGCACTGGTTCAATCCGCTGTTCGCCGGAATGGTGGCCGGCTACCTGGTCTACGACCTACTGCACTACCAGATGCATCACGCGACGGCCGACCAAGGGCTGATCTCCGCCATCCGCAAACATCATCTTCGGCATCACGGCGCCTGCGACTTCATGCGCTTTGGCGTCTCCACCCGCCTCTGGGACGTCGTCTTCGGCACGCTCCCTAAGGCCGGCTGTCCCGATCCACGGCCGGGTCAGTTTGTCCCGGGCCGGCCCGTCGGCTCGCCGGCGCTCCGGACCTCGCCCGAGGACCCAGCCCGGCCCAGCCGTCAGGCCGATTCGCGGTCGTCCGATCCCGCCGGAGCATAGCCCAGGTAGGCTCGAATGCCCTCAACCTGAGGGGTAGTCGTTCCCCCCGGTTGGAATGGAGCCCTGCCCTGAAGCGAGCGCTTACATGTATCTCTCCTGAAAGGCGGCAACCACCTTCATCAGATCCTGGGGAAGCCTGGCCTCCACTTGCGCCCGCACTTCGCCTGGGACCCCGCGGTAGCCCGCTTCGGCGATAGCACCGCTGATACAGGCCAGCGTGTCGCTGTCCCCGCCGAGGGATACGGCGTTGCGCACCGCGTCCACAAAGTTTTCTGATTCAAGGTAACAGACGATCGCCGGCGGCACCGTGCCCATACAGGACACGTCGAATGAATACCCGGGTCTGATCTCGGCGACGGATTGATCGAGGTCGTATTCGAAGCGGGATGAAATTTCATCCCGGAGCCGGGATCGGCCCCACCCCGAACGGACGCCGAATACGGCCAGCGCGACGGCCTGCGCGCCCTTGATTCCCTCCGGATGATCATGGGTGATCGCCGCCGAGGCGTTGGCTTCCTCAAGGACGCGCAGCGGATCCTCAAATGCCCACCCCACCGGACTCACCCGCATCGCCGATCCGTTGCCCCAGCTGCCGTAGGACTCGGCCTCGTCCTTCTCCAACCACCGCCGGAACCAGCCCCCGTACCCGGCCCGCGGATAGCGGCGGCCGACCTCCCGCAGCACTTCAGCGTAGGCGCGCCCCTCAAGGATCGCCTGGGCCACCGCCACCGTGAGCACAGTGTCGTCGGTGAAGGTCGATTCGGACTGAAAAAGCGGAAAGTCCTTACTTTTGATCGGGCGCACCTCGTACACAGATCCGATCACATCCCCGGTGATGGCGCCCAGCAAAAATGACCCCCTTTCCCCTCCCAGAATGGCTCCACACATTATCGCGAATGAAATGGGGTGTCCAAGGGGCCGGATTATACATCAGCCTCAAGAATGTTCACTCCTTTCCGCATCCCATTCTCGGCCCGGATCCGCCTTGCAAGAACGGATGCGGTGCGCCGCACCTCGATCTCCGCCGAACAGCGCTCAAGCTCGCCGGCGAGCGCGTCCGCAAGGACGTGCGCGCGTTGACGCGCTGGACTCGCCATGGTACACTCGCCTTTACAAATGAAGAACCCGGCGGTTGAGCCGCCGGGACTCATCCAGAGAGGTGGAGGGACCGGCCCCGCGAAACCTCGGCAACCCCCGCGACGGCGGAAGGTGCCAATTCCGGCAGAAGGAGCGGCTTCGCCGCGGCGCTTCTGGAAGATGAGCGATGAGATGTTCGAAGCTCAGGTCTCTTCTTCCAGAAGAGACCTTTTTTGTGGCCGATTACGTTCGGCCTCGGGCCGTGCCATTCCGCCCTGAGGTTGCGCCGAATTCACCAACTTGGTCAGGAGCGAAGGATGACGGACGTGAAAACACAGACACTTGGCTACCCGCGCATCGGCCCCCGGCGCGAGATTAAGCGCGCGCAGGAGGCCTTTTGGAAGGGGAAAAGCGACCCTGAGACCCTTACCCAGACGCTGCAGGAGATCGAAGAACACGGTTGGAGATCCCAGTTGGAGGCCGGCATTGACCTTATCGGCGTCGGTGACGCCACCCTGTATGATCATGTCCTGGACTGGGCGGTGCGCTTCGATTTGATCCCCGAGCGCTTCCGAGGCTTACAAGGCCTCGACCAGTACTTCACCATGGCGCGGGGCGCCGAGGGCATCCCCGCGCTCGAGCTCACCAAGTGGTTCGACACAAACTATCACTACCTGGTCCCCGAGATCAACGCCGCCGACCAGCCCCGGCTGCGCGCCGACGATTACCTGGCGACGGTTGATCGAGCCCAAGCACTGCTGGCCGAGCGCGCAGTTCCGATCGTGCTCGGTCCAATCACATTGCTGCGCTTGGCGCGGGTGGAAGGTGAGGTCAGCGAGGTGCTCCACAGGCTCGTACCCGCCTATGTCGAGCTGCTCAGGGCCTTGCAGGAGCTTGACGTCCCTGAAGTTCAGCTCCACGAACCCGCGCTGGTGCTGGACGACGGCCCGGCGCTCCGGCCACAGTTTGAGTCCGCCTATCCCGCACTGGCGGAGGTCGGACTCCCGATCAACCTCGTGACCTACTTTGACGATGTCGGCGCAGCTTATCCGTGGCTCACGGAACTTCCACTTCAGACGCTGACTTTGGATTTCACGCGCGGACGCACTCATGAGCTCATCTCCGATAACCACTGGCCGGAGAAGATGACGCTTGGCGCCGGCGTGGTGGACGGCCGAAACGTGTGGCGAACGCGCGCCGAGACGATCCTGGAGAGGCTACGGTCGCTTCAGGACCTCGGAAACCTCCGGGTGAGCGCCTCCTGTTCGCTGCAGTTCGTGCCTTACTCGGTCGATGCCGAGCCCGCTCTGCCGCCTCAGCTCAGGGGCGTGCTGGCGTTCGCCGAGCAGAAGCTGGAGGAGCTAGCCATTTTGGGCCGGTCCCTCTCGGGCGAAGATCTGAGCGATCGGCTCGAGCAGTGGAACTCGCGCTGGCGGGCATTCCAAGAGTTTGCCCCCAGCGATCCCGAGTTGGAGGCGAAAATCGGCTCGCTCGACGAAGAGGCCTTCCACCGCCCCGAACCGTACGAACAGCGCAGATCGAAGCAGATCCAGCTACCCCCGTTCCCGACGACGACGATCGGCTCGTTTCCCCAGACTCGCCAGATCCGTCGTCTGCGGGCCCAGTTCGCCCGGGGCGACATCAGCGCCGAGGAGTACCGGGACGAAATCGACGCCTGGATCGCCTACACCATTGGCGTCCAGGAGGGGCTGGGCTTGGATGTCTTCGTGCACGGAGAGTTCGAGCGCTCGGATATGGTCGAGTACTTCGCCCAGAAAATGACCGGATTCACGTTCACGAAAAACGGTTGGGTGCAGAGCTACGGCAGCCGTTATGTGCGGCCGCCCATCATTTACGCCGACGTGACCCGGCCCGAACCGATGACCGTGCGCGAGTTCCAACGCGCCCAATCCTTCACCGAAAAGCCGGTGAAGGGCATGCTGACCGGCCCAGTGACCATCCTCAACTGGTCCTTTCCGCGCCTCGACATCCCGCGGCAAGATATCGCGGTTCAGCTGGCCCTTGCTTTGCGTCAGGAGATCGAAGATCTGCAGGAGGCCGGCGCGCGTGTGATTCAAGTCGACGAGCCCGCGCTGCGAGAGGGCCTACCCTTCAAGAGGGAGCGGTGGGAGGAGTACCTCACCTGGGCCGTTGACGCCTTTCGACTGGCCACCGGCGGCGCAGCCCCAGAAACGCAGATGCACACCCATATGTGCTACGCGGAGTTTGGCGACGTGCTCGATGCGATCGACCGCATGAACGCCGACGTCATCCTGATCGAGAACGCCCGTAGCGACGACGAAACACTGCATGACCTGGCCGACTACAAGTACGAGCGCGAGGTCGGCCCCGGAGTGTACGACGTTCACAGCCCGGTGGTCCCCGACGAGCGCCAGGTGGTGGAGAAGCTGCAGAGCTTCCGGAAACACCTTCCGCCTGACCGGATCTGGGTTAATCCGGACTGCGGCCTCAAGACCCGGGCCTGGCGGGAGGTGATTCCTTCGCTCGAGAACCTGGTGCAGGCGGCGGAGCGCATGCGGGCGGAGGCGCCCTGACCTCGGCCGCTTGAGAGAGGACCGAACCATGGACAACGATCATCCCTTGATGGAATGGATCCAGGACGAAAATCCCGTGCTGCTTGACGGGGCGATGGGCACGATGCTGCACGGACGCGGGTTCGGATTCGATCTTTGCTTCGACGAACTGAATTTGACCCACCCGGAGGAAGTCGCTGAAATCCACCGTGCCTATCTTGAAGCGGGCGCCCGCATCATCGAGACAAACACCTTCGGCGCCAACCGCTTCAAGCTGCGCGGACACGGCCTCGACGGCCGGGTGGCGGAGATCAACGCGGCCGCTGTGGAACTGGCGCGGGCGGCCGTAGAACAGGCGCCGGACGAACGGCTGATCGCCGGCAGCGTCGGGCCGCTGGGCGTTCGCCTGGCGCCTTTCGGCCGGGTGAAGCGGGAGGAGGCTTACCGCGCGTTTCGCGAGCAGATCGAAGCGCTGGTCGGATCGGGCGTCGATCTGCTGATCCTCGAGACCCACAGCGACGTTCATGAACTGCAGGAAGCCGTACGCGCCGCCAAGGACTGCACGGACCTGCCGGTGATCGCCTCGATGACGTTTACGCGCGACGACCGCACCCTGCTCGGCGATACCCCCCGAGGCGTCGCCGAAGCGCTGGCCACGAGCGGGGCCGATCTCCTGGGCGCCAATTGCTCGGGCGGCCCGGCCCAACTGCTCCGCCTTTCCGCGCAGATGCGCGAGGCGGCCGGTGACATCCCACTGTGCGTATTTCCCAACGCCGGCTGGCCGGAACGGGTGGCCGACCGCATTATGTATCCGGCCACGGCCGACTACTTCGCGGACTTCGCACACAGGGCCGCTCAGGAGGGCATCGCGGTCATCGGCGGCTGCTGCGGCACAACTCCGGAGCACATCCGGCAGATGCGCGAGGCGCTCGACGCCCCCGCCGCCGCCTCACCCCGGCCAAGCACGCTCCAGATCTACGAGCGATATGAACCGGTCCACGAGACCTCAGCCCAACCCACCCAGTTGGCCCGCAAGCTGGGGGAGGGCCGGTTCGTGGTATCGGTGGAGATGGACCCTCCGCGCGGCTTCTCCGCCCACAAGGTGCTGGCCGGGGCCCATCTGCTCGCCGAGGCCGGCGCCGATGTGATCAACGTAGCCGACAGCCCGATGGCCCGCATGCGGATGAGCCCTTGGGCGGTATGCGAGCTCATCCAGCGACAGGTTACGACCGAAACGGTGCTGCATTTCCCGACCCGAGGCCGCAACCTCCTGCGAGTTCAGGGCGACCTGCTGGCCGCCCACGCGCTGCGCGTGCGCAACATCTTCGTGGTCATGGGGGATCCGACCGCGGTGGGCGACTACCCGGAGGCCATGGATAACTACGACCTGGTGCCCACGGGGCTGATCCGCCTGATCAAGCATGGCTTCAACGCCGGTGTGGACCACGCCGGCGCGGACATCGGCGGCGCGACGTCGTTCTTCGTCGGCTGCGCGCTCAATCTTGGGACGCAGGATCTCGACCACGAGATCCGCCTGCTGCACAAGAAGATCCAGGCCGGAGCCGATTTCGCGCTCACACAACCGGTATTCGACACCGAACTCGCCGGGCAGTTCCGTGCAACCTACGAGGAACGCTATGAGCCACTGGAGCTGCCGATCCTGGCCGGCATTCTCCCGCTCTACAACCACCGCCACGCTTCGTTTCTGCACAATGAGGTCCCCGGCATCCGCATCCCGGACGCCGTGCAGGAGCGGATGCGCGCCGCAGGGGACGAGGCCCGGGACGAGGGCGTGAGGATCGCCGTCGAACAGCTCGAGGCCCTGCAGCAGCACGTCCAGGGCGCGTACCTGATGCCCCCATTCAGCCGCTACGACATGGCCGCCGAGATTATCGAAAGCGTACGCGCGCCGTCCCCGGCGGCTTAGCCCGCACACCGACACCCGGCCTATCGAGTTCCAAAGGGATCAGTCACGACCTGGGGTCCGATCGCGCAGTCCAAGTTCGGCTCTGCATAACCTCGCGATTAACCGCGCCACGGCCGCCGCGACGCCACCTTCGGGCACCGCTTCTTTGCAGATCCTTCGCGACGCTCAGCATGACGATGAGAAGGTTCGGCTTCATCGGCGGTCCGCTCGATCCTGGCCGCTCGGAAACTCAACGTCATCCTGAGGCCACATCAGGTCCTCAACGGAAGGGCATTTCCCTGAGGCCGAAGGATCTCCACACGCCGTTCACGGACAGAAGCAGTTCGCAGGGAGCATGACGCCTTCGCCCACCAGCCGGACCACTCTCCCTGCAGCGGTCGGCATCAACCCGCCGCGTGCCTGGAGATCCTTCGTCACCGGCTCCGCCGGGCTCCTCGGGATGACGTTAATGGGTTCTGGAGGCGTTGCGCAGCCGGAAGGTCGTGCCGCGCCAGAAGGTCCCTCCCCCGGCTCAGTGCGACCATGACAGGCCGGTGCTACAATTCTTAAAGGACACCCTAGCTAGCCCACTCACGCAAAGCAAACCACAACCCGTGGAGGTATCCGACCATGACCGAACTCGCCGAACGACCGTTAAGTCCCCCGCGCGGGGGAGGCGTCGAACCCCTAAAGGGAGAGGCGCTCGCGGAGCTGCACAATAAACTGGGAAACGGCTGGGAAGTCGTCGATGACCACCACCTGGAAAAACAGTATGAATTTGACGACTTCCAGGCCGCCCTCGACTTCACCAACCGGGTGGGGGAATTGGCCGAGGAGGCCGATCATCACCCCGAGATCTGTCTGACATGGGGTAAGGCTGAGATCACGATCTGGACCCACAGCATCGGCGGTCTCAGCGAAGCGGATTTCGTCTTCGCCGCCAAAGCCGATCGGCTCGCTTAAGCGGTTCCGCTCTGCTTGACGCTCCGTCCAGGATTGTGCTAGACTGGCTCCATCGTCTTGAGCCCAGATTGGGACCCAGGATCCTGCCCGTGCGCGAGCGCCGAATGGTCATGCCGAATATGCTGCGGCCGATGGGACGAGGCCCATCGGACGGCACCAGGCGCGCCTGAAACCGGGCCGCCCTCCGCAGCGACTTCACCGCCAGCCTCGTGCTGGCGGTCTTCGCTTTAGAACCAGGGTTGAACCATACAAGCGCAGGGAAAAAAGAACATGGCAGAGCTAATTCACATATCCGTCGCCTGGCCGTACGCCAACGGCGACCTGCACGTCGGCCATCTGGCCGGGGCCTATCTCCCGGCCGATATCTTCGCCCGCTACCACCGCTTGAAGGGAAACCGCGTCCTGATGGTGTCGGGATCCGACTCCCACGGAACTCCCATCAGCGTGGAGGCGGACAAGCGCGGAAGAGAGCCCCGCGAGGTCTTCGAGCATTACCACCAACGCTTCCTGGAGACGCAGCAGGAAATCGGCATCAGCTATGACCTGTTCACGCACACCGACACGGAAAACCACCATCGGATCGCCCAGGATTTTTTCCAGCGGCTGCACGAGCACGGCTACCTGTATCGAGAAACCCAGAAGCAGCTCTATTCGAAATCCGAGGACCGCTTCCTGCCCGACCGCTATGTCGAGGGCACTTGTCCAGTGTGCGGCTATGAGAGCGCGCGCGGCGACCAGTGCGACAACTGCGGCACG
>CAZFCJ010000109.1:0-11043 GCA_964517315.1 uncultured Anaerolineaceae bacterium | reverse complement strand
CATGGCCACGATGCTGGCGATGCACAGCTTCTGCTTGTCGCCGCGAGCCAGGAAGCGAGGGAACACATCGCGGACTTCACTTAGGGCGAACTGTTCCAGCGTTGTTTCGACCCGGCGGCGAATTTGGTCCTTGTCCAGACCGAGGTTTTCGAGGCCGAATGCAATCTCTTCGGCAACTGAGTTAGTGAACAGCTGATCATTCGGGTCCTGAAAGATGAATCCGATCTTGCGCGCCATGGTCGACACCTTGGCGGTCTTGGTGTCCACCCCATCCACGATCACACGCCCCGCGCTCGGTTCCAGCAGGCCGAGGATGAGCTTCATTAGCGTCGACTTGCCCGAGCCGTTGTTGCCGATGATGGCGCTGAATTCTCCGGACTTGAACTCCAAATGGATATCGTCGAGGACGGTGATCGGCTCGTCGTAGGCGAAGCGGACGCCTTCGACCCGGATCGCGGGCTCACCCGCGGCGGCGACTTGGTCACCCATCCCGTCTTCGACCGCCGGGCCCGATGCGGGCAACGCTTGTGTGAGGCCTTCGACCGCTTCGTCCTCCGTCACCGGCAGGGAAGGCCACTGGACGGGAATTCGCAGGCGCAGCGCCAACTCGGTGACCTGCGGCAGCCGGACGCCGACTTGTTGAAATACGTCGTGCTGCTCGAGCGCCTGGCGGGTCGGCGCGTCGAGGAGCACCTGCCCTTGATCGACGAGGACCAGCCGTTCCGCGTGCTGGGCCAACAGCTCCATCTCGTGGGTGACGATCAGGATCGTGGTGCCGAAGTCCTCATTAAGCTGACGACATATCGCGAAAATCTTGTGCACCATCAGCGCATCGAGCTCGGAGGTAGCCTCGTCCAGCACGAGCACTTCGGGTTCGGTCACCATCACGGCCGCGATCGCCACGCGCTGCTTCTGACCCCCCGAAAGCGTTTGCGGCGCGCGCTGTGCGAGGTGGGCAACTCCCAGCCGGTTCAAGACCTCCCGGGCCCGTCGCCGCGCCTCGGCGCGGGTAAGACCATGACTGAGCGGGCCGAGCAGGCACTCCTCCTGGACCGTGGACATCACCAGCTGAGCGTCGGCGTCCTGAAACACCATACCGACGTGCTCCGACAGGTCCGCCACAGAAAGCTCCCGTGTGTCGTCTCCGTGCACCTCCACCCTGCCCTGCATCTCGCCGCCGGTGTAATGGGGGATCAGCCCGTTCAGCGCCTGGCAAAACGTAGTCTTCCCCGCACCCGTGGCCCCGACCAGCCCGACAAACTCGCCCTTGCGAAGCGCGAAGTCCATGCCACCCAGCACGAAGTCGGTTCCGGTCGGATAACGGTAGCGCAGGTTTTCGACCCGGATGATCTCGTCGCTCACAACCTCTCTTCCTTGGAACGGATTCCACCAGTGAATAGAGGCTCCGCCGGCGGGCGACCCATATGCAAAGAAGCCTGCCGGCGGAGCAGTTCGGCCAGCCTACTGGAGGCGCGCCGGATGGGATTGCCTTACGCCGGGGGGACCCCTTCCCCAGGCGAGCCCATCGAGGGGCCGCTCGTCTGCTGGACCATGCCCTGGCGCACCATCGCCGTCCTGACCGCGCTATAGAGCAGCGGCTCGAGGATGTAGGCGATGATCGCAGTGGGAACGGCCACGCCGATGAACCCGAACAGCCACCAGGCCACGAAGCCAACACCGAGGTTGGCGCCGAAGCGGGCCCACTCCTGCTGCGTAAAGCCGGTGCCCGCCAGGCCGACCCATGTAAGGCCGGCGAACAGCGTCCAGGAGACAACGATGGTCACCGAAAGGGCCACGATCTGCTCCCAAACGGTGATTTGCCGACCCGCCTCGCCCCATCGCTTACCGAACCAGGCGGCGACCAGAAAACCGATCCCGTGCGCCGGGATGTTGGCCAGCGGGAACGGGCTCGAGGTCGCGACCATCGTGAGGATGCCAACGGCAAGACCGATGAACAGCAACGGCACCCAGTCAAGGTCCGGCGCCATCAGTAACGCCATTAAAGCGTAAATGGCGATGCTCGGCGCTAACTGAGCACCCCCAATTTGAAGCACCCGACCCGCCGCATGAGCGATGAAGACGATGGCCAGAAAGGCGGCTGCCAGGGCGATCTGTCGAGTTGTTATCCGCATCAGATTCTCCCTCCGTGAAGCCTACTCTGTGGTAAGGGACGAACGGCGTTCAGGCCGCCTCTCACCTCCTTTCTCGGTCGCGGCATGCATGACGTCACTTACTACAACACCGGTGTCCCGCCGTAGATACGAAAGCGTTCGCCGAACTCTACGGGGCAATGGTGTCTGACACGGATGAACCCTCACTCACGAGTAGAATACATCCGACCTCCCCGCCAAGGCAAGAGATTTACTCGCCGGGCTATACTAACGGGGACGATGTCCGGGTCATTGAAGCGCCTCAGCGAGCTTGAGGGGGTCCTCCCCGCCTCGCGTCTGTCCTTCAAGAAGGCAGATCGGGACCACCACGCCCGGGATCAGTCGGCCCTCCCCGCCCACCTACCTGAAGCCGTCGTTTGGCCCGAATCCACTGAAGAAGTAAGCGCGTTGTTGCGATTCGCACAGGCGGCCGAGGTCCCCCTTACGCCTTGGGGTTCGGGGACCAGCCTGGAGGGTAATCCAGTGCCGATCGAAGGGGGGATCGTCCTCGACTTGTCCCGCATGAACCAGATCCTGGAGCTGCACGCAGCGGATTTCCAGGTGACCGTGCAGGCCGGGCTCCGTTATAAGGACATGAACGAGCAGCTGGCCAGACACGGCCTCTTCTTCCCTCCCGATCCCGGCGCGAACGCCAGCGTGGGGGGCATGCTGGCCAACAACGCAGCCGGCATCCGAACCGTGCGCTACGGCGCGATCCGGGACAACGTGTTGGCACTGGAGGCGGTCCTGGCCGGTGGAGAGGTCATCCGGACCGGGAGTCGAGCCGTCAAACAATCGTCGGGCTACGCGCTGACCGACCTGTTCGTCGGATCTGAAGGGACGCTGGGGGTGATGACGGCTGCGACGCTCAAACTCGCACCCATCCCCGCATGGGTGGGAGCCGCCACCGCGGGGTTCCCATCCGTTCGTCAGGCGGGAGAGACAGTGTATGAGCTGATCGGGGCCGGGCTCGGCGTCACGGCCCTCGAGCTGCTCGACGGCCACGCCATCGGCATCCTGAACCGGGATTCGGAGTTCTCATTTCACGAGATACCGTACCTGTTCATCGAAATCCCGGCGGTCAGCCGCGACGGGCTGGCCGAGCTGCTGAAGATGGCCCAAGAGATCTGCCAGAGCCACAAGTGCGAAGATTTCGAGAAGGGATTGGGACGCGAAGCCCGCGACCGCTTATGGCGGGCACGCTACCGCATGTTCGAGAGCCACCAACGATCCTTCCCCGGCCACGACTATCTGCTCACCGACACCTGCGTCCCGATCTCAAAATTCGCCGAGCACGCCGACTTCGCCGCGCATGGTATCGCGGACTCCGGACTGCCGGGCAGCATCGTGTGCCACGCGGGAGACGGCAATATGCACACCGTGATGTTCTTCGCGCCCGACGATGACGAGGCCCGCCAGCGGGCCGAAGCGATGAACGTCGACCTTGTGAAGCACGCGCTGGAAATGGACGGTACGCTGTCCGGAGAGCATGGAATCGGTTTCGGCAAGCGCGGCTACATGGTGGACGAGCACGGTGAGGCCAGCCTGCAGGTCATGCGCCGGCTCAAAGCTGCGTTGGACCCGCGCGGGATTCTCAACCCAGGGAAGATCCTGCCGCCAAGCCCGGAGACCAAGTCGTGACCAACGAACGGCGACCCATTAACCTGTTCGAGTATCACGACCTGGCCGCCGCACGACTTTCGGACATGGCCTACGGCTACTACGTCGGCGGCGCGGAGGACGAGGTCACGCTGCGCCGCAATCGTGAGGATTTCGATCGACTCTCGCTGCGTCCGAGGGTGCTGGTGGATGTAAGCGAACTCGACGCCTCTGCGGAAATCCTTGGTTTCCGCAGTTCGTTCCCTGTGATGGTCGCCCCGATGGCCTTCATGAAGCTCGCCCATCCCCAAGGCGATGCCGCGGTTGTGGAAGCCGCGGCCGAGGCGGGCCTGATCGCCACGGCCAGCACCTTGGCGACGACTTCGCTGGAGGAGATGGCCAACGCAGGAGACCAAAACCTTTGGTTCCAGTTGTACGTCTACAAGGACCGTCAGGTCTCGGGGGACCTCGTGCAGCGCGCCGAGGCCGCCGGCTATCGGGCCTTGGTGGTCACCGTGGACGTGCCCGCCCAAGGGAAGCGAGAGCGCGACGTACGCAACCGCTTTCGCCTGCCCGGCGACCTGGAGCCCGTAAACCTGCTGCCCTACATGGAGCAAATGCCTCAGGATGACGGCGGCGGGAACGGAGGCGCAGCCTACGCCACCGTGCCCAACTTCGACCCCTCACTGCAGTGGTCCGACCTGGAATGGCTGTGCGGGCTGACTGACCTCCCGGTCCTGGTCAAAGGCATCCTGCGCGGCGACGACGCCGAGCTGGCGGTTCAGCACGGCGCCCAGGGCGTGATCGTTTCCAACCACGGCGGCCGCCAGCTCGACACGGTCGTTTCGGGCATCGAGGCGCTCCCGGAGGTGGCGGCGGCCGTGGGCGGGGACGCGCTGGTCCTGATGGACGGCGGGGTGCGCCGGGGCACCCACGTGCTGAAGGCGCTCGCCCTCGGCGCGCAGGGGGTGATGGTCGGCCGTCCAATCCTGTGGGGGTTGGCGGTCGCCGGCCGATCAGGCGTGGCCGAGGTGCTGTCGATCCTGCGGAAGGAGTTCGAGACCGCCATGGCCCTGTGCGGCTGCCCGGCCGTCTCCGACATCGGCCCCCACCTCGTCGACCGTCTTTGAAGTCACCCCGAGATATGGACCACCAAAGTAAGATTCCCCCTGCCCCCCGCGTCGAAGAGGGTAAAAAGGGACGAAAAGCCAAGCGTCACCCTCCCCTTGTCCTCTTAAGCCCCGACCCGCCGGGGATGCCCAAGGGGTCCGGACTATTCAGCCGTCCAGCCGATGTGGCTGCTCACGTGTTCGACCACCCGGGGGAGCTCCTCGGGGTCGTCGACGATATGGCCCTCGGGGAGCAACCGGGAGTCATGCAGGTGTTCACCGGTGAACGGTGTGGCCACCGCGACGACATGCATTCCCGCTGCCAGCGCGGCCTCCACGCCCGTTACCGAATCCTCCACCACCAATGTTCGAACAGGTCTGGTTCCGAGTTCATTGGCAACCAGCTGGTAAATCTCGGGATCCGGCTTGCCGTGCTCAACATCGTCACGGCTGGCGACGAAGTCGAACGCGTCAGCCAGCCCCAAAACTTCCAAGACCCTGGTCGTCTGTTCACAGCGTGACATCGTGGCTAAGCCGATCTTGCAATCCAACGCCCGGCTGCGCTCCAACAAAGCCAGCGTATGGTCCCAGCGGTGCTCGCGTAGCACTCGGGGATCGGCGAGCAGGTTTTCGTAAATCCCCAGCCGGACCTGAACGTAGGCCTGCCAGGGGCTGGATACACCGAACTCATCCATCCGCGCCGCGGCCCCCTTCTCGAGATCAAAGCGATCCAGGAGTGTCGTCGCGACTTCGCGTCGGGAGAGGCCCACGACTTCCTTGAACGACTCGATGATTTCTTCTTCCTCCAGGGAAGGTTTCAGCTCGACCGCGGCCCGCGCGTATGAAATCGCCTTAAGGCGTTCCGTCTGAACCAGCGTTCCATCCAGATCAAAGATGATCGCCTCGACCATGCCGCCTCCTCCCGCCTAGGCGCCGATATACTCGAGCTCACCTTACTCCTTAGCACAGGTACGGATCGCGCGCTGTATCCGACCTCCCCAAACTTGGGAATCCAACTTCAGGGAAGTCCGGTGAGCACTGTCGGAATTCCGGCAGCTTCGTCCGTACTTCCCGGAAGTTTGACATCTGTGATCCGGGCCACGACGGGACCGGTTCCGGCTGGCTAAAATAATGGTAATCTACCGTCAGCGGCTCCGCTCCCCTTTCATTCTCAAACATCACATATCGGTGCAACAGATGTAAACGGGACCTGGCCTTAACGAGGAGGAGTCAATGAAGATCGAACTCAACGGTAAGCGGGCCCTGGTGACCGGCGGCAACAGCGGCATCGGGAAAGCCATCTCGACAGCTTTGGCCGAGGCCGGCGCCTCAGTGGCGATTGACTACGTCTCCGACGAACCGGCCGCACAACAACTCGTCGATCGGATTCGCCAACAGGGGGGAAGTTCGCTGGCGGTCCGAGCCGACATCTCGGATCCCCAGCAAGTGCAGGACATGTTCCAGCGGATCGACGCCGAATGGGACGGCCTGGACATCCTGGTGAACAACGCGGGGATCCAGGGTCGGCGGACGCCAAGCTGGGAGATCGACCCGGTGGACTGGCGCCGGATCCTGGACGTTAACCTTATGGGGACGTTCCTCTGCTGCCGCCAAGCCCTGCAGCGCATGGTCCCCCGAGGCACGGGCGTCATCCTCAACATTACATCGGTCCACGAGAACATCCCCTGGAGCGGTTACAGCGCCTATACGGCTTCCAAGGCCGCGGTCTCGATGCTCACGAAAACTTTGTCACAGGAAGCCGCACCGCACGGTGTGCGGGTGGTGGCGCTTGCCCCCGGCGCGATCAAGACCCCGATCAATCGGGAGGTTTGGCAGGACGCCGAGAAGAAGCGCGAGCTGCTGACCAAGATCTCGATGGACCGCATCGGCGAACCGGAGGACATCGCTGACCTCGCGGTGATTTTGGCCTCGGAGGCCGCGAGCTACGTCACCGGCGCTACGCTGTTCGTGGACGGGGGCATGACGGACTACCCGGATTTCGCCCACGGGGGATGAAGCTGGACTACGGGCCGGAAACCTCGGACTCAACGGAAAGAGACTGACATGGTAGGAGGGAATGGAAGGGTGACTGAGCAAGCACTCGGAATCGTAGGCTTAGGTCAGATGGGCGGGAACCTCGCCCTGCAGGCTCTGGAGAAAGGTATGCACGTCGCCGGCTTCGACATCAAGGCTGCTTCCCAAAATCTGATCGAAGCCGGCTTGCAGGAGGTCGACGAGCTGGCGGGGTTCACGCAGGCTCTCGAACCGCCGCGGATCGTGTTGCTGTACGTGCCGGCCGGCCCGATCGTCGATCATGTGCTGGACGATCTCTCCAAGGCCATGGAAGAAGGCGACATCCTGGTCGACGGCGGCAATTCGTATTGGGGCGATTCGATCCGCCGCCACCGCCGCTTGCGGGAGCAAGGCGTGCATTTCATCGACTGCGGAACCAGCGGGGGCGTTGAAGGCGCGCGCCGGGGGGCTTGCTTCATGGCCGGGGGGGAGTCGGCCGCAATGGAAGTCGTGGAGCCTATCCTCGAACGCCTATCCGTCGAAGGCGGCTACGTGCACACCGGGCCGCCGGGGAGCGGCCACTTCGTCAAGCTGGTCCACAACGGGATCGAGTTCGGCATGCTCCAGGCGATCGGCGAGGGCCTCGACCTGCTCACGAGCTACCGCGAGCCGCTCGACATCGCGGAGGTCCTCCGCTGCTGGAGCAACGGTTCCGTCATCCGTTCCTGGCTGATCGAGCTGATGGAGAAGGTCTATCGCGAAGAAGGCGGGATGGACGCCGTCCCCGGGTTCGTCGAAGACACCGGTGAAGTGAACTGGCTGGTGACCGACGCGCTGCACATGGAGGTGCCCGTACCGGTGATCGCCCAATCGGTGATGCAGCTCTTCGCCTCGCGCGACGACCGTCAGAATGCGGCGCGCGCGGTGGCTATGATGCGTCACGGCTTCGGCGGCCACCCCTTTGGGCCTGACGAGGCGATCGCGCTCGAACGGCGCCAGGGGCGGATCGGGCGCTATCCAGATGTCTCTGGGCCCCAGCGCTGACCCATGTCTGTGAGAGGCCGCCCCGATACCGCTCGGCACCCGTGAAAACCGGCCAGGCCCTCGTCACTCTCGCCCAGATAAACGACCTGGATACGATCGGCAAGCCTTTGCCCCGACTCGATCAGGAGACCCACGGGTCGCACCGAGGGTCCAGGCTCACAAGACGATACGCCTCTGGTCGACTGTTTGAGGAGGCATTCCTGATTTAGTGGGCGGAAGTCAGAGCGCCGTAACGCCTCCCGGTCTCAAGTCATGCTGCAAAGCGGTATCTCCGCCACTTGGAGAGGGTCTTCTCTTGGGCGGATTTCCACGTTTTCCCATCCCAGCTCTCAAACTGCTTGACTTGGAAGGGCACGATGTGGGCCCGGGCAAGATTGCGGTCGTCCATCACCTGAAAGTGCAGATGGGGGAACAGCGAACGGCCCGAGTTACCCACCTTTCCCAGGTGCTGTCCCTCCTCCACGACGTCTCCCTCACTGACCTGGATGGAGCCGCGGCGGAAGTGCACCAGTAGCGCGAAGGCGCCGTCCGATTCGATCAACACGGAGTTGCTGAGCGAGGACTCACGAACGCGCCTCAACCCCTGGATCAAGTTGATCGGGTCGTGATCCTGTTCGCCGTCGTGGACCCGCGCAACTTCGCCGGAGAACGGCGCCAGGATCGGCTGATCCCAGGCGTGGAAGTCCGCCGCCGGAACCCGTGAAAAGAGGTAGCGCAGCCAGCCGGCTACGTTGAGCCGCCAGCCGTCCACGACCGCGAAATCAAAGGCATAAGGGTGATGGCCGGGGGTCGGCAGCGCGACCCACTCGCCGACCAACGGAATGCGGATCACCGGGTTCAAGGAGGAAGATGCGTCTTCTTCACTCATGGCCCATCAAAGGGAAGATCTATAGCTGCACGTCGGCGAGGCATTCGTCCTGTACTCCGGCCCGCACACGAATCTATGAGACGATCCGCGCGCGCTCGGGGAGCAAGGGTCCCCGTCCATTGTCCCGGTCGGGCCCGGGATTGTGAGTGTGACTCCCATTTGCGCCGCCTGGCCCTCGTCGAGGGTGTCGCCATGCGCGATCACCTCGGGCGCGACGTTGGCGCTCGCTCTCCGGCGGCGCGGCTTACAAGTATGCCTTCAAGCGTTCGCTGTCGATATTGCCGCCGCTGAGCACGCACACCGTGCGCGCCCCCGACGGCAGGCGGATCTTCCCCGTCAGCAGCGCGGCCAAGGGCGCGGAGGCTGCCGGCTCGGCCAACACTTTGCAGCGCTCCAAGATGAGCCGCATCGCGGCCAGGATCTCATCCTCGGCCACGATGACCACCTCATCCACCCGGGCCCGAACGTGGGCCAGCGTGTGCTCGCCCGCGAACGGCGCGGCCAGACCGTCGGCAACCGTGTCCACTTTGTCCAGGTGAACGACCTTGCCCCGCTCCAGACTCTGCGAGATCGCCGCGGCGCCTTGCGGTTCAACGCCGAACACCTTGATTTCCGACGCGCTGCCTTTGATCGCGCTCGAGATGCCCGAGATCAAACCGCCCCCTCCGACCCCGACCACCACCGCCTCGACCTCGGACACGCCCTCGAGGATCTCGAGCCCGACCGTGCCCTGGCCGGCGATGATGTGGGGGTCGTCAAACGGATGAACAAGGGTCAGCCCCCGTTCCGCCTGAACCTCCTCCATCGTCTCCAGCAGGCCGCGCTCGGTCAGCACGACCTCGCCGCCGTAGCCGCGGGTCGCCTGGACTTTGCTGCGCACCGCGTTCGCGGGCATAACGACGGTCGCCTCCACGCCGGCCTGGCTCGCGCCCCAGGCCAACGCTTGACCGTGATTCCCCGCCGAGATCGTGATGACCCCCTTGGCCCGCGCTTCAGGGCTCAGGTGATGAAGTTTGTTCAACACGCCCCGCGGTTTGAACGAACCGGTTTTTTGGAACAGCTCGGCTTTGAACAGCAGATCGAGGCCCGTCTTGGAACTCAAATAGGTGGAGGTGATGATCGGTGTGCGGTGCACGTGATCGGTGACGACTTCTCGCGCGGCGCGGATATCCTCAAGGGTGACGAGCGACCCCTCGGCCTGCATGCTGTTCTCCTCACGTTCCACAACTCGGGGGATGTGGCGGGGGGCGGCCTTCCGCGCCCGCTGTCGGTCCATCCATGCCCAGACCATTATCGTCCAAGGCGGCGACCACCGCAACAGTCCGCCATCGGCGGGCACAACCTGCCTTGCTTGTGGCCGTGCAAATCGGACCCGTGGCGTGAGGCGGTGGGTCGAGGACCTAGCGGGACGTCTGCACTCCGCCCCCATCTTCACCGGCCTGAATCAGGTCCTGAACCTCCTGCTTGCTGATGACCGGCAGATCGAACATGAGCGTCTGCTGAAGGCGCGTCGCGGCGTCGCCGACCTTGACGCCCTTCTCGAGACCGGCGGCGGTTCGACCCTCCGTCAACAGCCCGTAGTAGAAGCCGGCGTTCCACGCGTCGCCACCTCCCAACCGATCGCGGATCACGACTTGCTTGGCCGAGTCGGAGCGGGCGAAATGACCCTCGACGTCCGCCACCGCCGCCTCCCATCGTTGTCGCTCCAGGCTATCGGGGTGGCGCATCGTCACCGCGACGACCTGCAGATCGAAGCGCTCCAGCAGCTTATCTGTGAAGATCCTCAGGTCCTCGTCGCGCAGTTCCTCCACCTCATGGCCCAGGATTTCCTCGGGCTTATACCGTCCACAGCCGATGTCGTAGAAGTCGGCCATCTCGTGGACACCGGTGATCAGAATGTCGACGTCCTGCTCGAGGATCGGCGTCATCACCTCCAGGCACGCTTCCTTGTCCCACAGGGTGCTGCGATAGTTGAAATCGCAGCCCACGAGGCAGTCTCCGGCCTTCGCCCTAAGCGCCTCCTGAAACGCTTCCAGGAGGTAGTTGCGGTCGTAACCGCTGTGCACCGCCAGGCCAAATGTAATGCCGGTGGTGTGCAGCACGCGGCAATCCCGCAGCGCGGCCCTCCAGTCCACATCCCCCGGCCGGAGCCGGCTGGCAGCCGAGAACATGCGCTGGTACCAGGCGATGTTCTTGCGCGGGGTCTGGCCGATCTCGTAGATGTAGCGACCGATCGGCTCTGTCTTGGGCGCCCACACGA
>CAZFCJ010000108.1:0-11400 GCA_964517315.1 uncultured Anaerolineaceae bacterium | reverse complement strand
GGCACCCGAGAGTTCATGATCATCAACAACACCAAGTGCGGGATGTTGACATTCACCGATCAGGAACTCTCAGACCGCCTCAAGCTCGAAACCGAACAGTTCCCCATCGCTCCCGCCCGTTTCTACGCGTTCACCGATCTTGAAGACAACGTCGGAGAGCAGATCCGCAAGGTCAGGTCACACCCTTGGATCCCACCTGAGCTTCCCGTCAGAGGGTTCATTTACGACGTAGATACGGGTCGATTGAGCGAGGTATTCCCCAAACGCGATGCGCCAGCGGACGAGCCGGGGACGTAGGTAACAGAATCTTCTAAGGACATCGATAACCCTTTCTCCGAGAGGAGGTGCACCGATGCCCTGGAAAGGTGCAGCCGGCGGGGAGGTCCCCGGCCGCTTTCCCGCCAAGAACGCGGGATGCTGCGCGAAGCTGGCCATCTCTGGGCGGAATTGCTGCCAGGGTCGGGTAATCCTCCACATATGAAATGAGGCTTGCGAGGGATTCTCTCATGGCGGATGAGAAAGATATCCAGATCGGCCTTGAAGTTGGCGGGGTGGGACGATGGTTCCGACTGGTCATCGGTCTCTATATCTCACTCCTGCTCACGGTCGGCGCAGTCTTGGGGGATCCGATCGGCGAGGCAATGCCATTCCTCGTCAGGGTTTTCAGTTACTTCGTTTTCTTCTTGTTGGCGTATTTGCTCGCTTTCCGATTGCTCGCGGAGCGTGTCCTGGCTCGGACGGATCCCTGGATTGGTACCTTAATCATGCTCGGCCCCGTGGCCCTCATCGGCGGCTTTGAGATAGGCCCGCCAGAATTTCGAATCGGCCTTAGTCTCTACTACAGTGTTTCCTCAATATTGAATTTCGCGATGAGCTACGGTGGCTGTGAGGTCGTCGCCATTCCCAGCTTGGTCTTTCGGTCCCGATACACGCTCTACTGCCCGTACAATGCGGTGGACGTCGTGGAAAACGCGCTGCTCAAGGGCTCAGCCCGCAATCGGGCCTTCGGCCTGCTCTCGCTTGCGATTACCGTCATCATCGGAGGCTACTTTCTCCTGGTTGAGGATCAGGGATTGGGCCGGCAGTTCTATCCCCTCGATCTCCCGAACCAGGCGGCGCTTGCCTTGCTCCTCCCATTGGCGTTCGTTATGAAGAACGGGCTCGAGGCGTTTCAGGCAGCTGGTAGGAAGTTGCGCGGCGAGGCGGGTGCGTACGCAGTGGGTGGGCTCGTCCTTCTCCTGCTGATGGTGATGTTCGTCCTCGGGGAGGATGCGTTCCCGCTCTGGTACTTTGCCCTGGCGGTTGGAGGGGTCATAGGCCTCTATCGTCTAATGCGATCCAAAATGAACGAGTAGGGAGCACCCCGATCTGGCAAGATGGAGCTCCATTCCGTCCAACAGCTCGCTGGAGCGGGGCTTGACAAGACTTAGGACATCTCAGCAGGGGATCCAGTAATGGGCTGGCGGGTTGGGCCATTGACGTGTAAGAGTAGGCAAAGTTGCAGGAGCCGCCGGCGTTGAGCTCCCCGGCCGCTGCCAGCCAAGAACGCTGGACTTCGCTCAGCCAAGAACGCTGGACTTCGCTCAGCCAAGAACGCTGGACTTCGCCCAGCCAAGCACCCTGGACTTCGCCCAGCCAAGCACCCTGGACTTCGCAGCTCAAATCCGTTACGCAGCGCCTTTGATCCAAGCGAACTGCTGAGCGAGGCGACTCAGGGCCCTTCGGCTATCGCCTCGAATCACATATCGACGCCGACTTCGTGAAGACGGGTCGGAACATGTATATGGAATTTCCCATCGAACTGCCGGGCTTCTATCTCAATTTGACCGAATTGGGTGCCGACATGAAACTTGGAGGGCGGGTTTCGTAACGAAAATGAGACGAGCCGGTGTCATGCTATAGGTAATGAACTCCAACCCAATCCCCAGTGAAGCCTCGTACGCACGCTGGCTAGCCTGGCCTCTGGTAGGACTCTACTTGGTCCTGGTGGCGGCTGGATTCTTGTTCCAGTTGTTGAATCAAAGGTCGTTCAATGAGTCCGGATACGCTTCCGCTATAGGCCTCTCGGTGGCGATCGGGATAGCGTCCGTCATCGCAGTCTTGATCGTCAGGAGATTCCCTCACAATCCCATAGGATGGGTACTCCTGTTCGTGTCTCTGGCATGGGGGGCAGAGCTACTTAGCGACGGATACGCCTTCTATGGTCTTGTCTCGTACCCAGGTTCCCTACCCGGTGCGGAGATCGTCGTCATCTGGCAGTCCGCGCATTTTTCACGGTTCGTACTCGTTGCCCTAACGCTGCTCTTCCTGTGGTTTCCTGGGGGTCGCCCGTTGTCGTCGCGTTGGGGCACTCTTGCTTGGATAGCATCGGGGGCGGCTTTCGCCCATGCCATGATCGCCGCATTGCGGCCAGGCCCGCTACTCGGGTACAGGCCCTATGTCAACCCGATAGGTATCGATGAGAAAGCCTGGTCCTTGTTGAATCCCATCTTGGTGCCGGCAAACTTGGTGCTGGCCTTGTGTCTGTGGGGCGCGGCCGTCTCGCTGATCATTCGCCTGAGAGTTGCAAGCGGAGACGAGCGCCAGCAAATCAAATGGTTCATGTACGCAGCAGCCCTCTTTCCCTCTGCTTTTATTGTTGTGGAGTTTGGAGGCCCTGAGTTGTTGCCTGTGGGGTTGGCGCTGCAGTTCCTCACAATCACCGGGATGGTGTTTGCGATTGCGATCTCGATCTTCAAATATCGGCTTTATGACATTGATGTCATCATCAATCGAACGCTGGTATATGGGGCGTTAAGTGGAGCGTTGGCGATCGTCTATTTGCTCAGCGTTCTCGTACTTCAGAATCTCATCAGTTCTGTCACCGGTCAACAGTCGCCGCTTGCGATCGTGGTCTCTACGCTACTTGTCGTGGCGGTCTTCCACCCCCTGCGGCGTCGGATACAGGGGTTTATCGATCGTCGCTTCTATCGTCGGAAGTACAGGGCGGATCAACTACTGGCTCGATTCGGCTTGACGCTTCGAGACGAGGTCGAGTTCGAAGAGGTCGCTGGCAGCCTGCTCGAGGTGGTTAACCAAAGTGTGCAACCGAAACACTTATCTCTTTGGTTGCGCGCTCGACAGCGGACCCACAAGCGTCACCTGGAGTTCCGATCCACACATGACGTGAACGACCGGAGACATAGGCAACAGATTAACTGAGGAGGTAGGTAACACTACTCGGTCGGCTGATTGTACGCGTGCGTACCTTGAACGTGCAATTCCTCCTCACTGAAGCGTCCTAAGAGCAAGGGTCCGAAGTAGAAGGACCAGACTTTGAACTCGACTCCTTCCAGGCCAACATACTCACCCGCCAGCACATGGATGGCGTTGACCCAGTCGACCGAGGGTCGCACCAGTTCGAGCAGTCCCTTGATCTTCTTGGGGCCGAGCTTGGGGTGACGCGGCCTCGTCTGCAGCAGGATGTCAGCTGGCCCCTTGTCGAGCTGGTTGGGAGATGTATGGGACTTGCGCGAGCGACGTTCGAGTCCTTCAATCCCTTCTTCTTCGAAGCGATGGAGCCACTTATGGCCGGTCATCCCACTGGGACGCCGGGACGGTTTGCGGCTGACCTTGTAGTGGCGGCAGAGCTCAGTGAAGTTCAAGACTCCACCGGCCTGATCGCGGAGAAAATGAACTCGTTCCTTCACGGGATATGTCTCTTTCCAGGGCATTGGCAGGTACCTCCTGCCGCCCATTGTGTCGGAAAGTGTTACCTATATCTCCGGTCTTACCTCGGAGCACCCTAACAACTTGCTGCCCCGCTAAGAACGCGGGAGCTCCGACAGGGGACCCCGAAAACTGGGCGTTGAGTTGTGAGTAGCGGGGAGGGGGAAGGTGGTGGATAATCGGGCTGAGACGAGCGGGCCGCGGAGCTTGAAACCTTTCTGCGGCGAACCCCGGTCGGCCGGATCCGAATCTGTTCACACCTTTGAGGCTTCGGAAAATCCGTTGAAGCCACCGCGACTTGATTTTTTGCTGATGCTGAGAGGAGATACGAGTGGAACAGCATACGGTTGACAATCTGAGGGACCGACTGCGCCCATCGTGGCGCATCAGCTTTGCTGCCACCATCGTTCTGATATCTGCATGTACGGTGAGGCAGAGCACCGCCGTTCCCGCTGCGACGACCGCTTGGCCGACGTACGGACTGGACCACGCCAACTCAGTGCATAACCGCACCGAGAGCACGCTCTCGGCTGCTAACGTCGACCAGCTCGAGGAGGCGTGGCGGATTGAGACGGGTGGTGTGACCGGAACTCCTGCCGTCGTCGATGGCGTTGTCTATTTCGGTGACTGGTTAGGGACCGTTCGCGCCGTCAGCGCCGATGACGGCACGGTGATTTGGGAGCAGGGAGTGTCGCCGGCCCAGATCAGCGCCTCGGTGGCAGTCACCGATGAAGCCGTGGTCACCGGGGATCTGGCAGGTGTGCTCTTCGCGTTGGACCGCGATACTGGCGAGCAGCTGTGGTCCACATCCCTTAATCCGCTAGCAGCGAGCCTGTTCGCCTCCCCGGTTGTTATTGAGAACATCGTGGTTATTGGCATGACCGACACTGAACTCGAAGCGGAGGACCCTGAGTTTAGGGCCAGCGTGGTTGCTGTGGATCTCGAAGATGGCAGCGAGCGGTGGCGCACCTATACGGACCCCGACGATGACGGTACTCGCACCTGGGTGCCCATCTGGTCATCGGTTGCCTACGACCCAGAGCGGGGGTGGGTGTTTGTCGGCACTGGCAACACCAACGACCCGGGGGGAGAGGGCGCTGGCAGTCCAGGAGAAAGGGCCTCGACGGACCTCCCGCTCGCCAACGGGGTACTTACCCTTGACCGCGAAACTGGAGAAATTGTTTGGTTCCATAAGCTGGTCGAAGCCGATCAAAGGCGTGACTTCGATGTGGGTGCCTCTCCAAACCTGTTCACCATCGGTGATCGAGATGTGGTAGGGGTGGGCGGTAAGTCGGGCGACTACGTCGTGCTCGACCGGGACTCTGGCGAAATGATATGGAAGACCCATCTTGCCGAAGGGAGCGCTATCGGTGGAGTGATGTCCACCGCAGCCATCGGCGAGGGGACTGTCTATGTCCCCTCCAACGACGGCGGAGAACGCGGGGGAACCATCTTCGCGCTAAGTGCGTCAGATGGGTCGATATTGTGGCAGCAGCGCTTCGAGGACGAAGCCATTATCGGAGGGAGTATGGCGCTGGCGAACGGCGTGCTCTACCGTACGATCTGGGACGCACCTGCTCCAAGAGGAACCGTGGTTGCACTCGATGCGGAAAACGGCGCGATTCTGTGGACTAGTGTGATGGATGCCCCTCTTGCTGGCGGGAGTTCTATCGTTGACGGCACGCTCTACGTCGGCTACGGCTCCGGAGCGCCTCCAACTCTGCGGTCGACCAGCGGCGGGCTTATCGCATACAGATTGCCTTAGGCGCCCCAATAGGCGCCTCCAGCGCCTCCCTCCCACCTAGCCGACACGACCGGCGTCTCGAATGAACCCGGGCCTCCACTCTGCACCTCTACTTCGCGCCCTACCTGCTTGCTGTCTGCAAAGGAGATAATCACTACGCCGATTGAATGCTAACGATGTTGGTAGTAACAGTCATCTTTGGCCACAGAGCCTTTCTCGATGGCGATCATCGAACCGCTCACATTGTGCTGACCAGACTGGTATGGTCATGGTTCGGCCTCAGCAAGTTCTTTGACAATTCTCCAGGGTTCTGGGTGAATCTCCAGCTTCGATACGGTCTTTACGAGGCTCGGGAAGATGAAAAGGACGAGATCGAGAAGATCCCGACACTGGATGCTGGGCAAGCACCTGCAATGATTTTGGCCTTTCCCTAACAAACCGCTGGAGCGGTGCTTCGACATCTCAGCAGGGGATCCAGCAGAGCTGCACTGATGTGCTGGCGAGTCAACACATGAAGGTGTATGGTAGGCAACTAGCGGGGGGTAGCGGCGGCGAAATCCCCGCCCGCTTTCTCGCCAAGAACGTGGGATGCTGCGTGAAGCTCGCCTCGTTAACTGGCTCATGAACAATTCGCATGCGAGTCGGCGCAGAACAAGCCTAGAGAGATTAGGCTCCTGAAGCCGATGTCTATTGTCGATGCGGGAGAAAGGTGCTCGTCCGCACGGGCACCAGGTACGTTTGGCACATCAACAGCGGATCCGCTCTTTCACCGTCGAGTAAACGGGACCCGCTGGCGTTTCGTGGATGCCCCGGCATTTAATGACAAGAGTGGTCCAATCGTGAGATCTTAAATCGAAGGAGCCAAAAGATGAACAGTGCGCAGACCTTGGGTGAGAAAAGCGTTCTACGATGGGGCGGGCTGGCCGGGGTGCTCGGTAGCCTGGTGCTGATTGTCTCCGGCATCGTATCCGTCGTCGTCGGGCCAGACCCGACTCAGCTGGAGGAGCTGCTCCGATTTCCCGAGGTCCGGGCTGCGCGCACGGTCGAGAACAGCCTGTACCTGCTGGCACTTCTGCTGATGGCGAGCCACTTCCTTGCCCTGCATCACGCGCTTCGCAAATCCCGCCCTGCACCTGCCCTCTTCGGCAGTGGGCTGGGCGTCATCGGCCTGGCCGTGATGGCCGCCGGTGCCCTTCCCCACGTCGCCAGCGTGCCGCTCTCCGACCTCTACCACGCTCCCGCCACCACCGCCGAGGCGCAGGCGACGCTTGCTCTCATATGGCAGGCGACGTGGGGGGTCTTTGAGGCGCTTCTCGGCGCCGGGCTCTTCGCGGTCACCATCGGGATGGTCGGCCTCGGGACGGCGATGTTGCGGGCTCCGACCTTGGGCCGCGGCTTTGCCTGGCTGAGCATTGTGCTTGGGGTGATTGGGATCGTGGGGGCTCTCGTGTTCATTATCGATCCCCCCTCCCCGATCGCAGCCCTTGGCGTACTCGCGCTGATCGTCTTCCACCTCACCGTTGGGTGGAAGGTCTACCGTCTGTCGAGGGCCGGGTAGGGAGTCTTGAAGACAGGGCAAAGGGTGCACGGGCGAAAGGCAATGAAGGATTGAAGAGTGGGCGCGCCCGCGCCGTTCGTAGGCGAGGTAGCCTTTCCCGCTTCAAGGCCGAGCGCCGAGCAAGTGGATGATTGGAGAGAATCGCCCGCACCTGATCCAGTGCCCCGATGTCGGCATGTTCAGCCGTTCCATAGCATTCCAACAAATCGGTGACCAATGAACGACCTGAGACATCGGTAACACTACTCGGTCGGCTGATTGTACGCGTGCGCACCGTGAAGCTGCAATTACTCCTCCCTCAAGCGTCCTAAGAGCAAGGGGTCGCGGCCGAATGCCGGGCCTCAAGAGCCGCCGGCCCGTTGGGCCGGGATTGGTTGATTAGCACACAATCTCCACTTAGCAAAGTCTGCAGATTGGCAGTGAAACTCGCAGACCTCTCTCGAAGTAGGTCGCACGTCAAAGAGGTGAGAATAGGTCAATGAGTCGTTGGGTTTGACTCGTCACTGCTGGCCTAAGGATCGGCAGTGTCACGCCAGCCTGCCGATAAAGCGAGACACGTTGTTTAACTTCGGAAGGATTGCCACTTGCTGTCAGGCCTTCTACATAAGAGTCGGGGATGGAATCGATCAGTCCTTCCATTCCTCCTTCCTCATAGGCTTTCATAAATATTGGGAGATCCTCTTCATGAATATACGGCTCTCCGACGCGGATGCGTTGGCCAGCATTGAATGGTGCCTGGCGTGGAAGGAATTTGCTGGCCACTTCCCATCGGATCTGGTCTATGGCACGTTCGCGATTGTCATTCAAGGAGACATTTATTAGCTGGGCCACCTCAAATTGATCCCAATCCCTGCCTTCAGCCTCCACAACTTCTCGCAATATGCTGACGGCGTTTGCCGAGTATTCTGGAGAGGTGACGGAATTTAAAACTACGCCGTCGGCAATCTTTGCAGCAAGCCGAAGCCCTGTCTTGCTTGCCGATGCGTTCCAAAAAGGAATTCTTTTACGCTTCTCTCGCTAATTAAAGCCCACATTCTCCAAATGGATTGGTTCTCCATCATCATTAATCTGCTCTTCTATCAACATCTTTCGAAGGGCATCTGTCCACTCCGTGAGAGTAAGCACAGGGTCGATGTGTTCGAGGGAATGTGTTTCGGCATGCGCACGAGTACATGCTCCGGGCGCCAGGATTATTCTCCCCTGCGATAGTTCATCAAGAGTTGCCAATGTCTGAACCATAATCACAGGGCTGCGAAGGTGAACTACCTGGGTGAAGCCCAGTTCGATACGATTTGTTTTGTCAGCAAACACTGTTTCCATCGAGCAAGCTTACCAAGCATCCTTATTGGCATCCGTGACTAATGGTTATTTCCTTCAGGATGCGCGGCAGTTGGCTCCAGTAACTGATTTTCGCTCTCTAAAAACTACCTGCAAGGAGTTTTGGAAATGATGCTGCCGCCTCTCCGCCAAATTTGTAGCTCTTACTTGCTGGGATGGGTTCCATTGCGAAGCCCTCTCCGGGAAATTTGAAATGTTCGACCTCCAGCAGCCCCAACTGACGAAACGCAGCAACTGCCTTTTCGAGATCGGAGCCGTTTTCGAAAACGGCCGTCAGGAGTTCATCCATCGTCTATCTCCTTGCCGTTGGCACCCCCAGCAATCAACCAGCCGCAAGCTTCTCGTTAAACCCGCTTGCGAAAAAATGATTGACGGCCAAATCGTTGAGTTCTCCCCGAGCAGCCTGCTTTTCGTCCAAGGTCTCCGACAGCATCTCTAACCCTTCCTCGTCTATCAGCAGAGCGCCATAAATCAGCGCCGTTCGGTACGCTGCCGTCTGACAGTGCTGGGCCCTGAGGAGAGAAGCGACGAGTGCGGCGTCGCGGACATCGGCGTCCAACGCCCCGTTTATGGCCCCGCTTACCTGCCCTAGAATGGCTTCCATCGCCGGGGACTGGATTCCATTGGGCTCTTCGCCCAACGAGTGCAAAATCTCCCATAACCGCTGAATATGGATCCTTGTGAGCAGCAGGTGACGCAATAGTGTGCTCCTGATGTGCGGCCCCGTACTTACCTCCGCTAAACGCGGCAGAGCGGTTTCCAGCTGCAGCTCGGAGTCGTAAAGTTCTTTGAGTTGATTAAGGACCCAGCCGCGCAGTGCATTGTCGGACATTTGCTCATCCCTCTAGGAAAGTCTGTGACCTCTAACGTTCACTCTAGACAGTGACCCAGTTCCTGAACAAGTTAGAGTAGAGGGATCTCAGGATACATATGCGGGTAGAGCCGAATTCGGTCCCAGGAGGACAAGTTAGCCGGCGAGCACGGCACGGGATGGCCCCTTGAGATCCGGGAACAGCAGCGCTTCGGCCCTGGACCGGTGGTCGATGAGGAATACCGGATAGCTTTTCCCCGTCGGACCCGCCCGGCTGCAGTGCTCTGAGTAGAGATCTCCGGGCAGGGAGGTCCATCTTGTGGCTTGAGCGAGCCTCACTCCTTCACGGAGAACTCGTGAGTGGATCAATCGCCATTGGTAGTCGAGAGACGGTGTTTTAGATGCGACCTTCGGTAGGTCGGATGGGTCCGCACATTTTCCGAGCGTTCGATCCCATGCACTCGTCGGACGTGGGCAAGGAGCTGACCGCTATCCCCCTTTGCGGGTTGGGGAGTCCGTTCGTTTCGTGGCTGGGATGTCGGGCGCCTCTCTCTCGATGTGGAAGACGGCGATGGGATTTCGGAGCGTAGAAGCGGAAGGCAGAATACATTCGGTCTCCGCCTTCCACAAACTAAGGTCTACGCGGCCGGCTCGCTCGGTAAGCTCCTGGCGGTGGATGTTCAATACCAGCATTCAGACTTTGGTGACGCGTGTATGACCCCAAAGAGAGGTAAGGGAGAGTGCCCTGCAGCAGGGTCAGTCCTTATTGGGTGGGGAACACACAGGAATGCCTGCAGGAGAAGTCCTTGCTGAGGTGGAGCGTGGTGTTCGCCTGACCCCTCCGGAGAACAGTGTTACGCGCTTCGCCGTGAATATCTAGGGACCCTGGCGTCTTGCTGGTTCGAGATTCTCAACGGACAGCAAGGACGCAGGAAGTCCACCTGACCACGCCGAAGGATCCTATACCCCCTTTACCCCCTCGTCTTATATCTCAGGATACATAACGTGGGCCGGAGCGTCTCGTTATCAGTTGCGAAGACCGCGCTTGTTTTTCAAACGATTTCAGCGCGTGAAGGACTAAGGAGAAAGAGGTCATGCGCCTTGAGCAAAGCACTCAGATCACGACGATCCTCCTCATCACATTCTTGGCCGCTGCACTCATTGGTGGTGCGCTCTTCCTCGGGAATGCATTTAACTCAGCCATCCAGACCACACCGACACCCACGGCAATCCCAGAGCCGACGGAAGAAGTAACCGGGACGCCATCGACTACGGAAACCCCTGAGGCGACCGGCACTCCTGCTACCCTGCAGCCGAACCCAGCTACTGAACAAACCCCCGTCGCCGCCAAATGGACCGGATTGCTCCAGCTACACGCGCAGACGAACGATGAGGTCAGACTTGGCGTGATCGAGGCGATCTTCATCGACGTGATCTCAGGCAGAGTAACTTATCTCGTCTTCAAGCCCTCTCCTGAAGGAGCTCAGGCCTTTCCGGTGGCCGTTCCCTGGCAAGCGGTGTCCGGGTTCAGTGCGGCGGACGCGCTAGCACTATTGGACGTCGACCTGGCTACCTTGCAAGCCGCTCCTGCCGTTGATCCCCAGCAGTTCGGTGAGCTGCTGACAGACCCGGCTTGGGACGAGGGAGTAAGGTCCTATTGGTCCGGCTCCACTTCGTTGCCGGCGCAGGCGACCCCTCCCACACAGGAACAGGCGGTGGCTTCGCTCGGGCAGACACTCGTCGGGGTTCAAGTGCAGACCACCGACGGCACCGAGATTGGCGAAGTGCGGGGATTCTTGGTCGACCTCGCGACCGGCGATCTGGCGTACATCGTTGTCTCGTTGGACGGCGACGCAGTGGCTATCCCCTGGCAGCGCGTTGCACAGGTGGAGACAGGTCCTGACATCGTTCTTCTCAACGTTGGGATCCAAGCAGTAGACGCCGCCCCGAGAGTCCGATTGGATGACTGGCCAGACCTGATCATCGACCCGTCGTGGGACGCTCCGATCGGCGACTATTGGTCGTCGGTGGCCGACTGAGCGAGGAACCCGTTCGGCGCGGCACGGGGCTCTCAGGAACCTCTCCACGATCACGCTTTGGTTGGAGCCAGTCCGGATTGTGTGGAATGAGTTGTGAACTTTTGAGCTCCTCGCCTCTGCTCAACTCGACCTTCATCAGGGTACTGCTGAAGAATTCTTCAAGGCTGATTTAGACGATGTTTCAGGAGGAGCGGAGCAGAGG
>CAZFCJ010000107.1:0-11455 GCA_964517315.1 uncultured Anaerolineaceae bacterium | reverse complement strand
TAGCGACCCTTGAAGATACGCGGTAGATGTCGATGTCGCAGGATGAGATGGTCGATCGACGATCCTGTACCCGGCCGAGATAGTTTGGAGATCGAGGCGCTGGCCGGTCGGCGTGAGGTTGAAGATGTCCGCGCTCCGGAGCGTCCGGTAGCGTCATGTGTGGCTGCCTCGCCTGGGCCACACGACGGGTGGAAACCGACGGGGGAGTTGAAATGAGCTCATGGGTGTAAGTAGTCGATTTCGATTTGAATGGGGTGGAATCGAGTGCGCTGTTTTCAACGATTTCACCAATCCGCAGTCTTTGAGCCAGCTCGTCATCGGGGTGCCTGAGAAGCAGGTTGGGCGAGATTTCCAAAAACTGGGCCTGCCGCATGACCCCGCGCTGCTTGATACGAATGTGCTGCTGGTTTCGATGGGGGGGACGCGGGTGCTCATCGATTCGGGTTGGGGACCTCAAGGGAGCCTTCTCAATCATCTGCGCGCCGAGGGTATTTCGACGAGTGAAGTGGGCCTGGTGATTATCACCCACACGGACGGCGATCATGTGGGCGGATTGCTCGATGGACAAGGATCATTGACCTTTGCCCATGCCGAATACGTGATGACGAAGTCGGCGTGGAATAGATGGACATCGGACAGCTATCTCGGCCAGCTCCCGGAAGAGCGGGCGGATTGGGTTCAGACCGCCGTCGACCTGATAAGGGACCGCACAAGGACCCTCTACCCGAATGACGAGATCGTTCCGGGCGTACGGATGATGGACGCTCCCGGCCACCGTGATGGCCATGCCGCGGTGGTAATTTCTTCGGATCGCGGGGAAATGCTCCACGTTGCGGACGCCGTCCTCCATCCCATTTTCATCATGCATCCAGGCTGGCAAAGCCCGATTGACAGCTATCCTGAACAGGCCGCACGGACCCGACCGCTCTTGTTGGGCCGGGCTGCCGAAGAGGGGATGACCGTCGCCAGCGCTCATCTGCCTTTTCCCGGACTGGGTCACGTGAGCGCCCGGGGAGATCAATGGGTTTGGCAGCCGCTTGCATATGAAGATGAACGGGGGTGATCTGAAATCGCTGGGGTAGGAGCAAAGAGATGACTGTGTCGAAGGATCCAGAGCGGGCCGAAATCGCCGCACTGCAGGAAATGGTCGATCTCAGCGATCGCAAGGTGCTGGAGATCGGCTGTGGCGACGGGCGGCTAACTTGGCGCTACGCGGACTCCCCTTCCCATATCACCGCCATCGATCCGGATCAGGAAGGTATCGCCGCGGCGAAGAAACAATGTCCGCGAAGGTTGAGCGGGAAAATTGACTTCCAAGCGAGCAGTCTCCAGGAGTTCTCCCAGCGCCCGACCGATCGAAGGTTTGATCTCGCCATTCTGTCGTGGTCGCTTTGATGCATGGATCCTGAGGGCATGGTCCATGCCCTGGAGATCACCCGCGGCCTGCTGGGGGATGACGGGGTCGCGGTCAATATTCAGCCGGCCGGAAGCCTCCGAGGGCTTGAGATTCATTCGGGTGGGGAGATCATGCGGGCGGGTCCAATCGGTCATCGGCTCAACCACGAAAACCATAAATCGGCGCTCAGAGCCATGCAAACGGCTGAGCGGGGCGGCGTGTTCAGACTTGACCAAGAGCGAACGATTGATTTCCTGTATCACGCGGCGTCTGTCGATGTGTTTGCCGAGTGGCTGGCTGAGAATTCCAGCAATTCGATCTTCGAGCCACAGACGGCTGAACGGGCCCGGGAGATCGAGGCCGAGCTCGGTCAAGATTACGAAGTGATCATGCGCGCCGAGATCTACATGGGTCGGCTCAAGCCGGCGTAATCGGTCGCCAACATCATCGCTCTCCAAGGCGGCGCGGTTCTGCGCCTTGTACGTTTAACTTCCATTTCGGATTCTTACATGCTTTGCGGATATCGGGCTCCAAGCCGTCGCCGGCATCGTGAACAGCCGTTGCCGGTCGGATGGCAGACCGTTCGAGCCATTGGACGGCCTCTGGTTGGGGACCCGGCCCCTCGCTGCCTGGAAGCCTGAAGCAGCGCGACGGCCGGACGCGCCGTCTTCTGACTCCCGAATGACCGGCCGACCCTATGATTCCGGTGTGGAAGTTGCTGTCGGCGGGGGTGTGCTGGTCGGGGTCGTGGTGGGCAGGGGTGTTTCGGTGGCGGTGGCCGAAGGCCACGGCCATGGGCAATCGCTGGTGTTGTAGCTTTCAAGCCGTTCGACGGCAGTGTCCACCGGGACGGATTCGGCGCCGTCGAGCACCTTCAAGTAATTCGCAAGGATCGATTCCTCCGTCAGCGGGTAGTCGACCTTCGAACTGGCTGCGTTGAGCAGCGCCGCGACCGTTTCCCGTGTGAGCGTTTCGTGATCGGATCCTTCACGCTCCAGCAGCTCGAGCAGGGTATGCTCGCCCGGCAGGTCCCGGTCGAAGAGCTCCTGGAAGATGTCATCCATAGCGTAAGGATCCGGCCATTTGACGTGGTGGACTTCGTCCGCCCAGAATTCGGCCGGACAGCCTTGGTCAGGTTCGGGGGCGGTGGGGCTGGCCGTTGGGGTTGGGGTGTCGGTCGCCTCGGGTGGGTCGGTGGCCGTCGGCGAGGCGGTCGAGTCCCCCGTTGGCGAAACCGTCCCACCCGCATCCGTCGTGGCTGTGGGTGAGCCCGTCGGCGTGTCAGGCAGTGCTGTCGCACTGCTCGGGGGCGTGCTCGTAGAGGTGGGCGTGACGTCTTGGGTTTGCTCTTGGGCCGGGGTCGGTGTGGCGCTGGCCTCGGGTGTGGGCGTCTGGGGGGTAGCCGTAGCGGTGGCAGTCTCCGTGTTCGTCGGCGATGGGCTGGGAGCCGTCGCCCCCTCGCCGCCGGCTGAGCCGTTCAATGGACAGCCGGCCTGATTGGCGGAATCGAAGGCGTCTTTGGTGGGCTCGTAGTCGCCGGAATCGAAGGCAGCCTGAAATCTGGTCACCACCTCATTTACGTTGAAGGCGTACTGAATATCACCGCTGGCTGCATTGAGCAGCGCCGCCGCTGATTGTCGCGTCAGCGCGTTCAAGCCGCCACCCCGATGTTCCAGGGCTTCCAGCAGGCTGAGCTCGTCGCCCACCTCGCGGTCGAATGGGTCCTCAAAGGGCGTGTCCGGCAGGTACGGAGCGGGCCAGGAATCGAAGTGATGCGACTGCTTCCAGAATCCAACTGAGCACCCCTGGAGGGCGCGGAAGTTCACCGTTCCGGACACCGTGAGCACCTGGATCCAGGACGTCTGACTCACGGGCAACGTGAGTGCCAGCAGGAAGGTGGTCAAGCCCAAGCCCGCCACGACGCTCATTCGCGACAGCGTGGAGCGAAGATTAAGGCTCAAAGCAACTGCCCTACAAGATAGCGGACGCCGATGCCCAACCACCCGACCTTGGGAATCGTCAGGATGACGACCCCTTCGACGCGGTCCTGAGGCACCGGCGGGTCGAGCTCCTCGTTCGCGTCGCCCCGGGTGATGAAGATGCGGCCGTTCTGGATCGTTTCGACTTGGACGACGCGGTGGACGACGTAAATGCCCTCATGATTGAAGCGGATGACATCTCCGACCTGGATTTCCTCCGGAGGCGCCTCGCGGACCACGGCGATATCCCCGGTGGTCATCGCCGGCTCCATGCTCTTTCCGCTGATCAATGTGGGCTGGACGCCGAGAAGCCCGACGTTGAACCACAAGAGGACCACAGCGGCGATACCCACCACCGGCCAGGCGGCTTGGGACCCGTGACGCTCCTCTCCCGCCTCGACCACCGAGCTGTGCACGGCCCACAGGCCAAGGCCGGGGCCCAGCGTTCCCACCAGCGCGCTCACGGTCCAGGGCAGCTTGGGCAGAATGGGCGAGAGCAGTTCGAAGAGCTCAAGAACCGCTCGGTAGGCCAAAGCGGGTACCGGGCCGCCCAACAGAGCCAAGTAGGAAGCGAGCAAGTTCTCAGCGAAGCCGGGCAAAATCAGTTCACCCCCCATTCGAGCGAGCTGCAGGCTGTCACCAGGGGGCGGCCAGCGTCCCATCGGAAGGCCCACGAGGGTGAACAGGGATGAAGCGACCAACAGCCCGACCCCTGGCCGCGCGCTCATCGAGACGACCACTACGGCCCGGCTCAACTCGACGGCTAACAGGATCGAGCCCGCATATAGAAGGTTGCCGGCCACTACTTTGAACGAGTGGCCGTAAGTCGACTCACCGAAGCCAAAAGCGAGCCCGGCCAGTAGCCACAGCGCCAGGTGGAAGGAGCCGACCAGCAATCCGGTGAGAACCAGATTGGTCGTGGTTCTTGGGCGGCCCCTTACCGCGAACCGCCAACCGAGATAGCCGACCGTCGCCAGCGAAAGCCAAAGAGCGGGCTGAACCACGTACACGCTCAACCCGGGTCCCAGGCGGCTGGGGCCAAAGATGTAGGCCAACGGGTAGATTCCCATGACCCAAAGCACAATGGGGGCCCACGGCGGCGTGGCGTCCAAAATTCCCAGGAGCGCCGCGCCAGGTCTTCCCCACCTACGAAATCTCTGGGCGATATCATCCCGATGACTCATCTGTCGCCTCTACCAGTCACATCCTTGCTTCCGGCGCGCAAGCTTGTCTGACCTCCGGCGACGCCGGGCGAAACCTGACCTGCCTCGCAGCGTGCCGTAACGCACGGCGACTGGAGCCGGGCCCTGGCCCCGCTGGCCGCGTATCGGATGGCCGCCGTCAATGCGATTGGATGGCCGAGGGTCGACATGACCGGGTAAGGATTGCACCTCTGCACACTCGGTTCCGCGCCAAGCGGAGTCCCGGGGAGGGGCCTTTTCGGCCCCTCCCCAGTGTGGTGAGGGCTTCTGCTACACCTGAGGTGTGTCCGTCGGCTCAGGGGTATCGGTGGGCTCAGGTGTGTCCGTTGGTTCTGGTGTGTCCGTCGGCTCGGGGGTGTCGGTGGGTTCGGGTGTATCGGTGGCCTCCGGCGTATCGGTCGGTTCCGGTGTTTCCTCCTCTGCGGTGGGGGTCGGAGTCGCCGTGGCCTCGTCGCCAGGTTCCTCGTTCCACTGATGCAGGAAGATCTCCACCAGGAACTCGAAGCTTTGGCCCTGATTGGCGTCCACCTGCAAGAGGTGAGTCGCCAGGCCAAGCTGGAACGGCTCCGCGTCCGGCGGATCGATCCGGGCTTCGCCCTCCGCCGGCAGGCCGATCACACACACCTCGAGGTCGGTGACATCGTCGTCATTCAGGTCGACTTCAGTCGTCAGGCCGTCCTCACAGCGGACGATTTCGACTGACTCTGGGCCCACGGGCACGCTCACCGAGTGCAGATTCACCGGGATCGATCCGATGTTGCTCAGATCGAACCAAGCGGTGCACCAGTAGCTCGGATAACCGTTCTCGATGCTGAGTCGGGCGGTCTGTATACCCTCTTGCTCTTGGTCCCGATCCTCCTCGGGAGGCGCCAGGCTGGCCTGACACACGCCGATGTTCTGGTCGGAACGGACGGGATTTGGGCCGGGCATCGTCGGGTCTGGCCCTTGGTCGCCGGTATCCTTCACATCGTTGTCGACGGTTTCATCATCGTCGGTGAACGGTTCTTCGAAAACCACGTTCAGGTTACCGGCGCTTACGCTGCCTTCGATGAACAGCGTCTTGGTCCACAAACCGTAGGCGACGCCCATAGCGGCCAGCCCTACGATCAGCAACATGAGCAGCTTTCCGACCGGGATCGCTTTTCGTGAGTTCACGCTCGATTCCTCCTCTGAACCAGTTTCTGACTACATGAACATCCATTCTTCTTCACCGTCATCTGGATTTCCCCTGGGGGACAACCACCTCCTTTCCCAGCCCAAGGCATGACCGGCACCACCCATTGACCTGGCTGGTGGGGGTCCGAAGCCGAATTGCTCTGTTCACGTTGGGGCGAGTGCTGACTCAGCTTGCGAACGCGACCGCAGCCCGAGCTGATTGAGGGTTGCCTACGATTGATACAAGAGACCGATGTGCAGGTGCATGTATCGGGGGGCCTGAGGAGGATAGAGGTGGGGGTACAGTCTTTGTGGCCCCGGCAGATTCCTGGTCCGCCGAGAGATTATCGAGAACTACGCGCCCCTCGCGCCTGGGCTCGAATGAAGATGCGGCCTTGGCCGAACAAGGCGCAGAAATGGGAGGCCAGCGTGCGGAGTAGAAAGGAGAGGGAAGGGCCGCGTCGGTGACTGCGCGGACCCCTCCCCAGATCTCTTGTCAGTCGTCGTTGACGGATCTTTGTTGCTGAGGAGTGGCTGTTGGTGGTGTTTTACAAGGAGGGGCGGGCCGCGGGTTCCTCAACCTGACCGATGTCCCAGAATGGAAAGCCGGGCTCGCACGCCCGGCCGGCGGTATAAGGGGGGGCGTGGGGCCCGGCTCCTGAGATGCTTGCAACCTTTGTCAGGGAGCGAAACCCTGTTGACGGAGTACAATGCTCCTCATCTTGCGATGAAACTGATCGATCGACCGGCCTACCGACCTACCTACGTACTTACCTACCCCTCCGCTCCTTTTCTCGCCCTTGATCAGGCTCGTACTCTGTCCAGGAAATCTACGACGCGCTCCTGAGCTTCCTCCGTGGTGAAGCCATAGTGAAGCTGTATGACGGCCACCAGGCGGTCCATGTCGGCTTGAATCCAATCCAAGTCCACCTCAGGGATACCCGGCCATTCACGTGCGAGCTCTTCCTTCACAAGGTTCCATCGGTTCCAATCCAGGCGCCGCATTTTGTCCCTCCTCGCCTCCGCGCGCGAGTAAGCCCTCGCTGGAGGCAGATTCTGGCGACTCTCGCCACCCTAGCATCCATCCAATGTGGAACGAACTCAAGCCTGGAGGGATACACAAGGGGATAGATTTCGGGATCCAAGGCTTCCTCCGCCCGAGGATCGCCGGCCCCGGGCCCGGAATCGTCCTCACGCCCAGCGGCGGTCTGCCCTAGCGGTTCCCGTGCTGGGGCGTCGTTGACCGATCGGTCATTTTCACCCGTCCCCTGTTCCACATACTGAATGGCGAACTCAGGTTGCTGGCGAAGCCACTCGACGGAGATAAATGTGACCGGGGAGCCAACTCCTTGGGCTCCCCCGGTCGTTATCGGCTGCGTCCACTTCTCCGGATTGGGAACCTATGCGACCTCATCCGGCAGCGAAACGGCCCTCAGGATTCGCGACAAGATCATCCGCTCCGGTTGCGGGAGATCCATCATGCTCGTTGGATCGGTTTCCCTGGGAAGGTCAAATCCGTGGCTGCGGCGAATGTGGACGAGCATGTCCTCCGGAACCTCACCATTTTCGCCGCGAGTCTCAAATTCACAACCCGCTATGCCAACCTGTCTGCATGAAACATAAACAGTCATCGCTGGTCCCTTTCCTTCTCGATTTCACTGGCGAACCTTAGCGCACTCACGGAGCGTCGACCATCGATCCCAGGCTCTACGGGCAGGCCGATCTATGGGTACAGATCGTGGGCAGATGCACAGCGGCTGGTGATTCTAGGTTTCAGCGGCAATCCCGCCTTAGCTTTTCCGCATAAGCCGCTCGAGCAGCAGCCAAGCGCCAGCAAATGTGATGACGCCCAACAGGCCGAGAACGGCCAGATCCAGGCTCGGGGGGCGGCCCCCAAGCAGCATCACATCGCGCAGTATAGGGATGGCGTGGGTGGCCGGCAGGATCCACGCCACGGCCCGGATGGGGGGCGAAAAATCCTCGAGTGGGATGAGGAAGCCCCCGAACACAACTGTAGTCAGCAGCATGAGCATGGAAAGTTGAACGGCGAGGGTCTCGTTGCTGGCCAGGTTGGAGATCAGGAAGCCGTAACCAAGGGACGCAAACAGCAGGAGCAGGAGGATGATTGCGTATTGCTCGATGGGACCGCTGAGGGGCACGGCGAGACCATGGACGGCGAGCAGTGTAAGCACAGCGGCGATCAAACCGGTCATTACCAGGTAGCCCAATGACTTACCCAGCAGGAGCTCGAGTGGCGAGGCGGGAGATACCCTCAGGAGCTCAAAGCTGCCACCGATACGCTCCCTTATAATCGCCATCGCCGAGAAAGTCACGGCCAGATGTTGAAGGAGCAAGACGACCACAGCCGGCGCCAGATAGTCGCTCGGGCTGATCGCCGGGGGTGCAAGGTTCTTGGTTTCGCTCCGGAACGGGCTGACCAAGACGTCAGGACGAGTCGTTCGAACTTCGTCGAGTCGTTCCTCAGCCAGGGCTAAATCCTCTTCGATCTCTTCCACTTGCGAGAGCTGTTCGTTCCGCTCCTCATCGGTTTCAACCCCGAACGCCAGACCTTGCGCGGTCTCATGGGCGTGTGCGATGGAGCCCACTGCGCTTTCGGAGTTTCCCTCCTCGCCTACGGTGGCCTGCGGGACGGGGGTATTCGATGCTCCGGCGACAAGAGCGAGGCGGCCCAGGTGCTGTTCAAGCCTTGCTCGTTGCATCACTGCCGTCGTCATGTCGCCGGTCTCAAGAGCTTGGCGCAGGGCGGAGGCGCTCTCCCGCGCCAGGGTTAAAGTTGACTGCAGCTCGGCCGCGTCCTGCTGACCGGCCTGGGCAGCTCGTTCAAGGGCGATTCGATTGATCTCGTTGACATACACTCGGCCGAAGTACTGTACGTAATTGGCCATCGCCGGATCGAGCTCGTGGTGATAGAGGGTAAACACCGCCTGCCGATCTTGACGAAGGGTTTCCATTGGATTCCTGGGCAGGAGGATCACCAGATCGATCTCCTCGTTCTTCATCTGAAGGATCGCCTGGTCCAGTTTGTCCGTCGTGCTGTCCATCTCAACTTGGGGCGATACTTGTCCGGCATGCTCCAGCAGCAATTGGGACATTGCTTGATCATCTTCAGTCACGAAGATGGTGCGGAACTTGGGCGGTTCCTGGATGAAGCCTACGCCGAACAACAGAAGGATGAGGAAGGGCCCAAGGATCACCGCTACGAAAACTTGCGGGTGCCGGAGGGACTCGGATATTTCTTTTTGCAGGAATGCGAAGGACCGCAGTATGGCCCGCAGCAGGCTCACGATTCCGTCTCCTTATCGGCCATGATTTGCACGAAGACATCCTCCATGGAGGTCAACTCCGGCGCGAGGCCCAGGACGGTCACGTCCATCTCCGAACAGCGGGCCAGGATGGAGGGGATCGCTGTGCTCGGGTCGTTCACCGACAGGCGAAGCTGAGTATCGTTCGGCGCTCCGGCTACGCCCACAACGTCGGGAACGGAACGGATCGAATTAATCTCTTCATGGGTGAGTGGTCTCTCGACCGTCAAAATGAGCACACCGCTCGCAGTCGCCAGGTCACGTAGTCCCTGTGGTGAATCCTGGGCCAGCAGTCGCCCCTGGCGGAGGATGGCGACCGTGTCGCAGTGCGCCGCCTCGTCTACGTATTGTGTGGTGATGAACAGGGTCTTGCCGTCCTGCTTAAGATGGTCGAAGTAGTCCCAAAATTTGCGTCTCAGCACCGGGTCGATCGCCGCCGTGGGTTCGTCCAGGAAAATGAGCTGCGGGTCGTGGATGAGTGAAGCAGCGAGCGATAAACGCCGGCGCATGCCGCCGGACAACGCTCGGGCGCGCTTGGACACGTGCTCGCGCAGTTCGACGAGGTCCAGAAGCTCGTCCATTGATTTCCGCCTGAAGGGGGCCAATCCATACAGGGAAGATACAAAGCTGAGGTTTTCGCGCACAGTCAGCTGATCGTAGAGGCCAAAATGCTGGGGCATGTAGCCGAGAGTCCGCCGAGTGCGCTCATCGAATGCGCTGGGTTGCACGCCGAACACCCTGATCTCGCCCGCGTTCGGCGTATACATGCCGGTAAGAAGCCGAACCGTCGTCGTCTTGCCGGACCCCGAGGGTCCAATCAGGCCAAAGATCAGACCCCGAGGAACGGTCAGGCTGATGTTGTCGACTGCGGGCACGCCCGAGAAGTCCTTACTTACCTCGCGCATGGTGACAATGGTTTCCGGCTTCTCAAGATCCGTCTCATGCGGGGCGTTCGGGACAGTGGTCGCCATGGGGTCACCTCTTCGTCGCGGTCGTCAAAGCGATCGTGCTAATAAGTGTCGAGATCTCGTGCATTGCACTTTGGCACTTGATCATCGGAGCGATTCTCGACCACTATCCCTTCGCCAGAGGGGTAGGTCACCGCCTATGGGGACAAATCCCGAGCACTGATCTTTTGGCCGTTGCCTGTAGCCGCATTCACTTGTCCATCAGCCAGCAGGAGGGGTCACCTCCAGAATGGGTGTTGGCTGGGTCGGCTGCGGTGTCGCGCCGTTCTCGCGGTCGCCGTTTGACGTGAACGCAAAGGCGATGACGACCACGATGGCGAGCACGATGAGTGCAACAATGATGAACCCCATCACATTCCGGTCTGAACGCTGCGTGGCCATAATTGGCTCCTCCCGCTCGGTTCGCTGATGGTAGCGATGTGTTGTGAATGCTTCGGTCAAAAGTGTATGGAGCAGAATGTCGGCGGTCCATAGATCGCGGAACCGTCTCAGGCATGACGATGGATATATCCTTAAGGTCAATTAGTTAATGCTGAGGCAAGGAGATGAGGGCTCGGTGAGACGGGCGGAGCGGAGACGCTTTGGTCGGCGCGCGGACAAACCTGTGAGTGGTTGGACGGATTGCAAATATGTGCCTCGAGAGGTTTGGCCAGATAGGCCCTGGATACACGATGCGGGGGCTTCAATGGCGTACGATAAATTCGGGCGGGGGTCGTTAGCCCCCGAATTTAAGTCATGGCCGATCCTGAAATGGAGGGTTTAGAATGGCCCGTTGCACGGTGTGCGGCAATGAGTATGATAAGAGCTTTGAGGTCACTTACCTGGGCGAGAACTACACATTTGACAGCATCGAGTGCGCCGCCCATCTCTTGGCCCCGACCTGTGAGCACTGTGGCTGCCGGATCCTGGGTCATGGCGTCGAAAGTAACGGCTCCATGTACTGCTGTGCCCACTGCGCCAGGCAAATGGGGGCGACCAGTCTGCGAGATCGACACGAACAGCCCGTCGGGCGGGAAGACCCGGGCGCCTGACGCGATCAATATGGTACCAACCGAAGCTCGTCGCCTGCCAACCTGATTCCGACAAGATACCATAGGGCAGAATACTTTGCTCCTGAGGGAGGGGCCCAGCTCCTGAGGACTCGGAGCGATCTTCATCTATCGAAGCCACGTTGGCGGAATACCGATGCCTCATGACCCATCGCCGCGCTCCTTACTGGATCCTTGCTCGCTTAAGGGTGAATTCAATGTTCAATCCGGTTCAGGTTGAGTCGCGGCGTAGATCTCCCTGAGCTCTTCCAGTGCGCTGGCTTCCATCTGGCGGGCGCGTTCTCGTGTAACTCCGAGCTTTCTGCCGATTTCCGCCAGGCTTTGCGGATGACCGTCACGCAACCCAAATCGAAGTTCGATCAGCTTGGCCTTTCTCGGAGGGA
>CAZFCJ010000106.1:0-11533 GCA_964517315.1 uncultured Anaerolineaceae bacterium | reverse complement strand
TGGCCTTCTCAAACAGCCCTTCCAGGATGTTGACCGGGACGGGGAACAGGATCGTGCTGTTCTTCTCCTGCGAGATGTCGACCAGGGTCTGCAGGTAACGCAGCTGGATGGAAACCGGCTCCTTCGCCATCAGATTGGCGGCCTCTGAGAGGCGCCTGGCCGCCTCAAACTCACCTTCCGCATGCACGACCTTGGCTCGGCGCTCGCGCTCGGCCTCGGCCTGGCTGGCCATCGCCCGCACCATCGTCGGCGGCAGCTCCACGTCCTGGACTTCAACCATGCTCACCTTGATGCCCCAGGGCTCCGTGGCTTCGTCGATGATCTCGCGCATTTGCCGGTTTACCGATTCCCGGTTGGACAGAAGATCGTCAAGGTCGGATTGCCCGATGACGTTCCGCAGCGTGGTCTGAGAAATGTTCCACGTAGCCCGATGGTAATCCTCGACCTGCACGACCGCGTCCTCCGGATTGACGACCCGGTAGAACACGACCCCGTTGACCTTGACGGTGACATTGTCCCGGGTAATCGCTTCCTGGGAAGGAATGTCAAGTGTGACAACGCGCAGGTCAACTTTCTCCATGCGATCGATGATGGGGAGAATGAAGAACAGCCCAGGACCTTTGGCCCCGATCAGCCGACCGAGCCGAAAGATGACGCCCCGTTCGTATTCTTGGACGATCTTGATCGCCGAGCTGAGAAACGCCAGCAACAGCAGTCCAAGTGCGAGAACGGGAAGGCTGAAGATCTGCAGCAGGGTGGACATGAGAACCGCCTTTCCGGAGAGCTGCCCCTTTTGGTGAAAAAACGCGGACTTTTACATTATAAGCGTCACGCCGTCGACTATGGCAGCGCGGCGATGCGTATGGCAGAATAACTCCCCGTGCCGAGCCGGGAAGGAGAGGGTATGACGAAAAAAACGCGCCTCAAGGAACGAAGACGAGCCGAACGGCGCCGGCTGTATTGGATCGGCGGCATCGCCGCAGCGGCCGTGATCTTGGCCGCCCTCCTCATCGTACCGAACCTCCAGGGGACGGGCGAGATCGTCTCCCCTGAACCCTTTGATTGGCCGAACGGCGACGACACCGCGATGGGCGACCCTGAGGCGCCAGTGACGATCACCGAATATTCGGATTTCCAGTGTTCGTTCTGCCGCCGCTTCCACGAGGAGACCCTGCCGCAGATCGTGGACAATCACGTGCGAACGGGGGAGGTCTACTTCGTCTACATGAACTTCCCGTTCATCGGCCAGGAATCGCTGGAAGCCGCCAACGCGGCGCTTTGCGCTGCCGATCAAGGCCAGTTCTGGACGTACGCCTCCTACCTCTTCGCCAACCAGAGAGGCGAGGAAGCCGGCTCTTTCACGGAAGCTCGCCTGCAGGCCATCGCCCAAGAGATCGGCCTGGAGATGGACGGGTTCGAACGCTGCTCCAGCCGCAACGAGAAACGCCCCCAGGTCCAGGAACAATACGCCCAAGGATTGGAAATGGGCGTCGACTCCACCCCCACCTTTTCCGTCGATGGCACGATGATCCTCGGCGCGCAGACCTACCAGGAGTTCCAAAGTGCGATTCAGCAGGCGTTGGAAGCAAACCCGGAGTAACGCCACTTGCAAGCAACAAGGCTCCGGGCATCCGCTGCCCCGGAGGCGCTGAGGAATACTGAACTGCAGCCAGGTTTAGACAGAGCCGGGAAAGCTGAGAAAGGACGTCGCCCAGGCCATCAGCTTGACAATCAACGGGGCTACCAGCAGCCCCGGCAGCAGGTTGCCGCTGCGGACGGTCCGTAATTCAAGCAGGCTTTCCACCGCGAGCCCGAGAATGATCACCCCACCCACGGCCGTCATCTCCCCGATCATGGCCGAATTCAAGAAGCGGTCCGCTTGAGCGGCGAGCAGGCTTATCGCCCCTTGATAGACACCGACGCTCAAGCTCGAAAAAAGCACACCCAACCCCAAAGTCGAGGCGAACGCCAGCGAGGCAAAGCCATCCAGGACCGACTTGACCGCCAGGAGCTCGAAGTCGCCGGTCAGCCCGTCCTGGATCGCGCCGAGGATCGCCATAGGGCCGACGCAGTAGAGCAGGCTGGTGGTCAGAAAGGCTTTGATGAAGCGGTCCTGGCCCTCAACCTCCTCACCCCCCTCTCCAAAACGTGTCTCGAGCCAAGCGCCCACATCGGAGAGCCAATCCTCGATGCCCAGGCTCTCGCCGATCAGGGCCCCGACCAAAACGCTGGCGACCACGATCAATGGGTTCTCACTCTCGAGAAACAGGCTGACCCCGAAGGCGAGGGTAAACAGCCCCAGGCCGACCAGGACCGTGCTCCGCAGCCGCTCCGGTAGGCGGGCGCCAAAGAAAAGACCCAGGCCTCCGCCGACCAGCACGGCGATCACGTTCAGCACCGTGCCCGTCATGTGACGTCGGCGCCTTTCGCCAGACTGGGCTGGTCGACGCCACCCTGGAGGTTTTCCCACAAGGCGAGCACAAAGCAGAGCGAGGACAGTCGGTTCAGATAGGCGACCAGAGCGGGGTTCTCGACGTCATCATCGTGGAAGAGCTCGACGACCTTGCGCTCAGCCCTGCGCACGACGGTCCGGGCCAGGTCAAAGGCCGCGCCGGAGCGGGTGTCGCCGCCGATGACGAACTCCTGCGGCATGGCGACCCGCTCCCCGAAGTATTCAATCTGGCTCTCGAGCCACTCCACACGCTCGGGCCCAACGCTCCGAAACTTTTCGGCGTTGTCTAGCGTGGCGGCTACCTCCGCCATGATTCCGTACAGATCGCGTTGTGCCTGGGCCGCCGCACGTTGACTGGCGGCGTCCATCGCCAGTGAGCGGGCTAAACCAAGTGCCGCCGAGGCTTCGTCGATGGCGCCGTACGCCTCAGGCCGGCGATGGAACTTTGGGACCCGCTCGTCCCCCAACAGCGAGGTCGTACCGTCGTCGCCGCGACCGGTGTAGAAGTTTCCCATGGGGCTGATTATACAGGCGTTGCGGTTCGCCCCCCGGCGCGCGTATAATGGCCCAATCGCCCATCGCCTAGGGGGTCAAATGACGCGGCGCGGCGTTCCCTTCCTGGCCGGACTTTTCACGGGTCTGCTCTCGACTGCAGTACTGATTCTTCTCACTTCGGAGCCGCGGGGCGAACCGATCGAGCTTCTGCCACCGCCCACCGCTCTACCCTTGCGCGTCCACATCTCCGGCGCAGTTCACAACCCGGGTGTATACGAGCTGCCGCATGGATCCATCGTTCAAACAGCCGTCGAAGCCGCCGGCGGCCCCACCCGGGATGCCGTCCTGGACCCGCTCAACTTGGCGGCTGCCCTTCAGGAGGGCAGCAAGGTTCACGTTCCCACCGAAGAGGATTTGACGTCCCAACCGGTGGCTCTGATCGCCACCTCAAACAGCGTTGAGCGAGGATCCAAGCTGGCGGTCAACGAAGCCAGCGCGGCCGAGCTGGAGCGGCTGCCCGGCATTGGCCCGACCCTGGCCCAGGCCATCGTCCAGTACCGGGATGAGCACGGTCCTTTTCAGTCCACCGAGGATTTACAGGACGTGCCGGGCATCGGCCCCGCCAAGCTGTCCGCCATCGAGGAGTTGATCACCGTCCCCTGAACCCTCGCTTCTCGATGCCAATGCGGCGTCGCGAAGAGGATTCACCACCGCGTTCACGGAGAACATAGCATTTTTCTAAACTCAGGATAATCCCCGATCTTTTACGATCGGAAATTCTTCGACTCACGCCCCGCGCAAGCGCCATCATCGATACGCTGGCAGCTGAATGAGTCGTTATCTCTACGTACTCTGCCTTCTCCGTGGTTCGATCTTCGATTCTTGCGCCGTCCGGTCCATTCGTCAGAGTGGATGCACTCAAAGCTCCCAGTTGCGCAAAATCTGAAGGGTCTCCTCGTAATGCTCGGTTTCGTCCCGGACGATGTCCTCCAGCTCCACTTGAAGTCCCTTATCGCCGAACTCCTCCGCCTCCTTGGCCCGCTGAGTGTAGTCCTCGATGGCCTTCTTCTCCGCCGCGAGAACCGCCTCCACCATATCGTGGTTGGTCTCGGCGGCCGGCACGGAGCGCGGCTCGGTCGAGGGCTCACCCCCCAGGGTGACGATCTTCTTGGCCAGAAACTGGGCGTGAGCGGTCTCGTCGGCGATCTCGGCGCTGAAGAAATCGACGAGCAGCGGCCGATGGGGCCCCGTGACTTTGGCCGCGTAGGTCAGATACTGCGTGATCGCCATCAGCTCACCCGAGAGATCCTCATTGAGATGGGCGACCAGCGTTTCCTTATCCATGGAGACTCCTCCTAGAGCTACGCGTTTCTTGGCAAATTTTCTGTAGTTTGGATGTATGTTTGACTCTCCCACCCACCTGTTAGACTCCCATTAATTGGCTTTGGGACGGAGGTTGGACTTTCGTCGCAAGAGCAGCCATAGGTATAATCCGCACACATGCCTGAACTGCCCGAAGTAGAGACCATCGCCCGCAACCTGCGCACGGGGCGCGACGGCAAACCGCCCCTTCCGGGGCGAACCATCCAAGATGTCGAGATCACCTGGCCGCGCCACATTGCGGAGCCTTCCCCCAGCACATTCCGGCGCCGGGTGAAGGGCCGCCGATTCGAAGGCGTAAGCCGGCGCGGCAAATACTTCGTGCTGCCGCTCGATCGCGGGAGCTTGCTGGTGCACTTACGCATGACGGGAGACCTGAGCCTCGCCCCGGCCAACGAACCGCGCGGCCGGTACGACCACACTGTGTTCCTGCTGGACGAAGGCTGGGAACTCCGCTTCAGCGACGCGCGCAAGTTCGGACGCGTCCACTGGGTAAAAAACCCCAAAAAACGCCTCTCGGATTTGGGACCGGAGCCGCTGGACGACGCGTTCACCTCGGACGACCTCGCTGAACGCATCAGCTCCCGCAGGCGCACGTTAAAGCCGCTGCTGCTCGATCAATCCTTCGTCGCGGGGTTAGGCAATATTTACGCGGATGAAGCGCTTCACCTCGCCGGTTTACATCCCCTGACTCGGTCGGATTCACTTGGCCAAAGCCAAATTCACGCGTTGTGGCGGGGGATACGCCAGGCCCTCCAAGAAGGACTCCGCAACAACGGCACCAGTCTGGATTGGGTCTATAGCGGTGGTGACTATCAGGAACTGCTACGGGTGTACGGGCGCGAGGGAGAGCCCTGTCCCGTTTGCCAAACTGAAATCAGGAAGATCGTCGTGGCTCAGAGAGGCACCCACTTTTGCCCGACCTGCCAGCCGGAAGAGGAGGCCGCATGAATCTCGACGACCAACTCATTCTGGGAATCGTCTTCATCATCGCCGGCGTCGCCATGGGACTGCTTGCCTACGCAGCTTTTCTCAACCGAAGGGAGAAGTCCGATGAGCAGGAGCCGGCGGCCGACGAAGCGGCCGAGCAGCCGGCTTCAGAAAGCGAAAATTTGGACACAAGGGGCCCCCGTCCTGAGGACACTCAGGACGGTTCAATGGAGGATGAAACCGTTCAGGCCGGCGCCCCGACGGCCGCCGTTGAGGCCGAGGAGCCGGCCGTGGAGACTCCGACTCAACTCGCCGCCCCTCCAGAAGAGCAAAGCCCCGGGGTCAGTCCGGGCCAACCCGCGCCGAGCGCCCCCGAGACGCATGGAGCAGGCGCGGCCGGGATCGCCGCCAAATCGACCCCAGCGGACCGGGCTTCCGCCCTGCTGCGCCGCGATCCGGACACCGGCCGCCTGCGCGTCGACATCGGCGATAACACATATCGGTCGATTGAGGAGCTGCGAGACTCCGATGACTGGAAGCGAGTCAACGATCTTTTCAGCGACATCCTGGCCTGGCTGGTCAAGCAGGAACCGATCGAAGAGGAGACGAGCTTTACGGAGGAAGAAGACCCGGCGGACCAACCGCTCAACATGATCCAACAGATCAACGAGATCATCAAAGAGAAGCTCGCCGAGCGGGAAGGAGGACCCAAGGCGGTCCGTTTGATGGAAGGAACCGACGGATCCGTTCGGGTTTATATTGGCGTGGACAGCTACGAGATGGACGAGGTGCCGGACGAAGAAGCCCAGGCCATCATACGACAGGCTGTTCGAGAGTGGGAATCCCGGCAGTAATCGGAGCCGCCTCCTGGACGGTCTCGACCTCCAATCCCTCACTGGTTTCAACCAGCTTCCCCACCGGCGTGTGGGGATCGTGCTGGAAGAACAACCAAGCGTCATGGTCCAACGCCCAACGCTGCCAGCGTACTTTGGTACGGAGGTTCTCCAGCGGCAGCACATCATAAGACGTCAGCCAGGCGGTCTTGGCCATATGAATCGAGTACGAAGCCATATCGGCCACGAACAGGCCACGCCACTCCCCCGACCTCAACAACACCGATTGGTGACCGCGCGTATGACCCGGGGTGAGGACGCAGCGTACGTGCGACGTGATGTCCTCGTCGCCATGCAGTAAGCGCATACGGCCGGCTTTCAGCAGCGGCGTGAAGTTCTCCTCGAAATAGGTCCCGCGCGTGCGAGCGTTCGGATGCTTCGCCTCGGACCATTCAAGTCGACGGGCGTAATAGGTCGCGTTCGGGAACACCGGCTCGAGCTCGTCACCCGATCCCACCGTGTTCCCGCCGCAATGGTCCCAGTGCAGATGAGTGTTGATCACGATGTCCACATCTTCCGGCTCGACGCCCACCTTGTCCATCTGCTCGACGAGGTCACCGGCGGTCCGATCGAGCCGCCAGCGCCGGATTTCCTTCTCGGTCAGCTTGGGACCTAGGCCTGTGTCGATCAAGATGGTCCTCCCCGCCGATCGCACGAGCATGCAGTTGAGATGCTCACGTAACAGGCCCGACTCGTCCAGCCGATAGTACTTCTCATACAGCACCCGCGGCACCAGGCCGAACGGTCCGCCCGGCTCAATGGAGACCACGCCATCGCTCAAAAGGTGCAGCTCGATCTCGCCGATCTTCATCGCTCGTTCTCCCACTAGGAGGCTGCCGCTCGATCGCCCGATGCCTCGGGAGCCAAACCGAGAGCCTTTTGCAGCCGGTCTCCAAGTGCTCGTTTCTCGCGCTCGGGAAGAAACGCGGCCTGTGCCGCCGAAAGGATCAAACCCTTCAACGTCTCCACGCTCAGATCCATAGTCTCCAGCGCCAGACGGTACTCGTCGCTGAGACGGGTCCCCGACAGGCTCGGATCATCGGTGTTGATCGAAACCTGGAGTCCGGCTTGAATCATTGCCGGCAGCGGATGGGCTTCAGGGCTGTCGGCCACGCCGCTCTGAAGGTTGCTGGTAATGCACACCAAGAACGGGATCCGTCGGTCCCTGGCCATGAGCGCCACGTCCTTGTCCTCCAGCACCCTCACTCCATGCGCGATCCGATCCGCCCCCAAGTCCTCGATCGCGAAGCGCACGGACTCGGGACCGGCCCATTCTCCGGCATGGGCGCTCAGCTTCAGACCATCCTGCTTGGCCTGATGGAACACCGTCAGAAACTCTCGACCCAGGTTGATGCTTTCATCCCCTGCGAGATCGAGCGCTACGAGCCCCTTCCCGAGGCGTTCAGCGGCGGCCTTCGCCACCGGGACTGCGATATTAAGACCCTCGTGCCGGTTCACGCTGGCCACGAGGCGCACCTCAATATCGTTCCCGGCCGCCGCTTCCGACGCTCCCTCCCAGACCGTATCGAGCATCAAACCGAAATCCGCTCCTGTGGCCTCTGTCAACGCGCTAGGGGTCGTGTGCAGCTCCAAGTACCGAACCCCGTCTTGAGCTGCATCCTCGACGGCCTCAAAGGCGGCGCGTCTGACGATCTCCGTCGATTGGAAGACTTTGCGGATGGCCTCGAATTTCGAGAGGAACGCCCGGGGAGAGCGCGGCTCGTCCGGCTGGATGCAGATTTCGCGGGCAAGCCGATCCGGATCTCGTGGCAGAGGGATGTGCCCGTCGACCGCCAGCTGCCTCACGGTCTCCAAGCGCAGTGACCCTTCGAGATGCCGGTGCAGGTCAACTTTGGCAAGTCGGGACAGATCGACCTGCGGCTCTCCCGGACAATTGGCCATAGCGGCTTACTTCTTTCAGCTCGCGCCCGGGCCCCCCGCGCCGGCTGTGAGAGGTCGCAAAGCTTCAGCGGCGCCGCCGACGCCGACGGCGACGCCTGCCCCCGTCCCCGTCGCTGACGCTGGACGCCTGCTGGGCCGCGGCCTGCGCCCCGGCCGCCCGGGCCGTCGGCGCGGCGACCGCCTGTGATTGGGAAACCGGCTGGGTGGTGAACAAACGCGCTACAACGCCGGCGCGAATGCTGCTCAGCAGGTTCTGGAACAGATCATAGGCCCGACTCTTGTACTGGACGAGCGGATCCCGTTGACCGTACGCCTCGAGGCCGATCGAGGTCCGCAGCGCTTCCATCTGCGTCAGGTATTCGACCCACAGCCGGTCGCCGACCGAGAGGATGAGCTGTCGGTAGCCGTCGCTCAGCATGGTTTGTCCGACCAGGCGACTCACTTCCTCCTGCGCCGTCTCGTTCAGCGACTCCACCGGCCCGGCTTCCGCCAGCTCCTGGAAGCGTTCCTCTCCCAGATTCCGCCGTAGAGCCCGCTGATACTTCTCATTCAGATCGGCCACGCCCGTTCCCACGATCCGCTGCAGTTCGGAGTAGCCTAATGTGCGGTAAAGCGTCTCCTCGGCTCCCTGCAAATGGTCAAGAACCCGATCCGTCAACGTCTCTCCGGCGAGATCGCCGATCAACTCGGCGGCCGAAAAGGCATAGGAAAGACGGGCGACGATGGCAGAGCGGCGTTGGTGAGTCTTCTTGTCGAAAACCATGCGCTGACTGTAGCTCATTTGGACGAGCAAGCGCGTCTTGAGCGCCTCATTGACTTCGTCCTCCTTGCGCAGCGCGTTTTCCAGATCCCGATCGATCTCTTCCAGCACCTTCTCACTGCGCTGCTGCCACACTTCTTGCAGCGCGCTTTGCAACTGTTCCGCAGCATCGGTCCAGTCGATGGGAATCGACATCTCCTGGTTCAGGTTCAAGCTTTCACCGATGCGGTGTTCGATCGCCTGGACTAGGCCGGCCCAAATGCGCATTCCCAGGCTGGCCTCGACCAGGTCCGGCACCCGCTCCCGGAACACGTGCGGGTCCGAAGCGAGTTGCTTCACGCCCTCGTCGTCGGCTTCGATGTTCATGCCCGCGGCCGACTCGACCGCCTCCAGCAGCTGCCTGGGGCTCGGCGCGCGGCCGCTCTCCTCGGCCTCCATAACGGCGCCTTCGATGGCCATCTCAGCCATGTCGATGCGCTGACGGGCTTGTTCGTCCAGGCGCCTCACCGCGGACTCCAGCTGCTCGTCCGCCGCGCGCGCCAAATGCTCGTACTGCGCTTCCAGCGCCCTGGCGGCGATCTCGAGCAGCCGCTCATGAAGCTCATCGGTGTCGTCCACCCCCGCAAGCTCGTCCAACAACACGCGCAGCATGAAGGAGGGGTACGGTGCATCGGAATTCAAGTTCAGCGTGGGCTGAGTCTCCTCGAGCCAGGCCAGAAGCTTCCAAGGGCCTTCCGGATCCGCCAGCGCCGCCTCGACGTGCGCCTCCACTTCGGTGACCAGCATGTCTTCCACATCCTCCAACAGATCGTCCTTGGAGAACACGCGATTGCGCTGGCTGTAGAAGATCTCACGCTGCTGATTGAGCACATCATCGTATTCGAGCAAATGCTTTCGGGTGTCGAAGTGCGCGCCTTCGACCCGATTCTGGGCCTGCTCGATCGTGCGGTCCACGATGCCGTGGGCGATCGGCACCATGTCGTCGATGTTCAGGCGCTGCATCAGGTTGGAGACCTGCTGTCCGCCAAACAGGCGCATCAGCTCATCCTCAAGCGACAGGAAGAACTGAGACGAGCCGGCGTCGCCCTGTCGAGCGGCGCGGCCGCGCAGCTGGTTGTCAATCCGCCGCGCCTCGTGGCGTTCGGAGCCGATCACGTGCAGCCCACCGACGGCTTTGACCCGTTTTCCTTCGTCCATGAACTTGCGGAACAGCTCGACCTCGGCGTCGTAAATGCCGATCGCCTCTTGGTCGGCCTGGTTCAAGGCCGCGAGCTGCTCCTCCATGCTGAGGTTCTCGGGCTCATCAATCCCGGTGCGCCGCAGGACGCGGTGAACGTTGCCCAGCACTTCTTCTGCCATCTCCCCGCCGAGCTTGATGTCCACGCCGCGGCCGGCCATATTGGTGGCAATCGTTACCGCACCCAGCGCGCCCGCGTCGGCGATGATGCGCGACTCTTCGTCGTGCTTCTTGGCGTTCAGCACGTTGTGCTTGATGCCAGCTTTCAGGATCGCCTCCAAGCGTTCCATGTCCTCGTCTTCAAGGTCCAAAATGAGGAGCAGGCGATCCAGATTCTCGCCTTTGGTGGGATTCAGCGGGATGTCAAGCTCGCGCGCGAACGGCCGCAGCTCCCGCCGCTGGAGGTCATCCAGCGGAGCGTACAGCGGCTCAATCTCCTTCACCCGCATCCCGTCATCGGGAATGTCATGCGCTTCGAGATACGCGTCACGAAGGATCAGCGTCATCGCCAACTGCCGCAGCAGGCTGGCACCCAGGCGGTCGGACAGTCGCTCGGACATTTCCACCGAGGTCGTGCCCACCAGAAGCGGCTGGCCGCGGACATGGCGGCGCATGATATCTGTGACGACCGACCGGAGCTTGGCTTCCTCGGTGCGATACACCGAGTCCGCGTAGTCCTTGCGCTTCCAGAACACCGGGTCCCGGTCCGGATCATCCATCCTCGAGTAGTAGGTGAACTCCTGTCCGTTCTCGCGGTAGTCGACTTCGGTCAGGTCGGTGTCGGGCTGCATCGCGACGTATTCAAGGTTGGTCGGGAGCGCGACGACGTCGACGTCGTAAATCTTGTTGAACTCCTCGGCCTCGGTCACCGCCGTGCCGGTCATCCCGGCCAGCTTGTCGTACATGCGGAAGTAGTTCTGCAACGTGATCGTGGCGTAGGTGACGTTCTCCTGACGGACCTTCACGCCCTCTTTGGCCTCCACCGCCTGGTGCAGCCCGTCCGACCAGCGCCGGCCGGCCATCAGGCGGCCGGTGAACTCATCGACGATGACGACCCGGCCGCTCTGCACGACATAATCCTTGTTGCGCTTGAACAGGTATTCGGCGCGCAGCGCCTGCTCCAGGTGACCCAACAAGCGGGCCTGTTCGGGCGTGATGTCCTCCGGGCGGTCCGGATCGCGCAGCGGCACGCCGAGGATTTGTTCGACGTGGTCCTCGCCGATCGCGGTCAGGGAGATCGTCCGATCGCGCTCGTTGATCTCGTAATCCTCCGGACGAAGCTGCTTCACCACCCGCGCCATCCGCTCGTACAGCTCGGGGTCCTCGTGGGCCGGCCCGGAGATGATCAGCGGGGTGCGGGCCTCGTCGATCAGGATGTTGTCCACCTCGTCGATGATTGCGTAATGCAAAGGCCCCTGCGACTGCTGCCACCGTTTGGGCCAGCGGTCGTCGCCGCGGGCGGCCGGGCGCATATTGTCGCGCAG
>CAZFCJ010000105.1:0-12040 GCA_964517315.1 uncultured Anaerolineaceae bacterium | reverse complement strand
GGTCCGATCATGGCTCAGATCGTTCTGACCGACGAAATCAACCGCGCGACGCCCAAGACGCAGGCAGCGCTCCTGGAGGCGATGGAGGAGCGACAGGTGACGGTAGATGGAGTGACCCGCGCCGTCCCCGAACCGTTCATGGTGCTGGCGACTCAAAATCCCATTGAATATGAAGGTACCTTCCCGTTGCCCGAGGCACAGATGGATCGCTTCCTCCTGAGGATCAGCGTGGGCTACCCGGCGCCGCACTATGAGGTCCAGATGATGGAGGGCCAGCAAATCGTCCATCCCTTGCAGGAAATTAACCAGGTTGTGCGGGTTGAGGAACTGCTCGAAGCGCAGGCCGCGGTCAAGCGCGTTCACTTGGCCGACGAGATCAAGCGCTACATTGTAGACTTGGTGGCCGCGACTCGAGGACACAGCGACCTTTATCTGGGAGCCAGCCCGCGCGGCAGCTTGGCGCTGTTCCGCGGCGCGCAGGCTATGGCCGCCATGGAAGGACGAGACTACGTGCTCCCTGATGATGTGAAGGCCCTTGCAGTCCCCGCGCTGGCGCACCGCTTGATCGTCGGCTCGGCGGCCCGGGTCAGGGACGTCGATGAGCGTGAATTGATCAAGGAGGTTGTCCAGGAGCTGCCGGTCCCCGGAGGTGAACTGGTTCCGTGAGCGGGCGGGCGATCGTTGTCACGGCTCTCTTCCTCGCCAGTCTGGCCGCCGCGGCCGCCTCGGGGGAGCAGCTCTTCTTCAACCTGACCTACCTATGGGGTGGGCTGCTCGTCCTGGCCTTTGTGTGGTCCAAGCTGTCCCTGCGGGGCGTCCAGCTGGAGCGCCACACCGCATCCGGACGAGCTCAAGTCGGACACCTCCTGCGGGAGGAGTTTGTCGTGACCAACCGTGGGCGGCTGCCGAAGCTGTGGCTCGACGTCAGGGACATGACCGAATTTCCCGGCTATCGGGCCACGTCGCTGACCGGACTGGGCTTGTTCGGTCCTTCCGATCTCGTGGGGCACAGCGGCTCAAGTGTGGTCGCCGGCCTCGGCCCGGGCGAGCGGTGGGCCTGGACGGCGCGCACGGTCTGCACCCAGCGTGGACGCTTCGCACTGGGACCGACCGAAATCCACGGCGGCGACCCGTTTGGTCTGTTTCCGGCTTCGGTGCGGCTGCCGGCGTCGCAACATGTGGTCGTCCTGCCGGCAATCTTCCCCATCCGCCGCTACCCGGTCCCTACCGGCCGTCTCCCGGGAGGGGAGGCCCTGCGCCAGCGGACGCATCAGGTGACTCCCAACGCCTCAGGGGTGCGGGACTACCGCCCCGGAGACAGCATGAACCGGATACATTGGCGCTCGACCGCCAAATGGGATCGCCTGATTGTCAAGGAGTTCGAATTCGACCCCCTGGCTGACGTGTGGATTGTGGTGGACGCGGCGCGCGCGGGCCAGCATGGTCCAGTGGAGCCTGAGGAACGCTCGACGGAATCCCGATTCGAAGGCGGCCCACACGCGGCGCGCCAGCCGCTCGGGGTCACGATCGAATACGCGGTCACGCTGGCCGCCTCGCTGGCGTTCCACTTCACCGAGCGCGACCGGGGAGTGGGACTGATCGCTCACGGAACATCCCGGCATGTCGTGCAGCCGGAGCGAGGACAGTCCCTACTCTACCGCTTGCTGGAGATGCTCGCGGTTCTGAAGGCGGAGGGCGACCACAGCCTGGATGAGGTCTTGAAGATCGAGGCCGGGCTGATTCCGCGCGGCGCGACCGTGATCTTGATCACCGCGGACGTGAATCCGGCGCTTGCGACGATCGCGCGTGAGCTTCTGCGCGTCGGCAAGACGCCCGACTTCGTCGTCCTTGACGCGAAGTCGTTCGGCGGTCCGTTGGGCAGCCGCGCGCTGGCCCGGACTCTGCGGCGGTCGGGGCTGAGGGCGTGGCTGGTCCAGAGAGGCGATGACCTGTCGAGTGTTTTTCAAACGCGGACGATCGGCCAGGAGAGGCTCCGGGCCGTGGAATGAAGTGATATTATCGGCAGGTTGCGCACCATCGGGGCAATTATGAGAAAGCGCCTGCTCTACGTCTCCGTCTTCATCGCCGGCTTCACCACCTTGGGCGTCGAGATCACGGCCTCCCGTTTGCTGGGGAGCGTGTTCGGCACCAGCAACTTGGTGTGGGCCAATATCATCGGTCTCATCCTCGCCTACCTCGCGGCGGGCTACTTCCTCGGAGGGAAGTGGGCGGACCGATCCCCTTACCCACAAACGTTTTACCGCATCCTGGCCTGGGGGGCCTTCACTGCAGGGCTCGTACCGCTCGCGGCGCGGCCCGTCCTGCGGTTTGCGGCGCAGGCGGTAGAGCAGCTCGACGCGGCGGTCATGGCGGGGTCGTTCCTGTCGGTCCTGGTCCTTTTCCTCGTGCCCGTCACCCTGCTGGGGTGCGTGTCGCCGTTCGCGATCCGCCTGGCGATCCGCCGCACAGAGCACGCTGGCCGGATCTCCGGTCGTGTCTATGCCCTCTCGACGCTCGGCTCGATTCTTGGCACATTTCTGTCCGTGTTGTGGCTGATCCCCGCACTCGGCACCACTCGCACGTTCCTGGCCCTCGCCTCCGCCCTGCTGGTCGTCGCCCTGGCCGGACTTCTGATCGTGGACCGGCGGGCGGCGTACCGCTATGCGCTCATGCCGCTGGCTCTGCTGGCGCTCGGCTGGTTTATGGTGGGGCGCCCGTTGAAGCAGGCACGGGGCCAGATCTATGAAGAGGAGTCCGGGTACAACTACATCCAGGTCATCGAACGCGAGGGCACGCGCTATCTGATGCTTAACGAGGGGCAAGCGGTCCATTCAATTTACTCGCCGGACGGGCTGGCGACGTACGGGACCTGGGACTATTTCCTGGCGGCTCCGTACTTCAATCCACCTGAAACCGGGCCGGCCGACATCGATCGGCTTGGGATCGTGGGACTGGCGGCGGGCACGATCGCCAAACAGTACACCTCGGCCTACGGACCGATTCCGATTGACGGTTGGGAGATCGATCCAGCCATCATTGAAGTCGGCCGACGTTACTTCGCGATGAACGAGCCCAATCTGAACGCGATCGTCGCCGACGGCCGCTGGGGGCTCAAGCGAAGCCCGTACACGTACGATGTGATTGCGATCGACGCCTACCGACCGCCTTACATTCCGTGGCATCTGACGACGGTGGAGTTCTTCCAACTGGTCAAGGAGCGGCTTACACAGGATGGGGTGGTGGCGGTCAACGTGGGCCGAACCCCCGGGGATCGCCGTCTGATCGAGGCCATGGTCGGCACGCTGCAATCCGTGTATCCCAGCGTCCACGTGGTGGATGTTCCGGGCACGTTTAACACCCTGGTCTTCGCGACTGTGCGCGCGACCGAGCCCGATCATATCTCGAAAAACCTTCGGCGCATGCAGGAGACCGCGCCTCATCCGCTGGTGGTGGATGTGCTGGGCCGAGTGCACGCCAACCTCCAGCCGACTCCCGACGCCGAGGTCGCTTTCACCGATGATCGCGCCCCGGTTGAGCAGCTCGTGAATTCGATCGTCATCCACTATATGCTCGGCGACGACTTTTCCAACCTATCGGAGGTTTTGCAGTGACCGATCCCCGCACTCCGCGCCCGGTCGCGGGCCGCCTGCTCTCCGTGGCTCTGCGCGGGCTGCTGCCGTTCGTAGTGTTTCTGACCGCTCTGCGCCTCACGTTGACGCCTTTTTATGTGCGGGCGGCCTATCGAATCCCCGGCTTCCCGCCGGATAGCTACGGTTTCTCACTTCCCGAGCGCGAGCGATATGCGCTGGTCAGTCTGGATTACCTCTTGAACGATGCAGGGATCGAATTTCTGGCGGATCAACAATTCGAAGACGGTTCGGCCCTGTTCAATCCGCGTGAGCTGCGCCATATGCGCGATGTGAAGGCGCTGACTCAGCTGGCCCTCGACCTCTGGATCGGAGCGTTGACCGCGAGCGTGGTCATGGGCGGTCTCCGCGCGCGCTTTTGGGGATGGCCGGCCCTGCTGGCTGATCTGCGGGGCGGTGGGATTGTGACCTTGTGGGTTATGGCCGTGCTGGCAGTAGGACTCGTTGTGTCATTCCAGGCGGTGTTCGTGGGCTTCCACCGCATTTTCTTCGAGGGCAACACCTGGCTGTTCCGCTTCAGCGACACGCTGATCCGTCTGTTCCCCGTCCGCTTCTGGCAGCAGGTCTTCGCCTTTCTTGCGCTTTCCACCGCCGGGATGGCTCTGGGCCTGAGATGGTTGGGTTCGCGCTGGAGCCCTGCGCGAGAAGCAGGAGACTACATCTCCGCTTAGTCGCCAACGCGGGCTGGGACCCGCCCGGCCCCTACATTCGGTCAGGATGGAGGCCGGCGAATGTGCATGCGGCAGATTTGCCCGCGATCCTGGCCGCCAGATTCGGGGTCCTGGATTCCAACTCTCCGTCATCCCTGTCGGGTCGGCCGCCCGTCTTGCTTGCACCGGCAGCCGCGCGGCCCTCGGCGGCATCCAATTCGCGGTAGGGGCATGACACACCTGCCCAGACCGTCAGGTGCTGGGTGTCGTACCCCTACGGTCGGAGGGTCATGATGGGCCGCTAAGCGCGGCCGATTGTATGGTCGGCCCGGCCGGCCGGTGAATGGCCGATCGGCCGGTTACCGCCGTTCGGATAGCAGTGCAATGTCTGACTCGGTGGTTTTCGTAGGGGCGAACCTTGGGTTCGCCCCGGGATGGGACGCCATGGAAATATCCATCTTTTCGAGGCGTCATGCAGAGGTGTACGATCCCGGCCGGGACCCGCCCGGCCGCTAAGCCCCGTATTTCTGCAGCCTGCGGGCGTGCGCCATGAGCAGGGGCATCAGATGCTGCGCCGGAAATGTGCCCAGACCACCCTGAGCGCACTGGCTTTCGCCAAATTTCGACTGAGAGTCCTCCCGGGCCGTGTCCGGGGCCCACAGCAGAAGTGGAACCGGGTGCCACGAGTGGTACTTCAATCTGGCGGGCGTCGTGTGATCTCCGGTGATCGCCAGGACGTCGGGCTCCAGATCGATCAACTCTTCCAGTGCGCCGTCCACCTGCCCGAGGTAGGCGGCCTTTTCTTCGAATGCGCCGTCCTCACCGAGGCTGTCGGGTTTCTTGATGTGAATGAAGAGGTAATCGAAGCGATCCCACAGGTCGGCTGCGGTCGCGAATTCGTCCTGAGGCGCCTCGCCTTGGAACTCCGCGACGTCCATCCCCACCAGGCGTGAGACGCCGCGGTACATCGGATACACGGCGATGCAGGCTGGATTGAGGCCGTAGATCTCGGGAAACTGCGGCAGCGATGGATTCGTTGAGAAGCCGCGCAGCGTGAGCGCGTTGGCTTTCGGTTCGTCCGCCAGGCGCTCCCGTGCCTCCTCGATCCAACGGTTGACGAGGTCTGCGGTCCGCTCCGACTGGTCGTCCTGGGCTTGGGCGGGGAGCGGCGCTTCGCCGGTCTCCAGCGGATCGGTGTCGGCGATGTTGGGTTGCAGGTCGGGACCGCGCAGGACCAGCGCGAAGCGATACTCCCGCAGCACTCGGACCTTCGCCTTGACCTCATCGAGTGTGATCCGATCCAGGCGGGCGACCAACGGCTCGGCCTCTTCGGAGGAGATGCGGCCGGCGCGGCGGTCGATGATCAGGCCTTCGGAGTCCACGGTGCAGAAGTTCCCTCGAGCGGCGACATCGCCTCGATCCACCTGCATGCCGATTCCGGCGGCTTCAATGACCCCCCGGCCGACTTCGTGCTCGATGGGATCATAGCCGAACAACGCCAAATGGCCGGGCCCGGATCCTGGCGTAATCCCGGGCAGCACGGGGGTGATTTGACCCAGCGTGCCCTCGCGCGCCAAACGGTCCATGTTAGGAGTGTGGGCCGATTCCAGTTCCGTAGGCCCACCGCTCCTGACCGATAGCCCACCCAGCCCATCAAGCACCAGCAGCACGATCTTCGTGTCATTGGGCTGCCGAAGGCGCCGCATTAAATCGAGATTGGCCATGTCAGCTCCTGGCCCAGACGAAAAGAAAGCCCCCTGCCGCGAGCGGAAGGGGGCCCGAACGCTCCGCCGGATCGGTCAGCGGATCGCTTTCTGGTCATCCTCGGCCTCGAAGATGTGCATGTTATCCATATTGAACACGACCTGCTTATTGACATCAACCTCGGCCTTGCTGCGAGGATCGACCCGCCCGACGAATTCGACTCCGTCCTTTTCCAGATACAGGATGAGCTCGTTGCCCATGGGTTCCTTCACCCGAATCAAGGAGTCGACGTTTGAAGGGTTCACACCGGGCGGCGTGTACTCCGGATCGTGGATGTCCTCCGGCCGCAGCCCGAAGATCAAGTCCTTGCCCACGAGGCTCTCGTAGGTCGTCACCTTATCGTCGGGGACGCGCACCCGGAAGGCCTTGGTGTCGACCATAAGACCGCCGTTGGCGCGCTCGAGCCGAGCGTCGAAAAAGTTCATCGCCGGCGAGCCGATGAACCCGGCCACGAATACGTTGTCGGGATAGTCGTACAGGATCTGGGGGCTGTCGACCTGCTGCAGAATCCCGTCCTTCATCACCGCGATCCTCGTCGCCATCGTCATGGCCTCGGTCTGATCGTGCGTCACATAAATGAAGGTGGTCTGCAGCCGATGGTGGAGCTCCTGGATTTCGGCTCGGGTTTGAACCCTCAGCTTGGCGTCCAGGTTCGAGAGCGGCTCATCGAACAAGAAAACCGCCGGCTGGCGTACGATGGCGCGTCCCACCGCGACGCGCTGGCGTTGGCCACCCGAGAGCTGGCGAGGACGGCGGTCAAGCAAATTGCCGATGCCCAGGATATCCGCCGCATCCTCCACGCGCTTCTTAATTTCATTGGATGGAACATTGCGCAGCTTGAGCCCAAATGCCATGTTGTCGAACACGGTCATGTGAGGGTAGAGGGCGTAGGACTGGAACACCATCGCGATATCCCGGTCCTTCGGCGCTACTTCGTTGACGACTCGTTCGCCGATGTATATCTCACCCTCGGAGATGTCGTCGAGACCGGCCAAGAGGCGCAGCGAGGTGGTCTTGCCGCATCCTGAAGGCCCCACCAAGACGAGAAACTCCTTGTCCTCCACCTGGAGGTTCATGTCGTTGACCGCAACCACATCCCCAAAGCGCTTATAGACATGTTCGTAGGTCACATTTGCCATGGGCTCAGCCTCCTTCCGGGATGATATCTGAGGACCATTATACAAGGGAACTTCGGCAGCGTCCAAAGCTAGATGAAGGTCGTCCAGCGATTGCACCGGGTCGGGAATCGCCGCTCGACGGGGGAGCAGGCATCCCGGAGCTGGACGCCGCACCGCTGCGCTGGGACAGGACGAACTCGCTTGTGGAATCCGGTTGGAGCCGATCTGCCCGAATCGGTCGTTCGCCGTTATCATTGACGGTGTGAACGCCAGTTTGGTATATTCGGCCTCATGAAACACAATTCGTCCGGAGGGCCATTCGGAGCCCGGTGGCGTCAGCTTTGGCGCTGGTTCCAACCCGGGCTCGGGGTGAAGCGCTGGCTCAGCCTGATGGTTGTGGCCACCGCGCTGATCGGCCTAGGGCTAGCTCTCTTTCTTCTCCATATCTATCGGGTTTACCCCGACTCCGAATTGCTCTACGCGCTGAGTCTGCGGGTGTTCCCCCGTTGGATCCGCATCGCGCTCTTCGGCGTGAGCGGACTGGGCGTGCTGCTTTACGCAGTCATCCGATTGAATCGCTCCCTGCTCGCCCCCTACGCTTCCCGGGGGCGGCCGCTCGTGGATGTGGTCGCCGAGCACCGCCGGCTGGGGCAAGGGCCCCGGATTGTGGCGGTGGGCGGCGGCACCGGCCTCTCCACATTGCTCCGGGGCCTGAAGCAACACAGCACCAATTTGACGGCCATTGTTACGATGGCGGACGATGGCGGCTCGTCGGGTCGGTTGCGGCGCTCGCTCGGACTCCCGCCTCCGGGGGACCTGCGCAACTGCCTGGCCGCTCTGGCCGACGACGAGCAGATGATGACCCAACTTTTCCAATACCGATTCCGCAAGGGCGAGGAGCTCGAAGGTCACTCATTTGGGAACTTGTTCATCGCCGCGCTGGCGGGAGTCACCGGCAGTTTTGACCGTGGATTGCTCGAAGCCGAGCGCGTGTTGACCATCCGCGGCAGGGTGCTCCCCTCGACCCTGGATGACGTTTCGCTGCTGGCTGACAAGACGCCGGTGATGGACGTCCAGGCGGTGCGCATTGAGGGTGAGAGCCGGATTGCTGGAGCGCCTGGTCGCATTCGGCACGTCTATCTCGAGCCCAACGAGCCGCAGGCCTATCCGATGGCTCTGCAGGCCTTGCTGAACGCGGAGATGATCGTGATCGGTCCGGGAAGCCTTTATACAAGCCTGCTTCCGAATCTGCTGGTGCCGGATATCGCCAACGCGATCCGCGCCAGCCGAGCCTTCAAAGTGCTCGTCTGCAACGTCGCCACTCAACCCGGCGAGACCACCGGCTACGGTCTCAGTGAACATGTAAAGGCCATTGAGAACCATGTGGGTCGAGGGCTGGTCGATTTGGTGCTGGCCAATGACGGTACGGTGGGCCGACTCCCGAAGGGAATTCAGCGGGTGGAGCCCGATGCGAATGGTACAGCCACTCCGGTCCACTCCACCGACCTAGTCGATGTGGAACGGCCGTGGCGGCATGACGCCGCGAAGCTCGCAGGAACGCTGATCAAGCTCTTGGAGGAGCGGACGGGGCCTTTAAATCTGCCGCCGCTCGATGAACTTGAACCCCGCAGCGGCCTGAACTGACACAGGACAACCGCCAATCGATCGATGGATCAGCCCTCACTGCCGATGCGCGCCGCAGCTACTCGCGGGCGGCATGTTCGCGTCTGCCTTCCGAAGGGTTGAACGAACAGTACGAATGGACTGACCGTCGTGGACGCAGGAGCCGACCCATGCTGAAGAAGAAGACCGTCCAGGATATGGACGTGCGCGACAAGCGCGTCCTCGTGCGTGTGGATTTCAACGTGCCCATCAAGGACGGCCAGGTCGCAGATGACACTCGATTGCGAGCCGCGCAGGCGACGATTGACCATCTGCTGGATCGCGAAGCGACTTTGATCCTGTGCTCCCATCTTGGCCGGCCCAAAGGAACCCCCGATCCGGCTTACTCCTTAAGCCCCGCTGCCGAACGGCTCGGTGAGCTAATGGGACGGCAGGTCCAGTTTGTAGAAGACTGCGTCGGACCCGAGGCCGATGCCGCGGTCAGGGATCTGGCTCCGGGCGCTGTGCTGCTGCTCGAGAACACTCGCTTCCATCCGGGTGAAAAAGCCAACGATCCGGACTTCGCGGCCCAACTTGCATCACATGCTCGCCTGTTTGTGAACGATGCGTTCGGTACCGCCCATCGGGCCCACGCGTCAACCGTCGGCGTGGCCCAGTATCTGCCCGCGGCGGCCGGGCTGTTGATGCAGGCCGAGATCGAGCAACTCGGAAAGGCCCTTCACAAACCTGAGCACCCGTACATCGCCATTCTGGGCGGGGCGAAGGTCTCCGACAAGGTCGGAGTGGTTCGATCTTTCCTCAAGCGCGCCGACCGCCTGCTGATCGGCGGCGCAATGGCGAACACCTTCCTCGTGGCCAAAGGCTATGACGTGGCGCAATCCCTCGCCGAACCTGAGGCCGTCGAGGACGCCGAACAAATCCTCTCCCAGGCGGGGGAAAAGGTCATGCTGCCGACAGATGCCGTGGTGGCCGACGAGTTCTCAGAGTCGGCAGATCACAAGGTCGTGCCGGTGGGCGACGTGCCGTCAGGATGGCGCATTATGGACATCGGGCCGGACACGGTGGATGAGTACCGGGCGGCGCTGGATGGCGCGCACATGGTGGTGTGGAACGGGCCGATGGGGGTCTTCGAGATGGCGCCGTTCGCCTCCGGCACCAACGAGATCGCCGCCGCGGTCGCGGAGGTGGACGGGGTGACGATTGTCGGTGGGGGGGACTCGGCGGCTGCCGTGCACGCGGCCGGCTTAAGCGATCGCCTGACCCACGTGTCCACCGGAGGCGGCGCGGCGCTGACATTTCTCGAGGGCAAGCCGTTGCCGGCCATCGAGGCGCTCGACGACCGGTAGGGAGCCGGTGAAGCGCCTAACTTCCTCTTTTTGCAGACGGTCTGGGTTCACCTGACAATCGGCTTAGGGTTTCCTTACAAATCCTCGCAACGACTTGTGAGGCCGATTCGACTGACTATAATGGCCGAAGCCTCATAGCGCTGACGGAGTCCGTATGCCTTTCCGTCGTGGTGAAAACGTAGGCCCTTACCGCATTGTTCAGCCGCTCGGGCAGGGCGGGATGGCCTCGGTCTTCAAGGGCTATCATCCTGCATTGGATCGCTACGTGGCGATCAAAGTGCTTCACCCGGCCTTCCTCGAAGACCCGAATTTCCTCGCTCGTTTCCAGCGGGAAGCGCGCGTGGTTGCCAAGCTGGACCACCCCAACATCGTCCCTATTTACGACTATGCGGAGCATGACGGCCAGCCCTACCTGGTGATGAAGTTCATCCCGGGACGGACGTTGAAGGCCGTGCTCGAGAAGGAAGAGCTTCCGAACGAGTACAGGCTGGAGATCGTCGGGGCCGCCGGTGAAGGACTTGCATACGCGCACGAGCGGGGCGTCCTGCATCGCGATATCAAACCTTCCAACATTCTGCTCGAGGATAGCGGGGGAGTGTACCTGGCTGACTTCGGGTTGGCCCGAATCGCTCAAGCCGGAGAATCCACACTCTCGAGCGACATGCTGCTGGGGACCCCGCAGTACATCTCGCCCGAGCAGGCGAGGGGCGAGCAGGAGCTGGACGAGGGGACAGATATCTACTCCTTCGGCGTGGTGATGTATGAGATGGTCGTAGGCCAAGTCCCCTACAACGCCGACACGCCTTTCTCGATCATCCACGATCATATCTATTCACCCCTGCCCCTGCCCAGCGATGTCAATCCTGAAGTCAGCGAGCCAGAAGAACGGGTGCTGTTGAAAGCGTTGGCCAAGGACCGGGACGATCGCTTCGCCAGTGTGGACGAACTGGTCGCTGCATACAGGTCGGCTGTGGTCGAGAAGCGCTCCACAATCCCATTGGAAACTCTGCCCGACCAGAAGCCGGATGCGCAGGGATCTGCAGGGCGGCCCGAAGAGGCCATCACAGAGGGGCGGGACCGCAGGTGGTGGCTGTGGCCGGCTGCCGGATTGATGATGACCTTTGGCTGTTTGGGCGTGTTTCTGCTGCTGTCGCGCGGTAACGGAGCCCAGGGCGCAGCCCCCACGCTGGCGCCTACGACCACTCGGATGGTGCAAGCGACCGTGACCTCCCCGCCGCCGACCGCTACGCCTTCGCCGATGCCGACCGAAGAACCCTCCCAAGACCCGGCCGCCCTCGTGCGCGCGGCCGAACAGCTGTACGAAGATGGACAAATCGAAGAAGGCCGCCGCATGTTGCTCAGGGCGGCGGATCTCTACATGCGGGACGAGCAATATCTGCCGGCCGCGGGGGCCCTTCGTCGGGGCATGGAATATGAAGGTGGCCCTCGAAGCGCCGACCCGCTCCTGGTGGATCGGACCGTGGAGGCGTTGTTCTTCGGCGCCGAAAGCGGCATGCGCCTTGTGCCCCAGCTCGAGCGGTTGATGCAGACGTATCCCGGTTGGCCGGTCTTGCAGCCGATCGCGGCTCGGACGGCAATGCATGCCGATGCTCCGGAAGTGGACCAGATGAGAAGGCAGATGGTGGATGGACTGCAGGGGAGGACCGATCCGCTTGCCATGGCCGTACTCGCCGAGGACCACTTGATGCGGGGGGAGCACGGTCCGGCCAGGGACTTGGCCAACAGGGTTCTGCAGATCGATCGCACCTCCGCGTGGCTGGCGGCGCACCTCGAGGAGATGCTGGACGAGATCCCCGCCGGGTAACGGGGCGAGCTCGGCCAAGAGGAAGCGCAGAGCACCGGGCAAAGAGCACTGGGCCTTGGCCTCTGGC
>CAZFCJ010000104.1:2940-12084 GCA_964517315.1 uncultured Anaerolineaceae bacterium | reverse complement strand
CCGCCCGGTGCGCGGCCCATCTGAGGAGAGCTTCTCCATCATGGCAAAACGGCCCATCGGCCTTTTCGACTCCGGGATCGGTGGGCTCTCGGTCCTCTCCCATGTCCGTCACCTGCTTCCCAATGAGGATCTGCTCTACGTGGCCGATCAGGCGAACATCCCCTATGGGTCGCGTTCGCGCCCGGAAATTCGCCATTATTCGGTCGAAATCAGCCGCTTCCTGTTGAGCCAAGATGCCAAGCTGCTGGTTGTGGCTTGCAACACGGCTTCCGCCGCCGCGCTGGAGCACCTACGCGCGACCTTTCCCGAGGTCCCGTTCGTAGGAATGGAACCCGCCGTCAAGCCGGCGGCAGAGCGTTCCGTCTCCGGACAGGTCGGGGTGTTAGCTACGCCCGGAACGTTCGAGGGAGAACTCTTCGCTTCCGTCGTGGCTCGTCATGCCAGGGACGTCCAGGTGCACCAGCGGATTGTTCCGGGCTTGGTAGAGCGCATCGAATCCGGAGATCTCACCGGCCCTGAGACGTACCGCCTCGTGGAGGGAGCCGTCCGACCACTGCTCGACAAGGGCATCGACACATTGGTGCTCGGCTGCACTCATTACCCGTTCATCCTGCCGATTCTCCACCAGTTGATTGGTCCCGAGGTCGAGATCATTGACCCCTCGCCCGCGGTGGCGCGCCAGGTCCGTAGGGTGCTCGAAGAGCGGGAAGAGACCGCATCCGCGGGGACGCCCGGACGCATCACTTACTTCACGACGGCCGCGCCCGAAAGGCTGGCCAGTGCGGTCCACCGGTTGGTGGGAGAGGCCGGTGAGCTGCACGGGTTGGTCTGGGGCGAGGGCCAGCTGATGCCCATGGAGAACCCCCACTCATCCTGACCGGGCCTTGTCCCCTTTTCTGGACATCAAGCGCGGAGAACACCGAGCGCGCAGACAGGATATTATTGATGTCTTTTCATTGCGGTAGCTGAATTTCTGATGCAACAAACGAGTGAAGATCCGCGGGTCACTTGCCCGGATCCACACCGATCATAGGGTCGTCAAGACCTGTTCTCTGCATCCGTCGTGGTAGAACCTCGTGCTGAATTCTCTGAGAACTCTGTGCTCTCTGTGTTCTCGGGGATGATGTAGCAATAGTGAATCTCTGGTTCCTCCGCGTTCTCCGCGGTTAACGCAACGGAGATGCCGGTTACCCCTCCGTTTCGACCCCGGCCTCCCTGAGCTCCCGGTCGCTGATGCGAGCGAGGGCCGCCACCGTGTCGCGCTGCTTCAAGTCCATCACCCGCACGCCCATCGTCGCCCGGCCCATTCGGCTGATCTGGCCGACTTTGGTGCGCAGGATGATGCCGCCCGTCGAGATCAACGTCAGGTCGTCTTCCTCTTCGACAACCCGGGCCCCCACAATTTTGCCGGTCTGCTCGAGACGGGTACGGTCGATCGTAAGGACCCCTCCTGTTGCCCGACCTTTCACGGGGTACTCGCTCAAAGGAGTCCGCTTGCCGTATCCCTTCTCCGTGACCACCAGCAAGTCGGCCTTGCGATCGATGACGTCCATCGTGGTGACGTGATCGCCCTTCTTGAGGTTTATCGACTTCACGCCGGCGGCCGGACGGCCCATCGGCCGCACCGCGCTTTCGCGGTAGCGCAGCGCCTGTCCGTTGGCGGTGACCAGGATGAGCTCGTCGTCGCCGCTGGTCAGCTTGGCCCAGCCCAACGTATCGCCCTTGGCGAGGTTGATCGCGATCAGACCGGAGGGGCGCACCGAGGCGAACTCGGAGAGGTGCACCCGCTTGATCTTGCCGTTGCGGGTGGCCATCGTGCAGTAGGCCGCGACCTCGAAATCGCTCACCACGGTCACGGCGGTAATGGTCTCATTGGGTTCGAGGGCCAGGATGTTGACCATCGGAATGCCGCGGGCGGTGCGGTCGGCGTCCGGGATCTGGTAGGCGCGTTCCGAGTAGACTTTCCCTCGGTCGGAGAAGAACAGGATCGTATCCAATGACCGCGCCGGGAAGAGCATCACCACTTCGTCCTCGTCGCGCATGGTGTGGCCGATCAAACCGCGACCTCCCCGTCCCTGGCGGCGATAGGTCTTGGCCGCCACGCGCTTGACATAGCCGCGCTCGGTGACGCTGACCAAAACCCCCTCGTCCCTCACCAGATCCTCTTCGGCGAACTCCTCGTCGGCATCGGGCAGAATCTTCGTCCGCCGGGCGTCGCCGTAGTCCTCGACGACTTCCTCCAGGTCCTCCTGGATCAGCTTGAGGATCTTCTTCGGGTGGGCCAGCAGGTCTTCCAGGTTCTCGATCGTTTCTAAGATTTCCTTGTGCTCGTTTTCTATTTTCTCCCGTTCCAGCGCGGCCAGGCGGCGAAGCTGCATGTTCAGGATCGCCTGGGCCTGGTCCTCGGTCAGCTCGAAGCGCTCCATGAGACGTGTTTTGGCCACATCGGCGTCCGAGGAATGGCGGATCGTCTGGATCACGTCATCCAGGTTCGCCAGCGCCACCAGCAGGCCCTCCAGAATGTGGGCTCGGGCGCGCGCCTTCTCGAGCTCATACTGTGAGCGGCGGGTGATGACCTGTACGCGATGGTCGATGTAGACATGCAGCGCCTTCTTGATCGGCAGCAGGCGCGGCTCACCGTCGACCAGGGCCAGCACCTGGGCCCCGAACGTGGTCTGGAGCGCCGTGTACTTGAAGAGCTGGTTGAGGACCTTCCTCGGTTGGCTGCCGCGCCGGAGTTCGATCACGATGCTCATACCGCGGCGGTCGGATTCGTCACGCAGGTCGCTCACCTCGTCCAGCCGACCGCCTCGCGCCAGCTCGGCGATTCGCTCGATCAGGGTCGCCTTGTTGACCTGGTAGGGAAGCTCGGTGACGACGATCCGATGGCGGTTGCCGCCCATCTCCTCGATGTTGGCCTGAGCCCGCATCACGATGCGGCCCCTGCCCGTGGAGTACGCCTGCTTGATGCCGTCGGCTCCGATGATCAGGCCGCCCGTCGGGAAATCCGGACCCGAAATGAAGCCCATTAAATCATCGACGCTCACCGTGTCGAGATCGTCATAGCGGTCGATCATGTAGGAGAGCGCCACGGCGACCTCGCCGAGGTTGTGAGGAGGGATATTGGTCGCCATGCCCACTGCGATCCCCGAGGCCCCGTTCAACAGCAGGTTGGGCAACCGGGCGGGCAGTACGACCGGTTCCTGCAAGGAGCCGTCGAAGTTGTCCACCAGATCGACGGTGTCTTTGTCGATGTCGACCAGCAGCTCCTCGGCCATTCGGTTCATGCGCGCTTCCGTGTAGCGCATCGCTGCCGGCGAATCGCCGTCGATCGAGCCGAAGTTCCCCTGACCGTCCACCAACGGGTAGCGCATCGAGAATTCCTGCGACATGCGCGCCATCGCGTCATACACCGCGGAGTCGCCGTGCGGATGGTATTTACCCAGCACTTCGCCTACAATCCGCGCCGACTTGCGGTAGGGCGAGTTGGAGCGGATGCCCATCTCGTGCATCGCGTATAAAATGCGGCGCTGTACCGGCTTCAACCCATCCGCGGCGTCGGGCAGCGCCCGCGACACGATCACGCTCATGGCATAATCGAGATAGGCACCCCTCATTTGATCGTCAATATCGACCTGGCGGACTGTTCCTATGTCCATAAAATCGCTTTCCAAAACCTGATTTCGGGGTATGGGAAGCGCCCTTCGATGGGAGCAGGGCGCGACCCCCTAATTATACCCCGCGACCCGCCTGAGAGCGAGTCAAGAGCGCTCATTTTAGAACGCATGATCTGGGCAAACGCGCCCCGTCGGCGAAGCTCGGGAGGCTTTGACTTGACGGGCGCGCGGTGTTGCTTTTATAACTTCTGGGGAGTCCTGCGGGCTTCCCGGAAGTTCATGCCCGTGATCCGGGGGAGGATACCGAGATGACCGCATCGCGCTTGGGCCGCGTCATTCGAACTGCACTGGTCGCCGCGCTGCTGCTCGGATTGGCCGCCACGGCCGGCGCGACGTGGCTGGCCCGCCGATCGTTTCCCCGCACCCAAGGCGTCCAGCAGGTGCCGGGCCTGGAAGCGCGGGTGGACGTCTACCGCAGCCCACAAGGTGTGCCCCACATCTACGCCAGCAACGAACACGACCTTTTCTTCGCCCAGGGCTACGTCCACGCTCAGGACCGCTTCTGGCAGATGGATTTCTTCCGTCACGTCGGGGCGGGCCGCCTGGCGGAGATGTTCGGCTCCTCACAGGTCGACACCGACATCTTCCTGCGCACGATGGGCTGGGAGCGCATCGCCGAGCAGGAGTACGAGCAGGTCGACGGAGAGACCCGGGGCATCCTGGAGGCCTATGCCGAGGGGGTGAACGCTTACCTGGCCGACCGCCGAGGCTCGGCTGCCTCGCTTGAATACGCCATCCTGGGCCTGCTGAATCCCGATTACGAGATCGAACCCTGGACGCCGGTGAACACGCTGACCTGGGGCAAGGCGATGGCCTGGGACCTCGGGAGCAACATGGACGAAGAGATCGACCGCGCCATGCTGCTGCAAGAATTCACCCGCGCGCAGATTGAAGAGCTTTACCCCCCCTACCCCCAAGCACATCCGGTGATTTTCGCCGGCGCCGCGGACCGCGCCAGCGACGAGCTTGAGCGAGCCAGCGTACCGCGTGCCGCGCTGCCGGCGCTGCGACGGGTTGGCCGAGGTGCAGCCGAATTGGACCGTCTCCTCGGTGCCAACAGCCCGTCCATTGGGTCCAACAACTGGACGGTCGCTCCCGCCCGCAGCGACTCCGGTGCCGCCATGCTGGCCAACGACACTCATTTGGGCATTCAGATGCCGTCGATCTGGTATGAGATCGGGCTGCACTGTCGACCGGTCTCGGACCGCTGCCGCTTCACCACGACCGGCTTCTCATTCGCCGGTGTGCCCCTGGTCGTCATCGGCCACAACGGCCGGATCGCCTGGGGCGTGACCAACCTTGGCTCCGATGTCCAGGACCTCTACATTGAACGCTTGAACCCCGAGGACGCCGAGCAGTATGAGGTCGACGGCGAATGGGTCGACATGGAGACCCTGGAGGAGCAGGTCCACGTCGCCGGTGAGGATCCAGTGTCGTTAACCGTGCGTCTGACCCACCACGGCCCGATCATTTCCGACAGCTACGGCCCTCTGGAGGGGTTCGGCGAGCACGCCGGCGTCGAGGTGCCCGAGCACTACGCCATCTCGCTGCGCTGGACGGCGCTTGAGCCGTCGAGTCTTTTCCAAGCAGTGGTCGGTATCAACCTCGCCCCAGACCGGGAGTCGTTCCGGACGGCTTTGCGAGATTGGGACGTCCCCTCGCAGAACTTCGTGTACGCCGACGCTGAGGGCAACATCGGGTATCAAATGCCGGGCAAGATCCCGGTCCGCGGCGCGGGGATCGGCTGGCTGCCCGCGCCGGGCTGGGACAGCAGCTTCGACTGGCAAGGCTACATTCCTTACGAGGAACAGCCCAGCTTGGTCAATCCCCAGCAAGGCTTCATCACGACCGCCAATCACGCGGTCGTCGACGAGAGCTTCGCCTACTACGTTGAACGCGAATGGGACTACGGCTACCGGGCCCAGCGCATCAATGAACTCCTGCAATCCGACGATTCGCTCACCCCGGACGATTTGGCCGCCATTCAGGGTGACAATTTCAACCCAATGGGGCCCGTATTTGTGCCTCGGCTGGCGCAGCTCTCATACGACGCCGTACGCCTGCGGCAGTTCGCCGCCTGGCTGGGTGAGTGGGACCACCGCAACCACATGGATTCCGCCAAGGCGGCGCTGTTCAACGCCTTCTGGCGCCAGCTGCTCGTGGCGACCTTCGCCGATCAGCTCGAGGAGGAGTTCATCCCGGGCGGCTCGCGGGCCTACTTCGTGATGCAGACCTTAGCCGATCAGCCCGACTCCGAATGGTGGGACGATCGGGGCACGGAAGCCCGGGAAACCCGTGACGACATCCTGCGACGGGCGTTGGCCGCTGCGCTGGAGGACGTTGAATCGCACCTGGGCCAAGACGAAAGCGCCTGGCGCTGGGGCGACCTGCACACGGCCACATTCCGCAATCAAAGCCTCGGCGAATCGGGCGTGGCCCCGATCGAGGCGCTTTTTAACCGGGGCGCATTCCCAACCAGCGGCGGCGCCTCGATCGTCAATGCCACTTCCTGGGATGCAGTCGAGGGTTACGAAGTGACCTCGCTTCCCTCGCAACGCTTCATCGTGGACTTCGCCGATCTCGACCGTACCCGCGCCGTCCACGCCACGGGACAATCCGGCCACGCGTTCCATCCGCACTACATCGACCAGGCCGAACCCTGGCGCCAAATCGAGTTCCACGACTTGCAGTGGAGCTTCGAGGCGGTCGTGTCTTCCGCCGCCGCGCACCTCCAGCTCGAGCCCTAGCCCTCAGCCAGGCCCTTCTTCGGCCCCAGGAGTTCACAATCCCAAGGCGTTAACGTCCTGTTTATGTTGGCATGGATAGGATATGAGCACAGGAGCTTGGATCCGGAAGGAGGGTCCCCTCTGCCCCGAGTTGACGTATCGACACGGGGTGGCGCGGTGGATCGGCAAGCCCATTTACTTACGGACAGATGAAACACAAGCCCGGCCGAACCGCGCTCGCCCAACAAGGCGAGCCGGCGGTCGGGCAGCCGGCCGGCCCCAGGGTCGGCCATTGTGTTTCACGCTGAGGAGGGAATACAACGATGAAGGATGTGACGCTATCGCTGTTCAAGGCCGACGTCGGTTCCGTGGGCGGCCACACCGAGCCCTCGAACCGGATGTTGAGCCGCAGCCAGGATAAGGTCGATGACGCCGTTCAATCCGGTCTGTTGATCGACGGATTGGTGACTCACACCGGTGACGACATCGCTATCACCCTGACCCACGAGCACGGGGAGGACGCTGAGAAGATCCACGAGTTCGCCTGGGAGTGCTTCCTTCTGGCGACGGGCATCGCGGAGGAGTACGGCCTCTACGGTGCTGGCCAGGATTTGCTCGTGGACGCCCCTTCCGGAAACCTGCGCGGCGCCGGACCGGCCGTCGCCGAGATCGAGCTCGAGCGCGACCCGGACAGCGAGCACCGCCCCGCCGAGGTGTTCCTCACGTTCGCCGCTGACAAGTGCAGCCCGGGCGCGTACAACTATCCACTGTACTCGGCGTTCTGCGACCCGATGCACAACGGCGGTCTGCTGCTGAAGCCTCAGATCCGCGAGGGGTTCACGCTCACCGTCATGGATATGGAGGCCACTGACGCGGACCGTCGCATCGAACTTGACGTCCCGGAGCGGACATGGGATCTCGCGGTTCTGCTGCAGAACCCCGACCGCTTCGCCGTTGAAAGCATACACTCGCGCTACAAGCCTGAAGAGAAAGTCGCCGCCGTATCCACGACCCGCCTGCACAATATCGCCGGCGAATACACCGGCAAGGACGATCCGGTGGCCATCGTCCGGGCCCAGGGGATCTTCCCGGCACCGGAGGAAATCGTATCGCCCTACACTCTCGGTCACTACGTGACCGGCGACGCCCGCGGTTCGCATGTCATGCCCATGATGCCGGCGCCCATCAACACGCCGGTGACGGGCACGTATTGCCTACCGCTCGTCTCATGTCTGGCCTTCTCCATGGACCCGGAGGGCGGCTTCTCCGACCAGTACGTGGATCTGTTCGGCAATGTCGCCTGGGACGAGACCCGGCACAAGGTGCAGCGCAAAGCCGACGAGTGGCGACGCCAGGGCTTCATCGGCCCGACGATGGCCGAGGAGGCAGAGCTGGCTTACACAGGGATCACCGACGCACTGGAAGAGTTGGCGGAGGAGTTTTCGACGGATGGGCGCGAGCGCGTCCCAATGGGCAGCTAATGGACACCGCCCCTCCGCGAAAGAAGGCCCGGGTGCGATCCCGGGCCTTTCTCCTTCTGCGAACTATTTCGTCGTCCAAGCCAGCGCGACTAGAAAATCCACACCCTGCCGAGGACCAACAGAAACATCATGCCAATTACGGCGACGGTGGCGAACAGGAGAATCGAGATCAACAGTCGCTGGGCGGCCGTCATGCCCATGAGCGGAGTCTGCGGGATCTCATCCTCGTACTCGTCGAACAGCTCCTCATCGAAGTACTCCCCCGGTTCCGTCAGATTGCGCAGGTCATCGTACATGGCGCCAACTCCTTCACACCCTTGCGGGGCCACCCGTCAGTTTAATCTAACCGTCCCCAAAGTCAACCGGCCTTAGACGTTGGAACTCAGCGCCTATGGAGCGTATTTCGCCGTCGGGCAGCTTGAGGCGCAGGTATCCTTGCGGCGTCAGACCGACCAACTCGCCGACAGCGGTCTCACGCTGTCCCTCAACGCTTACCGTTTGACCGAGACCATACAGGTGTCGTTCCCAAGCCCTCACCAGCGAAGGTTTGCCGACCTCGCCGAGCCAAGTTGCCAGCCCTTCCAGGATATCGACCAGCAGATCGGTTCGGTCCAGTTCCGTGTCCAGCAGGGTCTCGAGATCGCCGGCCGGGTAGTCCACGTTTGCGTCCGCGGGAGCCGAACCGGCCCGAACGTTGACCCCGATGCCAATGACAGCGGACGTCAGCCGCTCTTCCTCCCAGATGGTCTCCACAAGAATCCCGGCCGTCTTTCTCCCCTCGACCAGTACGTCGTTCGGCCACTTGATCTCGGGCTCGCCGCCGCGTCTATGAATCGCCTCCGCCACCGCCAGCGCCCCCACGCCAGTGAGCGGAGTCCACGCCCCGGGCCTCATTGAATCGGGCCGGACCAAGAGGCTCATGGCCAGCGCCACTCCGGGGGGCGTGCTCCAAGACCGGCCCGCCCGACCTCGACCCGCGGTCTGCTCGTCGGCGACCACCAGCGTGCCAGGGGGAGCGTCCTGCTGGGCGAGCTCCTTGGCGTAGTCATTGGTCGAGCCGATGCTGGCAAAGAAATACAGCGGTCGGCCCAACCCCTTGACCGGCAGCCGGCGGTTGAGATCCTTCGGATTCAAGGTCATCGTTCCCCCCCAACGGTGCAGATCCTGTGCCAGTCCATCACCGTCCCTATGTTACAATCTTGCGAGCCAATGGACTATCTGTGGGCCCCCTGGCGGATGCCGTATATCGAGGACGAGACG
>CAZFCJ010000104.1:0-2840 GCA_964517315.1 uncultured Anaerolineaceae bacterium | reverse complement strand
GCCAATGGACTATCTGTGGGCCCCCTGGCGGATGCCGTATATCGAGGACGAGACGCAAGATGAGGGCTGTATTTTCTGCCGTCTCCTCGAGCTGGAAGACGGGCCCGAAAACCTCATTCTCCACCGGTCCGAGCGGGTTTTCGTGATGCTCAACCGCTATCCCTACACCAACGGGCATTTGATGATCGTCCCCTTTGAGCACACCGCCTCGATCGAGAATCTCGACCGGGTTGCATTGCAGGATCTTATGCTCGTGACCCGGCTCGCCGTCCGGCGTCTGCGGAGGATCTACAAGGCGGAGGGCTTCAACGTCGGCCTCAACATCGGAACCGCGGCCGGCGCGGGTATCGCCGATCACGTCCACATCCACGTCGTTCCCCGCTGGTCGGGCGACACCAATTTCATGACGGCCACCGCCGAAACCCGCGTGCTTCCCGAGGCGCTGGACGCGACGTACGAGCGTCTGAGTGAAAACTGGCAACCCGGATAGCACCGATCCGTTCGGTCATGCAGATAAAGGCCTGCGCGCATGACAAATCTCGACGCCACCCATGAACCAGTCATCCTCAGCGCCGCCCGGACGCCCGTCGGGCGATTTCTAGGTTCTCTGCGGAGTGTCCCCGCGCCACGGCTCGGGGCCGTCGCGATCTCCGCGGCGATCCAGCGGGCCGGGCTGGAAGGGCACGGCGAGGAAATCGACGAAGTCCTGATGGGCAACGTGGTCTCGGCCGGAGTGGGGCAGGCCCCGGCGCGCCAGGCGGCGATCTTCGCCGGCCTGCCGCCAACGGTCGGCGCTACGACTGTCAACAAAGTCTGCGGCTCCGGCCTGAAAACCTGCATGCTCGCCGCTCAATCCATTCGGGCCGGCGATGGATCTCTGTTCGTCGCCGGCGGCATGGAGAACATGAGCCGGGCCCCCTACCTGATGCGCGTGCGCGCCGGCGAAGTTCGCTACGGGCATGAAGAGCTCACCGACGCACTGCTGCACGATGGGTTGTGGGATCCTTTCGTCGAGTGGGCCATGGGTTCGGCCGGCGAGTGGATCGCCGAGGAGTTCGAGGTCACCCGCGAGGCGATGGACCGCTACGCGCTGCGAAGCCATCAGCGGGCGGTGGCCGCCGAGCAGGCAGGGGCATTCGACGATGAGCGGGTGCCGGTTCCCCTGCCATCTTCGTCCGGCCCCGACGGGCATCTCGTACAGGATGAGACCCCGCGGGCGGATACCTCGCTGGAAAAGCTGGCGCATCTCAAGCCGGTCTTCAAAGTGGACGGATCGGTGACGGCCGGCAACGCGCCGGGATTGAACGACGGCGGCGCCGCCCTGGTCATCGCCAGCCGTTCGAAGGCCGAATCGCTGGGCGTCGCCTCCATGGCGCGCATCGTCGGCTACTCGCAGGTCGCGGTTCCGCCGCGGGAGATGTTCACCGCGCCAGCCCTGGTCATCCCCAGGCTGCTCGACAGGCTCGGATGGGAGCTGAGCGAAGTCGATCTGTTCGAGGTCAACGAAGCCTTCGCCTCCCAAATCTTGGCCAACGGTTACGCGCTGGCGGATCGCGGATGGGATTGGGACAGCGTTAACGTACACGGTGGCGCCATCGCCCTCGGCCACCCGCTAGGGGCTTCGGGCGCTCGCGTGCTCACCACCCTGCTTTATGCGCTGAAGCGGCACGGAGGCAGCCGCGGCGTCGCCAGCCTGTGCCTTGGCGGCGGCGAGGCCGTCGCACTGGCCGTCGAAATGGAATGAACGCCCCGCCGCGCACAGCCAAACCAATCTGCTCTAGGAGCTTAATTCCATGAACGTCGAACACATCGTCGTCGTGGGTGCGGGCACGATGGGCAGCGGCATCGCCCAGACCGCGGCCGTATCTGGCTTCCAGGTCACGATGACGGACATCGACCAGGCCGCACTGGAGCGCGGGCAGGAGGCCATCGAGAAGTCGGTCACGAAACTGCACGACAAAGGCCGACTCGACGACCAGCAGCGGCGCGCCGCCCTCGAAATCGCCACCGCACTTGAGCTGGAATCGGCGCACACAGCCGACCTGGTCATCGAAGCCGCCACGGAGGACCCGGACATCAAGCTCGACATCTTCCGCCGACTGGACGAGCTGGCCCCGGGCGAAACGGTGCTCGCATCCAATACCTCGTCCATTTCGCTGACCAAGATCGGCGGGGCCACCGAACGCCCCGACCGGGTCGTCGGGATGCATTTTTTCAACCCGGTGCCGCTGATGGAGCTGCTGGAGGTCGTGCTCGGATTGGGCACTTCGGAAACCACCGCCGAGCTGGTCGCCGAGGTCGGCCGCGCCCTGGGCAAGACCCCGGTCAAGGTCGAGGATTCCCCCGGGTTCATCTCCAACCGCATCCTGTGCCCGATGCTCAACGAGGCGATCTTCGCGCTCCAGGAAGGCATCGGAAGCGCGGGGGACATCGACACCGTGATGAGGCTGGGTATGAACCACCCGATGGGCCCGCTGACCCTGGCCGATATGATCGGGTTGGACGTCGTGCTGGACGTGATGGAGGTCCTGCACCGCGACCTCGGCGAAGATAAGTACCGCCCCGCGCGCCTGCTGCGCCAGATGGTCGACGCCGGTCGGTTGGGGCGCAAGACCGGGCACGGCTTTTACGAGTACTAGCGCCCGCTGAACCTGCCGCCACCGATGACCACTTCCCGGAAGTGGTGTGAGACCATCCCTTGCCCGCCGGCGTGGTCTGTAGTTGAATCCAGGCTGGGAAACGAGGAGGGAGCTCACCAGCATGCTTCGTACAACGATCGCAGCCGTGACCCTGCTCACCATACTCACGGCCTGCCAAACGGACCGACAAGCGACTCCTAG
>CAZFCJ010000103.1:0-12358 GCA_964517315.1 uncultured Anaerolineaceae bacterium | reverse complement strand
TGTGACCTTATGGATAAACCTTCGTGTCCTTGGCGTCTTTGTGGTTAGCCTTCCGGATCCCGGATCCCCAGTCCCGAGTGCCGGATTCCCAATCCTGATCTTCAGCTTGTATAGCGGCGCCAATCGTCCAGCGTGTCGATGTCGTGCAGCGTCGGCAGAAGGTGGACGCGCAGGTCGAGCACACGGGCGTGGGAGAGCGTCCGGTCGAGCACACGCGCTGTGCTCCACGGGATGCCGTCGAAGACGTCCGCGCCCGGCGCGCGCTGGCCGATCAGGTAGTAGCCGCCGTCGTGGGCGGGTCCGAGCACGAGCTCGTAATCCGCGAGCGCTGATCCGGCCACGAGCAGGTGGTCGGCCTGAAGATCAGGAGAATCGGCCCCGACGACCACGGCCCGCTCGATCGAGCGCTCGAACAGGAGATTGAACGCGTTTTCCAAGCGCGCGCCCAGATCGTCGCCCTCCTGCGGCAACAGTTCCCAGGCCGGCGCGTGGCGCACAAACCAGTCCATGTCCCGATGTTCCGCGGCGAAGACCGTCCGATGCCAGCCGGACAGCGAATGCTGCAGCCGGTCGAGCTGGGCGCGCAGCATGCGCTCGTAGAGACGCGCGGCGCGCGCCATGCCCAATCCTGCACCGAGGCGTGTCTTGGCGTGGCCCGGAAGGGGCGCCTTGGCGAACACGGCGACAGCGGGCTTCATGTGGCGGGGCTCGGATCGCGGGTGCTGGTTTGATACCAGCGGCCGAGGGTGCCCGGAGGAACCCCTGCATGATAGCCGAGCAGTAGGACCAGATCGAGCGCCAGCTGGCGCAGCACGCCGCGCTCAAAGAACCGCCGTGAGGAGGTCACGACCCGGTCGGGGAGGCGGACCGTTCGGCCGCGGCGGCGCAGAGCGTCGACAAGGGCGAGGTCCTCCATGAAAGGCAGGTCCGGAACGCCGCCGATCGCCTGCAGTGCTTCGCGGCGGGCGAACAGCCCCTGGTCGCCGAACATGAGGAAGGGCGTAGGCAGCCCGACGATCCGTTCCCCGAGCTTCAGCCACGGGTGGGTTGGCTGATAGCGCGGCGTGAACGCACCCGCCACGACCCGTAGGTCGTTGAGTGCAGCTCCGATGGCCCGGTCGTAAGCGTGGGGCAGGAGCGTGTCGCCGTGGCAGAACAGGACCGTCTGCGACCGAGCCCGGTCCAGCCCGAGCTGGAGCTGGAGGGCGCGGTGAGGTCGGCTGTGCAGGAGCCGGGCGCGGCCCTGGATCCGATCCACGGTCGCGTCGGTCGAGCCGCCGTCCACCACGATGATTTGGGGCACTCCGACAACGGCGCCGCGGGTGGCGTGATCCAGCACCACGTCGATGTGCTCGGCTTCGTTCAAGGTGGGGATGACGACGGTCAGTGACGTCACAGGGGCTCCAGCGGGTCCGAAACCGGCCTCGCCTGAAGGATGAAAGAAGCCAGCTCGGAGGTCGGGGACGTAGCTTACGAAGCGGGTTGGGCTCAGGATTTGGTCGGCTCAGGCAGATAGCCCATGGCCTTGTCCGCCTCGCCGTCCATCACCAGATTCATGCGGGCGCCCGGTTCGAAGCGCTCCAGATCGATCAACCAAACGATGTCCTGCCAATCCCGCTCCTGCGGCAGCAGGTCGCCAAGTGCGTTGCCGGCCTGCTTGAAGAAGGCCCTGTTGAGATATCCGTTCTGGCCGTCGGCAGCGATCGCCAACGGATAGATCTTGGCTTCGACCAGGTCCTGGAAGAAATGCGTCCCGTACGAGGGTTCCGGTGTGGGGGCGCCTTCGAAGACCTCGACCAGCGCCCGCGCGTTGTAAATGTCCGAGTAGGTCACCGGAATTCCCAGCTCAGGGTTGGCGCTGCCCCAGCGGCCGGGTCCGATCAGGATGAACCGTTCCCCATCGAGTTGGCTGTTGATGCGGCCGATGAATTGAGCCAGTTCCGCGCGCCGAGATTCGGACGGAAGCGAGCGGTAGCTGTCCGGATCGACGTATACCAGGTAGCGGATATCTTCGATGCGACCCTCGGGGACCACCCGGTCGATTGTGAAGATCTGACGGGACTTGGGCACATCCTTGGGCAGCCGGACCGATTCCATCTCCAGCCGGCTCTGGGGCCGACACTGAAGCAATGCGATGGCAGGTCGCACATCGGTCGTCTCGCCGTCCAGCAGCAGCGCGAACTCGGTGTCGATCGGCATCTCGTAGGCCTTCTCCAGTGTGCCCAGCATCCGACGCATGAGCTCCGGGAACTCGGACCTGCGCAGCAGCTCGCTGAAGGTGATCACCACATCTTTGCTGTCCAGGCGCAACGGTCGGCTGAGGAAATCCTCAAACGTCCCCTCATGGTAGCGCTGGGCGATCCAGCGCAGATGGCGCGTCTGGGCGGAGACGACCTCGTGGACGGGCACCGTCCGGAATCGGTTGGCTTCCAGGTCGATCAGGTCCACGTTGGACTGCGAATAACGGCGCATTTCGAGCGGAGTTGATTCGGGTCGCAGCTCCGGGTGGCTGAGGGCGACCAGGCGAGGGTAGTCTCCGGCCAACGTTTCGACGGCGCGCGTGCCCAGCCCCCAGACCATGCGCAGGAATCCGGCGTCGCGCTCGATGCGGGGACTCCAGCGGAACTGATTGCGGGAGAACGCGACCCCGGCGGCATCCGGCATGAGGTATGGGTCCTGCTCGGCCCCGACCACCTCTTGGATGAGAATGGCCATGCGCTCGTCGTAGTCCACCAATCCCATCCGTCGCCGGTAGAGCAAGACGTCCGGACTGTACACACTGGCGTACACGCGGAGGATCGCCGTAATCAGGGCCTCCAGGTTTTCTTCCGGCGAGCCCTGGTTAGGACAGAAGTAGCTCTCGTATTTGCCGGCGAAGGAGGTGCCGAAAGAGTCCTCCAACAAGCTGGAGGAGCGCACGATGAGAGGCGTGTCCCCGACTTCCTTCAAGATGGCGCGCAGCCCGTCGGTGATTTCCTCCGGGAAGTCGCCCCGCGTGACGCGCTCGCGGATGGTGGGGAACTCGCTGCGAATCTCCCCTTCGCTCTTGTACTTCTGATTGGCGAAACCAACCAATCCGTTCATTTGGGTGAACTGGTAGAAGACATCGGCGCCGATGAACCAGGAAGCCGGCACCTTGATGTGGTCCAACAGATCGGGGTCGGCCGACTTGCGCAGAATGCATTCGGCGAGCTTGATGCCGGCGGCCTTGCCCCCGATCTTCCCTCGACCCAGCCGGCGCGAGCGAATTTCTTTGAGGTCGGCGACCTCGAACCAGGATTTGGCGATGCCCAGGTACTCAAGGTGGTCGCTGATCATGGACTTGATCAGGACCACTTTGATTTCCCGCAGGTCGTGCTCGACTCTGGCGCGCTCTTCAGGTGGCAGGGATTCGTACGCTTCGCCCTGGGTGAACAGCATGTCCCACGGGGCGAGCTCGGGGTGGAATGTGAGGACGATGTCCTGCGAAGGCACCCGGTCGGTCAGGATGTCACGAACGATCTCTTCAAACAGCTCATGGGGCAGGTTGTACGCGAAATAGAAGTCGGTCAGGTTATCGCGGATGATGGAGAGGCGCTTGGACCACGTATCCGGCGGCTCCTCGGCGTACGGGTCGTCGAGCCCTTCGCGGCGCTGGGATTGCACGGCCTTTTCGCGCACCTCCGCTTCGAAGTCTTCCTGGCTGATCACGCCGCGTTCGAAGAGCTTGGCGCGCATCCGTTTGCGGATCCTGCTCGCCAGAATGGGGTATTGGCTGAGCTCCAGGTAGAGCGTCAGGACTTTGGGGAAGGAACCGGAATCGACGGCGCTCATGAGCCTCTTCGGGATCGACGGTCAATCATGCTCGAGACTATTCTAACGGCACCCTGGGATCGCGGAAACGTAAGCGAGCAGGCCTTGGGCCTGCTCGCGAGGTGGTGCGCTGCCGTCGAAGCGCCGTGATCAGCGGCCGAGGTGCATCGGCATGATGACGTGAAGGAAGTCGTCCCGCCCCACCGAGCGCATCACGCCGGGGGAAGAGGCGTTGTTGGTTTCCAGGGCTACGTTGGATGAGTCGACCACGCTCAGCACGTCGATCAGGAAGCGCACGTTGAACGCGATCTCGAGCGGTTCGCCTTCGATGGTTGCGTCGACTACGGTCTCGTTGGAACCGGTCTCGGCCGCAGTCGCCGAGATTTCCAGCTTACCGGGCTCGAGGTCGCTGCCGGGCGTGATGCTCAGTCGGGCGGAGTGGGCCGCCTCGCGGGCGAAAATGTCGGCCGCCTTGCAGGCCTTAAGGAAGCTGCTGGTCGGTAGTACGGCGCGGGTCTTGTATCCGTTGGGAATGATGCCTTTGACGTCGGGATACGTCCCCTCGATCAGCTGCGACACCAACTCTACATCCTTGGTACGGAAGATCACCTGACCGCGGTCCGGTGGCAGAGTCATCGTCACGGTATCGTCGTCGCCGGCCACCCGGGCCAATTCGGACAGCGCGCGGCTGGGGATGATGGCCTTGAGCTGGGACACATCCGGCGTGGTGATGTCGGAGTGCCGTAGCGAAAGTCGGAACCCGTCGGCGGCGGCCATCGAGAGCTCGCCGTCCTGAACCTCGACGAGCACACCGGTCAAGACCGGGCGGGCGTCGTCGGTGGAGGCCGCGAACACCACCTGCTGGATCATCTCCCGCAGCTCCTCCAAATCGAGTGTGAGCCCGTCGTCGAGATCCTCGGGAGGCAACGGGGGGAACTCCTGCGCGTCGATGCACTTGATGTCGTTGTTGAAGCTGCCACAGCGCACATGGAGGGATTGCGTGCGCACGGCCAAGTCCATCTCCACCTGCTCGTTGGGTAGGGTGTTGACCAAATCGACGAAGGTGCGGGCCGGCACCGTGGTGGCGCCTTCCTCCTCGATCTTGGCCCCGATCCAGCAGCTGACCCCCAGTTCGAGGTTGGTCGCCGAGAGGCGCAGGCGGCCCTCGTCGGTCGCGACCAAGACGTTCGCCAGGACCGGAAGGGTGCTCCGAGGGGCGACGGCGCGGGAAACGACGCTCAGTCCGCGCGCAAGGTTTTCTTGCAGGCAGGAGACCTTCATGCTTTGACGTCCTTTGCGGGCCGGGGACTTGTGGCCCGAAGTATACAACGAAAGCGGGACGCTCCACAATTATTTGATGGACATCGAGGCTTACCTAGCATACACTTGGGAGCATGTTGAACAAGGAGATCTCGGACGAGGATCTCGACCTGCGCGAACTGGTGCTGCGCTATTCGCGCCTGGTCGAGATCAGCGTCACCCTGAATTCGACGCTCGACCTGAATCGACTGCTGCAGTTCATTATCGACTCGGCGGCGGACCTGCTGGACGGCGAGGCTGCCTCGATCCTGCTGGTGGATGAGAAGACCAAAGACCTGTACTTCGCCGCCGCAACGGGCGCCGACCCGGAGGAGCTGGCCAAGATCCCGGTCCCGCTCGACAGCTCACTCGCCGGCACCGTGTTTCGCGAAGACCGGCCGCTGATCATCAACGAGGTGGCCGGCGACCCCCGGCATTTCTCGCTCGTGGGTGAACAGATTGATTTTGACACCCGCTCACTCATCGGCGTGCCGATGCGCATTCAGGACAAGGTCACGGGCGTTCTGGAGGCCGTGAACAAACGCCAGGGGATGTTCAACGAGACAGACTTGAAAACCCTGTCAGTGATCGCTTCTCAGGCGGCGGTCGCGATCAACAACGCCCGCCTGGTCGACGCGCTGCAGCGCGCGTACGATGAGCTGGGAAAACTGGACCGGCTGAAGAGTGAGTTCATTTCGATCGCCTCGCACGAGCTGAGAACCCCGCTCGCGCTGATCCTCGGCTACGCCAGCATCCTTAAGGAGGACGCTGGTGAGGAGGCCTCACAACACGTCACCGCCGTTCTCAATTCGGCGATGCGAATGCGGTCTTTGATCGAGGATATGACCAACCTGAACTTGCTTCAGATCGGGTCCGCCGAGATGAATTTCGAGAAGCAGCCGCTGCAATCCGTCATGCGGGCCGCGCACGAGGAGGTGCGGGAAACGATCCAGGCGAAGGGCCAGGAGTTGCAGGTCGATCTGTGGGACGAGACTCTCATGACCCGCGTAGACGGGCCCAAATTGTCCATGGCGTTGACCAATCTGCTCAACAACGCCATGCGCTTCACCCCCGCGGAGGGCCACATCAAACTTCGGCTGCGCCGGCACGGTGATGAGGCCTGGTTCCAGGTCGAAGACGACGGTCTTGGCATCCGGGACGGGGAACTGGAGCGGATCTTCCAGCCCTTTTATCAGGTCGAGAGGCACCTGACGCGGCGCCACGAGGGGATGGGTCTCGGGTTGGCGATCGTACGCGGCGTCGCCGAGGCACACGAGGGGCGCGCCTGGGCCGATAGCGATGGGGAGGACGAGGGGGCCACGTTCACCATTGCGATCCCCATCACGACCTGAGGCAAGCGGGTCCTTTCTATCGGGCCCTGGCAAATTCTCCACTCAGCTGCGGGTCGTGGAGAACGCAGTTCCCCCTTGGAGAAGCAGTGCCCGCAGTGGGATCCATCTGGCGGCTTTCTTCGCTGCAACCGCCAGGTCATATGGCATCTCCGCTCTCACGGTGCCGACCCTTGCCGGCGTCAGGCGTCGATCATTTGATTCGTATACCGGTGGAGCAGTGGATGGATATGTCCACGGCCCGTGGTGTTATGGGCCGAGTGTAGGGGGTCTCTCCCCTGCGGGCTCATCCTCTTGCAGGCGCAGTATCAGCAGTGATGCAAGTACAAACGAAGCGGCGGCGAAGCCGTACAGCAGTCCGTAGCCGGCGAACTGCGACCCCAACAGTCGATTGAACGGATCGACGATGCCCGCGCCGAGCGCGCGGGCGACCGCGCTGCCCCCTGCGCTGGCGATGTTGGCGACGCCCATGTAACGTGCGGCCTGTCCTCCCGGGACGAGGTCGGTCACCAGCGCCCAGCTTCCGCTCAGGTACACCCCTATGCCGAGTCCGAGGACCCCGGCGGCGATCGTCACCCCCAGCGGAGAGCGCAGCGCGAGCAGCAGCACGGTGCCGCCGGCGGCCACGATCCCGGCCGCGGCCACCAGAGATCGACGGCCGATTCGGTCGGAGAGCCATCCGACCGGAAGCGCGGTGAACAGCACGGCTACGCCGATGACCGCGGCCAAGTCGCCGACCAGTCGCTGGGCGCCGGGTTCGGTCATGCCGATCGCGTCCACCAGGTAGAACAGGATGAAGGTGTTGATGGCGGTCAGGCTACCCCAAAAGAGCAGCCGGTTGAGGAACCAGAGGCTGAAGTCGGGCCGCTCACGCCAAGGAATGGAGAACGCCTGCCGCAGCCGCCTGGGTTGGGACGGCGGAACCGAGCGGAGCCGTTCGGAGGTGGTGACCAGCGTGATCACGAGCGCGCCGGCGAAAGACGCCGCAGCCACGGACGCGGCCGCGGCCAATCGCTCCTGCGCGATCAACACTCCGCCAGCCTGCCGCCCGACGATGAAGGCCAAAATGTCGAACGTGGTTTTAAGGCCCGCGGCCCGTCCGCGCTGGACGCCGGGGACCTGATCCGGGATCAGCGCCTGCCAAGGGCCCTGGACGGTGTTCGAAGCCAGTTGCAGCAGGAGCAGGCTGAGCACCAGCACGGCAAGTGAAGGCGCGAAGGCGATCAAAAAGTGGCTGATGACCACCAGCACCGTGCCGCCGATCAAGTAGGGGACCCGCCGGCCGAAACGAGTGCGGGTTCGGTCGGACAGAGCGCCCACCAGCGGCTGAGTGACTACGGCCACCAGCAATCCGACGAAGGTGGCCGCGCCGAGGGCGAGGTTCTTCCAGGCCGGGGCGAACTTCAGCATTTGATGCCCCAGCATCGCCGGCTCCAGGATGTTGATGGAAACACCCAGGCCGAAGGCGAAGACGGTGGTGCCGATCAGGCGGTGCCAGGGGAGCGATCGTGAGCTGTCTTTCACGGGTGTCGGCTGCGGCGTGCCATTTCAGAATGAGGTCGGACCTTCGCGCATTCCTTGCCATGCATATGGCCATCGGATCGGCTTGGAGCGCGCACATCTGACCGGGCAGTTGCCCCGGGCGTATGGCTCCACGAACGCCGGGCGGACGATCGCGCAGAAACGGGCCGGGGAACGCGCTTGCCCCCTACTGATAACGAAAGTGTATTGTCGGGTCGCGGGTTCGACGAGGATGAAGCTCAGAGACTGAAGCTCTCTCCGGGGTCCAGCACGTGGGGCTTGGCGGTGGTCTCACTTTCGACCTTCTCTGCCCATGCCGCGGCGTCCTGCTCGATCAGTTCCCACGTGCCGTAGTGAACGGGGATTACATGCTCGGGCTCAATGAGCTTGACCGCCCGCAGCGCGTCGGCAGGTCCCATCGTGAAGTTGTCTCCGATCGGCAGCACCGCCAGGTCGATGCCCTCCTCGCCAATCAGGCGCATGTCCCCAAACAGGCCGGTGTCACAAGCCAGGTAGATCTTCTTTTCCTCGTTGGTGGTCAGCAGGAACCCGGCCGGGTTGCCGCCGTAGGAGCCGTCGGGCAATGCGGAGCCGTGGAGGGCCAGGGTGAGCTTCAGATAACCGAACGGGTAGGTACACCCGCCGCCCAAGTGCTGCGCGTGTACCTCGGCGCCTTTGTTCTCGAACCAATTGGCGATTTCGAAATTGGAGATCACCATCGCTCCGGTGCGATTGGTGATCGAGACGGCGTCGCCGACGTGGTCGCCGTGACCGTGAGAGATCAAGATGTAATCGGCATCGACCTGGTCCGGGTCGATCGAGGTGCTGGGATTGTCGGAAAAGTAGGGGTCGATCAGAAGGCGATGATCGCCCAACTCGAGGGCAAACGTCGCGTGTCCATACCAGGTGAGCTTGGCGGGCATGGTGACCTCCTGTGGTCTGGGTGCGTTCAGTTGTCCGAGAAGAGGCGTCTACTCAAAGTATAGCCAATGCCGATCGCGGGCGTCAAAATGATGAATTTCCGGGAAGTCCGGCCAGCCCCTTCCACAATTCCAGGGCACTCTCCGGACTTCCCGGAAGTTCAGGATAAATCTGTCTCAGGCCCATTGCTCGTAGAAAAAGGTGAAGGGGCGGAAATCAGCGCAAGCGGAGAAGGGAGTCGGTGCTTATGAGCAAGATCCCGCGATGATAGACCTCGGAAACCTAAACTTCGACCCGGAGGGAGAACAGACATGAAGAAGTCGGTATTGGCCTTACTCGTGCTGGTGTTTTTGTTGGCTTTGACGGTCGTGCCCGCCTTCGCCGACGTGCATGGTGTCTCACAGGCAGCGTGCAGTGAGAACGCGAACGCGGGAGCCACGCAATCGCGGGACGCCGAGGGTCGACCGGACGCACCGATCCCGGTGAGCGCCTCCGACGGCGCGCTGCCCAACGACGGCGGTGGTGACGGCGACCCCGCATGTGATGTGAAATAGCGCCGGTAAGTGTTAACTTCCGGGAAGTCCACAGGACTTCCCGGAAGTTCTGTTAATCCCCCTCGGCCAGGATGCGGGCGGCGTCGCTGAAGTGCGGAGTGTCCCGCTCATCGCGGCCCTGCTCGACCCCCATACGATCGGAGATCTCCGCGGACAGCTTCATCCAGTCGTCAACGATCAGAACCAGCCCTGTGCGGTCGGGGGCCAGAAACAGCGGGTGAAGGAACAAGCGCAGGACCAGCGGGTGGAGCGGGTACTCATGTAAGTCAACTCCCAGTGCGGTGTGGTCGATGAACGGCTCGATCAATTTGCGGTGGCCGCGCGCCACGGTTCCCGGAGCGAACTCCTTGGCCAGCTTGACGGGGTGCGTGCTCTCCACCCGTCGGTAAGATACATTGAGGCGGTAGATGGGCGTGCGGATTCGAAGGTGGTTCGAACGGGCTTGCGCGTGCGTGAATTGGGGGCCGATCAGTGTGAAGCCCCAGAAAAGCGCAGCCACCGCCCCTCCGGCGAAAAGCCAGGGCGCGGCGGAGGGGGCGGGCCAGGACAGCCGGCTCCGACTGACCGGAAGCCACAACCCGAGCAGAAGCAGCGACAGAATGAATGCCGGCCTGCGAAAGCGGCTGATCACCACCTTGTACAGGACCAGCGGATGGCGGTAGCCGGGGGCCTCGCTCATCCGGCTCCCTTCTGGGGCTTGGTCTCGAGCGACCGATAGTAGTCGCAGATGTCGGTCAGCGCGCAGCGCCAGCACCGCGGCTGCCGGGCTTTACACACCTCGCGGCCGTGGCGGATCAGATTGAGATGGACGTCGTAGTAGGACTCTTCGGGGAACAGCTCGGCCAGAACCTCGTGCGATTTTTCGGCGGTGGCCGATTCGGGCCGCAGCCCGAGGCGGCCGGCGACGCGATGAATGTGCGTGTCGACCGGAAACGCGGGCAGGTCCAGTGAGAACAGCATCACAATGGCGGCCGTCTTGGGCCCCACCCCTTTGAACTGACTCAGCCAGGCCCGGGCCTCTTCGGGCGGCAGATCACGTAGGAAGCTCAAGGCGAGGGCCCCCCGCTTGTCCGTGATCTGGCGCAATGCGGCCTGAATGCGCGGTCCTTTCTGGTTTGCCAACCCGGCGGGGCGAATGGCCTCGATCACCGCCTCCTCGTCGGCGTCGCGGACCGCTTCCCAGGATGGAAAAGCCTCGCGCAGGCGAGCGAAGGCCAGGTCCCGGTTGTCGTCGTTGGTGTTTTGGGACAGGATAGTGGAAATAAGCTCGTCGAGGGGCGGAAGCCGATTGCGCCATACCGGCTCCCCGTACTCGTCGAGAAGCCGCCTGCGGACCTCGAGGGCGCGCGCTGTCAGGTCGGACATGGCCGGATTATAGCAAGCGGTCCGCTTTTAGCTGACCGCTCTTAGCTCAAAGCTCTGAGCACCGAGCCGTCAGCGCGGATCCCAACAGTGCATCGTTGTGCTTGCGTGTCTGTTTCCTGAACCCGGTCGGGTGAGCGCTGCAGAGGTGCAACGGAGCTAGCCGAACTGGCAAATCGCAGGGCGCCGAAATGGGCAAGTTTGACGTTCGGCGGTTTCAAGGATTAGTTTCTCTGCGGCCACAGCGATCTGTACGGTGGGCGGCATTTCGTTGGATTGGCGGTCAGTCCCCCATATGCTCGATGACGGCGGTCCCGAACTCCGAGGTCTTGAGCAGCGTGGCGTCGTCCATTAAGCGGTGGAAGTCATAGGTGACCGTCCTGGCTGATATGGCCCCCTCCACGCCTTTGACGATGAGGTCAGCCGCCTCTTGCCAGCCCATGTAGCGGAGCATGAGTTCACCGCTCAAGGTCACCGATCCCGGGTTCACCTTGTCCTGGCCGGCGTACTTGGGCGCGGTGCCGTGGGTGGCCTCGAAGATCGCTCGTCCGGTCTCGTAGTTGATGTTGCCGCCGGGAGCGATGCCGATCCCGCCCACTTGGGCGGCCAGCGCGTCCGAAATGTAATCGCCGTTCAGATTCATGGTGGCGATGATATCGAATTCGTCGGCGCGGGTGATCGTCTGCTGGAAGGCGATATCGGCGATGGCGTCCTTGATGAGCAGTTTGCCCTGCGCAAGCTCAACCCGCTGTTCCTCGTTGGCGGCCTGCTTGCCCTTCTCTTTGACCGTTCGATTCCACTGTGACCACGTGTAAACCTGGTCGCCGAATTCGCGCTCGGCCAACTGGTAGCCCCATTTGCGGAACGCGCCCTCCGTGTACTTCATGATGTTGCCTTTGTGGACAAGCGTGACCGAGCGGCGGTCGTTGTCCAGACCAAACTGAATAGCGGCGCGCACGAGGCGTTCGGTGCCTTCGCGCGAGACCGGCTTGACGCTGATCCCCGACGACTCCGGAAAACGGATCTTGGCGTACTCGTCCGGGTAGTTCGACTTCAGCCACTGGAAGAAATCTCGGTTGGACGGCTCGCCGTGGGGAAATTCGACGCCCGCGTAAATGTCCTCGGTGTTCTCGCGGAACACTACCATGTCGACCTTCTCCGGCTCCTTCACGGGCGACGGGGTGCCGCGGTAGTAGCGAACCGGCCGCAGGCAGACGTAAAGATCCAGCGTCTTGCGCAGCGCCACGTTGAGCGAGCGGATGCCGCCGCCGACCGGCGTGGTGAGCGGTCCCTTGATCCCGACGAGGAATTCTCGGAAGGCCTCGATGGTCTCCTCAGGCAGCCACTCTCCGGTCATCTCGTGAGACTTGGCGCCGGCGTAAACCTCCATCCAGGCGATCTCGCGCTCCCCGCTATAGGCCTTCTCGACGGCGGCGTCGAAGATGCGCACCGCCGCCGCCCAAATATCCGGCCCGGTGCCGTCGCCCTCGATGAAGGGAATGATCGGGCGGTCCGGCACCGACAGACGGCCGTCGGTTTTGGTGATCTTCTCTCCGTCTT
>CAZFCJ010000102.1:0-12499 GCA_964517315.1 uncultured Anaerolineaceae bacterium | reverse complement strand
GAAGACACAAAGGGTAGTGCATCCCGGATCAGGAGTCACCGATCCCCAGAAACCCGTCTCGACCTCCCGTCCTGTTGACACGCCCAAGGGGGCCACTTATGATGGCCGCCATGAGCCGAAGGACCACCGCTTTCGTCTTCTTCGGGGTACTGCTGTGCGGCGCCGTGCTGGGCTGCGGCCTGCCGCTGGCGGTCGACCCTCCGACCGCCACACCCACCGCCACCGCCACGCCGACGGCCACTCCAACGCCCACCCCGACCCCCACACCGGAGCCCGAGGAGCGGCTGGAACAGGGTGAGTGGGCGCTGTTCGTGGGCGACTGGGATCGGGCCCAAAGAGAGTTCGAAGCCGCGGGCGCCATTGCCGCTGACGAACAGGCCCGCGGAGAGGCCCAACTCAGGATGGGGACGACCCATCTACGGGCCGGTCGCTTCGGCGAGGCCCAGACGGTGCTCACCGAGTACATCGAGGGTTTTCCGGACCACCCACTCGCGTGGGAGGCGTTTTTCCTGCGCAGCATCGCAAGGAGGGAGACCGGACAGATTGACGGCGCCATCGCCGACTTCGAACGCTACCTCGAGCTCCGTCCCGGCCGCGTCGACGGCTACGTCCATGAAACTTTGGGCGACATTCTGCTCGAGATGGAACGGCCGCTCGAAGCCGTCGAACACTATCAGGCCGCGCTGGCGGCCGACAGACTGGGGGGTGACCTCCGCCTGCAGATTCGAGTAGGCCAGGCCTACGCCCAAGCCGGTCAGTATGAGCGAGCGCTGGCGCAGTACGACGCGGTGTTCGAGGCGGCCGCCGATCCGGCGACCAAGGCCTCCGCCAACCTCCTCGCCGGCCGGGCCCTTGAATCGATGGGCGCGCCGCAGGCGGCGCACGATCGCTACCTGCAATCGGTGAACGAATTCCCGCGCGCCTACGACAGTTACCTCGGGCTGATCACACTGGTCGAGGCCGGGGTTCCCGTGGACGACTTCCAACGCGGCTTGGTTGACTACTACGCGGGCGCCTACCAGCCCGCGCTGCAGGCGTTCAACCGCGCCGACGCCGCGGGCGCCGCTTCGGCGAGCCTTTACTACTACCGCGGTCTGACGCTGCGGGCGCTGGGAGATCCGGCCAGCGCGCTGCAGGATTTCGACGTCGTGATATCCGGCTACCCGGAGTCCACGCTGTGGGCGGAGGCTTGGTTCGAGAAAGCCCTCACCCAATGGGCCTACCTTGAGCGGCACCCGGCCGCCGTCCAGACGTACCTCGATTTCGCCCAGACGGCGCCGGAACATCCCCGCGGCGCCGAGGCCGTGTTGTCCGCCGGGCGGGTGGCCGAGCGATCGGAGGAGCTGGCACAGGCCGGTGACATATGGCTTGGCCTGGTGGATCGCTATCCGGAGAGCCCGCTGGCCCATGAGGCGGCGTTCGCCGCCGGGATCGTGCGCTATCGGGAGGCGCGGACCGACGAGGCGCGCGGCGCATTCGAAACGGCCGAGCGGCTGGCCCCGGGCGTCAGCGGACGGACGGCGGCGCTGCTGTGGATCGGAAAGACGCACGCCGCGCAAGGTCGCCAAGAGATGGCCCGCCAGACCTGGACCGATGCGCACCAGATGGACCCCACGGGCTACTACGCCGAGCGGGCCGGGGACCTGGCCGGGGGCCAAGCTGCGTTCGAGACCTCGGGCGCGGCGAACTTCGAGGTGGACCTGGAGGCGGACAGAGCGGAGGCGGAGGCGTGGTTGCGTGAGAACTTCGCCGTGGATGGCCCGGAGCCGTTAACTTCGCTGGATGAGGCGCTGCGCAACGATCCGCGGCGCATCCGCGGCGACGAGTTCTGGCGCTTGGGCCTGTACGGGCATGCTCGCAACGAGTTCGAGGCGCTGCGAACGGCGGTGGAGGGCGATGCGGAGGCGACCTATCGGCTGATGCATCACATGCTGGATCTGGGGCTGTACCGCCCGGCGATCTTCGCTGCTCGCCACATCCTCGATCTCGCCGGATACGACGACGCCGGCACGCTGCTGGGGCCCGTCTATTTCAATAGGATTCGCTTCGGGATTTACTACGAGGATCTCATTCTCCCCGCCGCGTCCGAGAACGGATTTGGAAACCTGTTCCTGCTGTCGGTCGTCCGTCAGGAGAGCCTTTTTGAGGGCTTTGCGACCTCGGCCGCCGCGGCGAGGGGTTTGATGCAGGTCATCCCGAGCACCGGCCAGGAAATCGCAACGGAGTTGGGCTGGCCGGCCAACTACACGCAAGACGACCTCTACCGTCCGGTTGTCAGCGTGCGCTTCGGTACCCACTACCTGGCCAAACAGCGGGAGCTTTTCGAAGGTGACCTGGTGGCGGCCCTTACCGCCTACAACGCCGGACCGGGCAACGCCCTCGCCTGGAAGCAGCTGGCCCCGGAGGACCCCGACCTGTTCCTGGAGGTCGTACGCTTCGAAGAACCCCGTCTTTATGTGCGTCGAATTTACGAAATCCACTCGATTTACCGGGATCTGTATATCTCCGAATAGCCCTCACACCCGCTGCGGCTACAATGGACGGAGAATCCAGGATTCGGTGAAGGGACATTCGTGTCCGCCATAACGATAGAAGTCCTCAGTCTGGCCACAATCTTCGGCTTCATCGCGCTCGCCTCGCGCCAGATCGCGAAGACAACGTCCAAGACCGGTTTACCGTTGATTTCGGGCTATTTGCTCGCCGGCATCCTAGCGGGGCCGTTTCTGCTCGGTCTTCTGCCGCCGGGGGTCGGATTTGAGCTGCGAGTCCTGGACGAGATCTCGCTCGGGTTTATCGCATTCGCCGCCGGCGCCGAGCTGTTCTTGAAGGACCTGCGCGGCCACGGCCGCAGCATCGGCCTTGTGACCGCTGGTCAATTGTTGACCACCTTCGCATTCGGCGCCGGCACGCTGTACCTGCTCTCCGATGTGGTGCCGTTCATGCAGGATCTCAGCAGCTCGGCGAAGGCAGCCATTGCGCTGCTTGCCGGCGCCATATTGGTAGCGCGCTCACCGTCCTCCACTATTGCTGTTATGGATGAGCTCCGGGCGAAAGGACCGTTCACCCGGACCGTGCTGAGCGTCACAGTCATCAAGGATGTGCTGGTCATCGTGGTGTTCGCCATCAGCGCGGCCGTGGCCGGCGCGCTGGTGGGCGGCGAGCAGGTCGATCTGGGCCTCGTCGGGCTGCTACTGCTTGACTTGATGTTGGCGGCGGTCTTGGCGCTTGGCCTGTGGCAACTGTTGCAGTTCATCCTCAATCGGGCCTTCTCGTGGCTGGTCAAGGTTATGCTTATCCTTGGGTGTGGCTTGTTCATCTTCGAAGCCGCCGCGTTTCTACGCCGCTACACCCATGACATATACGGAACGACCATCCATCTTGAACCGCTGTTGATCTGCACTCTGGCGGGCTTTTTCGTGGTCAACTACGGTCCGCATCGCGAGCAGTTCACTGGACTGCTGCGAAGAGCGAGCATGCCCGTGTACGTCGTCTTCTTCACCCTGGCCGGGGCCGCGGTCGAACTTGATGTGTTGCTGCTGGCTTGGCGGCTTGCTCTGCTGCTCTTCTTCGTCCGATTGTTGGCCGTGTTCTTGGGGTCCTACATTGGAGGTGCGCTGGCCGGCGATCCGCCCCAGCACAATCGCCTCTCCTGGATGGCATATGTTACCCAGGCGGGTGTAGGGTTGGGGCTGGCGAAGGAGGTCGCGGTTGAGTTTCCGACGTGGGGCGCGGGCCTGGCAACGATCCTGATCGCGGTGATCGTCGTGAATCAGATCGTCGGTCCACCCCTGTTCAAGTGGACGATCCGGCGCGTCGGCGAGGATCATGAGCGGGCGGAGCCGCATCACTTTGACGGCAGCAACGATGCGGTGATCTTTGGATTAGAGCCTCAGTCGGTTGCGTTGGCGCATCAGCTTGAGTCCCATGGCTGGGGCGTTCGCATCGCGGTCCGCGAAGAGGGGCAGCTCGATCCAGGGCAGCGTTCTGACCTCGAGCTGCGGCAGGTGCACCGGATTGATCTCGCCAATCTGGAAGCGATCGGAGTGGGGCAAGCGGAGGCGTTAGTGGCGTTGCTCGACGATGAGTCCAACTATCGAATCTGCGAGCTCGCCTACGAGCACTTCGGCACGCCGACGGTGGTCGTGAGGGTCGGCGAACGGCAGCAAATTGCCCGCTTCCGCGAGCTTGGAGCGCTCATTGTGGATCCTAACGTCGCCATCATCAGCCTGCTCGATCATCTGGTCCGCTCGCCTTCTGGCGCCTCCCTCCTGCTTGGTATGCACGACAACCAGGACGTCATCGACGTCGAGCTGCTGAACAATGAACTGGACGGGGTGCGGGTCAAGGATTTGCGCCTGCCCGGGGACACGTTGGTCCTTTCGCTGCGGCGGAACGGGGAGTTCATTGTTTGCCACGGCTACACTCGGCTGCGGCGGGGAGATTGGGTGACGCTGGTTGGGTCGGAGGACAGCCTGGACCGGGTGAGTCTGAAAATGAGTCTCTAGTCGGCGAAACCCCGACGCGTGGGACGGGCCTGGATCGTGCCAGGCACGATTCTGCGGTCCCGGTGTGATCGACTATGTGTAGCGGTCCAGCGGCTCGGGGCTGGAGACCATGCTGATCACGCGGTCGCCTGCCTGCACCTGGGGGGGCTCGTCGGCGGCGAACACCCGCATCCGGCCGGACGGCCTTAAGATGAACATCGGCACCGCTCTGCCCCCGTGCTTGGCCTTCCAGTCGTCAAATCCAAAGGTATCAGTGAGCTGTGTGGTCTTCACTTCCGTCCCGGGCTGTTCGAAGTGATCCCGGAACGTCTCGCAGGTCCACTCTGCGCCGAATAGGATGCGGCCGCGCAAGTTGGTGCTGACCGCCTCGTGTTGGTCCGTCCGCCCGGGGGCCGGCGGCGCCAACTGGAAGACACCGCCGCGGCCGAAGATTTCCCGGAAGTGCAGCGCCGCGAGCGAGTTCACTTCGTCGTTCGGGGTCAACGCCAGCAGCCGTCCGATGCCGGAAAGATTCAGCTCCTCCAACGCGGACTGTGAAAGCGCGCTTCCGTATGCAGTTTCGAGCCCCGCCATTCGCGCTTCGCGGATATGGTCGTAATTCGAGTCCAGCATCAGGACGCGCACACCGACCTTCTGCAGGGCCAATCCGATGCGGCGTGCGGGGCGGTTCGCGCCGACAATGAGGAAGCCCTGCGGGTCCTCATCGGCGATACCCAACCAGCGTGCGATCCATGGCCCTGTAAGTCCGTAGATGGCGACTGTTCCGGCGACGGTGACGAAAGTCATGATCGTCAATCTTGCGGCTCCGGGGTGACCGACGTCAGCCAAGCGGATGGCGAAAATGGACGAAACTGCGGCGGCGACGATGCCGCGCGGCGCCATCCAGGCGAGGAACGCCCGTTCCCCCACATTAAGCTTGGAACCAAGCGTCGATATGGCGACCGAGATGGGTCGAACTATCAGGATCAGCACCAGCAGAAAGATCACGGTCATGGGGTTGCTGAATTCGGTCAGGATGTCCAGCGGTAGGCGAGAACTGAGTAGTATGAACAGGCCGGAGATGAAGATGACCTGCAGGTCCTCTTTGAACTCCGCCAGCCGCTTCAGCGGCACCCGTTCTTGGTTGGTGAGCGCCACGCCCATGACGGTCGTGGCCAGCAAACCGGCCTCGGATTGAATTAGGTCGGCGCTGACGAACACCGCCACCACGACGGTGAGTGCGAAAGGGTTGTGCAAATAGTCGGGAACCCAGTACCGGCGCAGGGCCTCGTATACGATTGCTGCACCAACCAGCCCGAGCAGACCGCCAAATACACTGGTTGTGAAGACCACTCGGGCGGCAGCGGCGACGGAGAAGACGGCTTCGGTGGCGAAGATGGCCTCAAATGTGAGCACCGCCAGAGCCGCGCCCAGTGGGTCGATCACGATGCCTTCCCATTTCAGCAGCGCGCCCACGCGGCCGGAAGGGCGGATATCTCGCAATAACGGGATGATCACGGTCGGGCCGGTGACGATCAGGATCGCGCCCAGCAGAATGGAGAGAGGAAGATCGAGGCCGCCGAGTGAACTAGCCAAGATCGCCGTGGCGGCCCACGTGAACAGCACACCCAGGGTGATCAGGTTGAAGAGCGGGCCGCCGATCTCGCGCAGTTCCCTCAGTTTGAGGCTGAGCCCCCCCTCGAAAAGGATGATGCCCACGGACAGCGACACGAGCGGCAGCAGCAGATCGCCGAACACGGCATCGGTTCGCATGAGCCCGGTGACCGGGCCGGCGGTGAAGCCGAGGGTGAGGAGCACGAGTATCGAAGGCAGCCCGAGCCGCCAGGCGAGCCAAACACCGGTGATGCCGAGCACCAGAACGGCGGCGAGATCGATGAGGAGGTGTTCTTGCATTATGTCAATGATCCTTCCAAGTGGGGTCCAAGATTCCCTTCAGGGCCTTTCGGAAGGGAGGATCGTTCAAGGCGTCGGCGGCGCGGCCGGTTCGCGGCTTTCATGAGCAGTTCACCGAAACCAGGATCGAGTTCCCCAAATGTCCCTCCGGCGGCGGGACTCACGGGGGATGAAATCCCCCCTTCTAATCCCCCGGTAATGGGGAGTTCCAGTCCCGCCTTTTGACGGCTCGGGCCCGTCAACCCACGTCGAGTGTGCTTCCGACCCACAACCGAAGTTCCCGCTCGTGCAGCGCGGATTGTACAAGGTTCGGTGCGTCGATGGATGGGGGGTTCGCCGTCCGCGCCTTGAAGAACTCCCCTCCGCCGGTCACTCTGTAGGGCATGTGCCGTGGAGACAAGGACGCAAGTTTACCTCCAGGCCGCAGTACCGTATAAAACCACATGGCGATGCGCCCCTGGGACGATCCGCGTCCCACTCGGGCAGACAGACCAGAAGGCGCCTCAATCGAATTCGATCTCCGCCAGCTCACCGGATTCGAGGTCCAGTGTGATTTCCCAGCCCCCCTCCTCGAGGCTCTTCTGAGTGGGGAGGCCGCTGCGGCGGACGAAGCGCATGATCTGGGCGTTGCTGTGGTGGACGCTGGCGCGCAGCGCCTTGATCCCGTGATCCCGCGCGTAGACCACAAGCCGGCGCAGCAAGAGGGTGCCCAGGCCGCGCCCCTGGAACGAGTCCTGAACCACGACCGCCGTGTCCGCCCCGGCCTCCGGGTGGGATGGATCCTCACCGTAGCGGGCCACCCCGATGATATTCTCCTCATCACCCTCATCGACGACCGCTACGATGGCCATCGAGTGCTCGTAATCGACGGTCGCGAACTCCTGGGCCCGTTCGAGGGTCAGGTCCTTGCGCGCTTCCAGAAAACGCAAGTACACGCTCTCGGGCGAAAGTCGGTGGAACAGCGCCCTGAGGCGGCGCGCGTCGTCGGGGTGAACCGGGCCGAGTCGGACCTCGGTCCCGTCACGGAGGGCTACCTGTTCCCTCCAATCGGATGGGGACGTCGCCATCGACGGACCTCCTGGCGGGGTTGCAGGTCCCCTGATCCTCTCACAAAGCCGGCCAAAAATGAAGGCCTGTGGGCCGGGTTGGTGGTGACGGGTAGACCGGGGATTGGAGACTGGAGACCGGAGACTGGCGATCGATTGCCCTTGTTTCGGGAGGCTAACCACCAAGACGCGAAGGACACGAAGGGTCATCGATAAGATCGCAAAGGGTTGACTCAACCTTTGTGTCTAGCTGTTATTCCTTTTGGTAAGTGAGGACCGGATGACTGGGGACGCGTTACTCGTTATCCCTTATCCGTTATCCGGGAGCCGGGATTCGGGGATTAACCACGAGGACCCGAAGGCCACGAAGGGGAGCGTATAAGATCACGAAGGGAGGGTTCAATTGATTTCTAGTGTCCTGATGTTTTCTGTCTTCGCAACTGGTTGGTTGGAGACTGGGGACCGGTGAGCTGGGATCCGTTAACCGTGACCCGGAGGTTTAACCCCAAAGGCACAAAGGACACCAAGACGATATCCATAAGAACACAGAGGGTTACTTTGAGTCTTTCGGGTGGCGAGCCTCAATCGTTCTCTGTGATCTCTGAGTTCTCTGGGGTGAATGCGCTTACCGGTAACCGGTTGACTGGAGATTAGGGATTCGTGGATAGGCTTGCTGCTGATGCTGATGGCCCTCGCCCAACAATGCGCCCGAATCGCCCTTGACCAGAGCCTCCAGAAATGATATGCTATTGACTCGTGTTCTGGGCATGGTACGTTGGTGAAGGTTTGTACGTTGACGTAATTTTTTGAAACCTATGGTTGGAAGCGGGAACCGGCTGAGCAGGCCGGTGTATTCCCGCGTTTATTTGTTTCCGCCCTTTGTAACTTGCCGACGCCGCCCAACCGGGCCCGCGCAATCCACAGGAGTGTCTGCATGGCGACAATAAGGGACGAAAAGCGATACTCACGAATCCGCGACCTTTACGAGCTGCCCACCTTGATCAAGGTGCAGCTTGAGTCCTTCCAGTGGCTGTTGGATGAGGGGATCGCCGAGCTCTTCGACGAAATTTCACCCATTGAATCCTACAGTGGGGGCATGCGCCTCTTCTTCCCCGGCAACACGCCGGAGGCGGAGGAGTTCGGCCTCGATTATTGGTTCGAGGATCCCAAGCACGAGATCGAGGAGTGCATCGAGCGCGATCTGACGTATTCGGCCCCGATGTACGTATCGGTGCTCTTGGCCGGCCCGGACATTCCCGAGCCGATCAAGCAGGATATCTTCCTGGGCGACTTCCCCTTCATGACCGAGAAGGGCACCTTCATTATTAACGGCACCGAGCGGGTCGTGGTTTCACAGCTGATCCGCTCCCCTGGCGTTTACTTCGAGGCCGAGGAGGACCGCTCCAGCGGCCGCCGACTGGCCTCGGCCAAGCTCATCCCCGACCGCGGCGCCTGGATGGAGTACGAGACCCGCAAGAGCGACTACCTCACCCTCAAGTTCAACCGCAAGCGGACCATCCCGGTCACCATCCTGCTGCGATCGCTCGCGGCCGTGGACGACGGACTGAAGAACCCGGCCATCAAGGAGGGCACCGACGAGGAGCTTCTTGAGCTCTTCGAGGAAGCGGATACCCGAAGCGAGCACCCGTTCATTGAGACCACGATCCGTCAGGAGCCCGAATGGGAGATTCAGGAAGGGCGCACCATCGCCGAGGAGGCGCTGATCGAGTTCTACCGCCGTATGCGCCCGGGCGATCCGCCGACCCTGGATAACGCGCGCGAGTACCTCCACGAGCAGCTCTTCGACCCCCGACGCTACGACATGGAGCGGGTGGGGCGCTACAAGCTGAACCAGAAACTGCACCCCGGCGGCGAAGTTCCGATCGACCATCGACAGGTGACCTCGTGGGACATTTTCCGCTTGGTCGAACGCCTGATCCTGATCAACAACAACATGGAGCAGCCGGACGACATCGATCATCTTGGAAACCGGCGTGTCAAGACGGTCGGCGAACTGATCCAAGGCAAGCTGCGCGTCGGGCTGCGCCGGATGGAGCGGGTGATCCTGGAGCGGATGTCCATCCGCGATCAGGATCAGCTCTCACCGGTTTCGCTGGTCAACATCCGCCCGGTGGTGGCGGCGGTGCGCGAGTTCTTTGGCTCCAGCCAATTGTCGCAGTTCATGGAGCAGACCAACCCGCTCGCCGAGCTGCGCCACAAGCGCACACTTTCGGCTTTGGGCCCCGGCGGTTTGCGCCGCGAGCGGGCCGGATTCGACGTGCGCGACGTCCACCATTCCCACTACGGCCGCATCTGTCCGATCGAAACTCCGGAGGGCCCCAACATCGGCCTGATCGGTCGCCTGGCTTCGTACGCCCGGGTCAACAGCTTCGGATTCATCGAGACGCCTTACCGCAAGGTGATCCGCGAGCTCAAACCGGACGACAAGCGGCTGATCGGCCGCAAGGTGCGCCGGGACGTGGACGATGGCAACGGCAAAGTCATCGTCAAAGCAGGCGAAGAGATCACCGAGTCGTTGGCCGAGAATCTTTCTAAAGCTGACGGGGCCATTCCCATCGTCCCGTTCGTCACGGACGAGGTGCACTACCTGTCGGCCGACGACGAGGATCGATTCGTGGTCGCGCAGGCGAACGCGCCGCTGACCGACAACAACGAGTTCAAGCGCCCGCGGGCGTCCTGCCGCCACGCCGGCGAATTCTTCTTCGGCTCCACCGATCGGATCGATTACATGGACGTCGCCCCCCGGCAGATTGTCGGTGTGAGCGCGGCGCTGATCCCGTTTCTCGAGCACGACGACGCCAACCGGGCTTTGATGGGCTCGAATATGATGACCCAGGCCGTGCCCCTGATCCGTCCCGAGGTGCCGCTGGTCTCGACTGGCATGGAGGGCCACGCCGCACAGGACTCGTGGCAAGTGATCCTCTCGGAGGTGGACGGCGAGGTCGAATCCGTCACCAGCAGCCGGATTGTCGTGCGCCACAAGGACGGGCGGAAAGTTTACAACTTGCGCCGCTTCAACCGATCGAACCAGGGCACCTGCATTGACCAGCGCCCGGCCGTGGTCAAGGGGCAGCGGGTCAAGATAGGCGACGTCATCGCCGACTCGTCCTCCACCGACAACGGAGAGCTGGCGCTCGGACAGAACGTGCTGACCGCCTTCATCTCTTGGGAGGGCGGCGATTTTGAGGACGCCGTGCTGATCTCGGAGCGGCTGGTGCGTGAAGACATCTACACCTCGGTGCATATCGAGAAGCACGAGGTGGAAGCCCGCGATACCAAACTCGGGCCCGAGGAAATCACCTACGACATTCCCAATGTGGGCGAGGAAGCGCTGCGTGACTTGAACGAGGACGGCGTGATCCGGATTGGCGCCGAGGTCGGCCCGAACGACATCCTGGTCGGCAAGATCACGCCCAAGGGCGAGAAGGAACTGACGCCGGAGGAGAAGCTGTTGCGGGCGATCTTCGGCGAAAAGGCCCGTGAGGTCAAGGACACCTCGCTGCGCATGCCCCACGGGGAGCGCGGCAAAGTGGTGGATGTGAAGGTGTTCACCCGCGAAGAGCATCGCGATCTGCCGGCGGGGGTCGAAAAAATGGTCCGTGTCTCGGTGGCCCAGAAGCGCAAGGCCACGGAAGGCGACAAGATGGCCGGCCGCCACGGTAACAAGGGCGTGATCTCCAAGGTGGTACCGATGGAGGACATGCCGTTCCTCGAGGACGGGACGCCGGTCGATCTGATCCTCAACCCCCTGGGCGTCCCCGGCCGTATGAACATCGGCCAGATCCTCGAATGCCACCTCGGCTGGGCCTGCGACCGGTTGGACATGCGCGCCATCACACCCACGTTCGACGGAGCCAATGAGCTCGAAATCGAAGGCGAACTGGCGCGAGCCTGGATGATCGAGCAGGCCTGGGAAGAGGTTGGACAGCAAGCCTGGCAGTGGCTCAAAGACGAGGGTTACTACGAAGAGGACGCTTTCCAGGACGACACGGAGGTGCGCCGCATCTACCTGCAGACCTGGTTGGGTGAACGCGAGGAATACGACACCGAACTGCTGGCCACCGACCGGACGTATGCCCGTCGGGCCGCGCTGCGCGAATGGCTGCGCGATCAGGAGTTTGATCCGGACGCGATGCTCGACTTCGATCAGGAGCTGCATCCGAACGAGCGCCAATCCTACCATGAGAAAGCGATCGAGGCCTGCCTGCGCCTTTGGGCCGAGCGAAACGGCAGCAAAATCCACCCTAACGCCCTGCCGGAAACCGTGCGGGAGAAGGCGGACGAGATGATGCGGGAGACCGGCGTTCCCACGCCCATCCTGGGCAAGCAGATTCTCCACGACGGCAAGACCGGCGAGCCGTACGACCAGCCGGTCACGGTCGGCAACATGATGATGATGAAGCTGCACCACCTGGTCGAGGACAAGGTTCACGCCCGCTCCACCGGTCCGTACTCGCTGGTCACGCAGCAGCCGCTGGGCGGCAAGGCCCAGTTCGGCGGCCAGCGCTTCGGGGAGATGGAGGTTTGGGCGCTGGAGGCGTACGGCGCCGCCCACACGCTGCAGGAGATGCTCACCGTCAAGTCCGACGATGTACAGGGTCGGGTCAAGACCTACGAGTCCATCGTCAAGGGCGAGCCGATCGAGGAGCCGAGCATTCCCGCCTCGTTCCGCGTGCTGGTCAAGGAGTTGCAGAGCCTGGGCCTGGCTGTCGAGGCGATCGCCGAGGACGGCGACATCATCCGCTTCGGCAAGAAGCAGGAGCGCATGCGGGCGCCGCGGCTTGGACTGGGTCTGCTGGACGTAAATCCAAAAGTATGAGGGCGACTGCGAGAGGGGGTTACCAACTCAAAAATGCTTGACGCCCCCCTACCTGCATGGTAGAATAATTACCCGTTGCCTGAGGGGCAGGCGGGCGTCGTCCCGCCTGCTGGAATATACGAGCGAACGAATGGCGAGGCCATCGCGCAGGACCGATGGCCTCCCTTGATGCAAGCGGCCCGGGGCGAGAGCCCCGGGTTCATGTGGGAAGGTGA
>CAZFCJ010000101.1:0-12875 GCA_964517315.1 uncultured Anaerolineaceae bacterium | reverse complement strand
CCAACTTCTATCCGTGCCGGACCCATTGCGCCGGTCACCGTATGCTGCCTTCGCCGCAAGGCGATGGGGGAGGGGAGGTGCGAGCGGAGCCATCTCATAATCGGTTTCCCGTCGGAAACCCGTGGAATTCACGCCCGCTCACACCATGCAGCCTGTCATCCGATGTGCTCGAGGTGGGTCTCACGTCATACTGCGACCGCCTTCAGCGCCGCCCCTTGCGGCACCTCGCCCGCCTCCAGGTAGCGCCAAAAAGCAACGAGGAGTTTGCGGGCCAGGGCCACGATGCCGATTTTGCGCACGCGACGTCCTCTTTTCCCGAATCTCTCCTCGTACCATCGGCTGAGCCCGCTCTCGGGTTGGTGGATGAGCCACTGCCAGGCGAATTCAACCGCCAGGGAACGCAGGCGCGGATTGCCGCATTTGCTCAGCCCTTTTTCCCGGAAGGTTGCTCCGCTCTGATAGGGGACGGGTTCCAGCCCGACCAGGGCGCCGATCTCGCGGCCGTTTTGGAACTGGCGCCAGGAGTAAAGCTCCATGACCAGGGGCCACGCGGTGTGGATGTGGATGCTTTTGAGCCGCATCAGATCACGCACCATGGTGATGCTTGGGTGTTGGGAGCTGCGCAGAGTCTGGCGCTGCTCCTGCTCGATCGCTTTGATCTGCTGCTCCGCCACCCGCAGGCGTTCATGCTCGCACAGCAGCCGTTTCGTAAGGCCAGGCGCAAGAGGTGAGCCATCCCACGTGTGTACCTTCTCAAGCTCTGCGGGGAAATCGCCGTTGACCGCCAGGCTGACACCTTGGGTGGCCAGGAGCCCCTTGATCCGGTTGATGTGTCGGTTGCGCTCGCTGGAGAGCGCCCAGCGGTCTCGGTGCAGCTGCCGTCGATCCTCAACCCCCAGGCTCGGGACGCGTACGACACGCCAGACGTCCCCATCGCCGGCGTGATAGCGGATGAGCATATCCAACAGCTTTTCGAGGTCGACGCGGTCGGTCTTCACCCGGCGGCGCTTCTTTCTGGCTTCCAGGTTGCCGGCGTCGACGACCACACTGTGGACGCCGTTGTGGATGAGGTAGCGGTGCAGCCAGAAGCCTTCTCTGCCGGCTTCGTAGCAGCGGAGCACCTGGGTGTCCTCGGGCAGGCGAAAGCGACGCTTGGCGGAGCGGATCTCTCGCTCCAGTGCCGTGGTATTCCTGGTGGCGATGTTCCGCTCCCGAGGGCGCTGGCCGAAGCCGGTGGTGAAGCCTAACTTCCAGCGGTTGTCGTCCAGTTCGATGGCCATGTAGAGTACGCGTTCCAAGGTATACTCGACAGTGCAGATCGCTGCCGTGTCCATCGCTGCCTCCTTTTTTGGTGAAGGGTTTGGCAGAAGGATACAGCGCAGCGACTTGCGCCTTCAAGACGGAGCTATTCATAGCATCTCATAACGCGCGTCCTCCGTCGTTCTGGCGGCTTCCGAGCGCCAGGCGAATCGCGTCAGATCTGAATTTTCCACCCCTTCGACGGCATCGGCAATCCAGTCGCCGAGCAGCGGAGCGAACTTGAACGCATGACCGCTGCCGCCGGTGGCTACCGTCAGGCCTTCGTAGCCGGGGACCTGGTCGATGTAAAAATCACCGTCCCAGCTGTCGGCGTAAAAGCACAGGCGCGAGGCGCGCGCGGGCGCGCCTGAAACCGCAGGAAGCGAGCTCGACAGAAATTCCCGAAACCGCGCCTCCTGATCGGCTGCGACGTCCCGCGCGCCGTCCGGTCCAACCCGCCGGCCCGGACCGTGATTAGCCACCTTCAGCGTGCCGTCATCCAGTGCCGGGAACCCGTACCATCCAGTCCGGCTGATATCCGCGGCCCAGACCGGAAACTGCGGGGGCTGGAACTTCTCGGGGAGATCTACATGAAAATGAAACACGGGTTGTGCGACCGGCCAGACTTTTCCCTCGAGCTCCGGCAGCAACGCCGGCGTCCAGGCCCCACAGCTCAGAACCACGTGGTCCCCCTGCATCCGTCTCTCGGATGTCTCCACACCCCGCACCCTCCCGCCATCATTCCATAGGCTGCGGACACCCGAGCCCTCCTTGATCACGACCCCTTCCTGCCGGCAGAGCTCCAATAGGCGAGCCACGACCTCGCCGGCCTCCGCCCAGCCCGCCTCGGGATTGAAATAGCCCTCCACAAATCCGGCCTGCGCCCAGGCGGGGAAACGCTCGGCGAGCCCCCTGCCATCGAAGCGTTCGGGATGATGCCCCCGTCGAATCAGAAGTTCGAAGCTATCGCCTTCAAAGGTGCCCTCTTCCAATCCATGACGCGTCAGAAGCAGGAACCCGACTTCATGGTACAGGGGGCGGGGCCAGGCCTCGTTCCACCCCCGCCAGCCGTCCAGGGCCCGCTCCATGGCCTGCATGTAAAATTCGTCGGCGCCGTAGTCCATGCGAATGACCTTGCTGATGTCGGTGGACGAAGCCCTAGGGGCCGGCAAAGGCCCAGGATCGATCAGGCCGACGGCGTAGCCGCGCCGCCGAAGAGCGAGCGCCGACGTCCCGCCGTATATCCCCCCTCCGACCACAAGGACATCAAATCCGTCAGCCATTTAGTGTCCTGCCTTCCCCATTCCGGCCATCACCTCATTTAACGCCCCCATCAGGGACCTCCGCGGCCCTTCGCCGTGGTAGTCACCGGCCCGCACCAACCCTTTCTCCCGCAACGACTTGGCCACCTCCTGACGTTGGACCAACAGCGTCAGACAGGCGGCACCCAGCCCCCTGGACTTTCCCTGGGGCACCAAGTAAGCCGCCCCACCTACCACCGCCTCGCAGAAAGGGGTTTCCGGCCCGGCGATCGGCACACCGGTCGCAAGCGCCCAGCGCAGCTCCTGTCCGCTGCGCGTGTAGCCGGGGTGCAGAAAAGCATCCGCCCCCCGGTAGATGGCCGGAAGCTGGTCCAAGCTCACATGATCGAGGACCAGGACCGAACCGGACACGCCGAGCTCCTCTGCGCGACTTTGCACAAACTCCCCGCTCTCCTCCGATAGGCCGATGAACGTCAGCGGATAGGCGTCACCCACGGATCCATCCACCCAGGTCCACGCGGCCAACAGGACCGGCAGGTCGATCCGTTCTGCGCCCAGACTCAGCACGTAGCCCAACGGCAGCTTGAGCTCTGAGCGCACTTCGCTGTCGGTTCCGGGATCGGTGGGACGAAATTCGGCCGACACGGAGGGCTGGATCACGACCCCGTCCCGCGCCGACTGTGGCGGTTCGTCGCCCCAACGCAGACGCGCCGAAACACCCGCCAACCCCGCCTGTCCAACGGCACGACGCAGACGCGCCAAGAAGCCGTTCAGGCGCAACCCGGAGAGCTCCGTGGAGAAAGAGACCACCGGCACGGGGGACCGCAGCGGCGCGCTGGCGACCGGACTGAAAATCAGATCTGCACCCACCCATCCGGCAAGCCGCGGCAGGGCTCGCTGTTCAAAGCGCAATCTGCCCCAATCCGTCTTCGGCAGGTCCGCAACTTGAAAATCCATACGCTCGGGAAACTCGATTCGCGGGCGCCTTGGACCCGCGAGCGTGACCCTGATGCCCTCATCCTGGCGCAGCAGCTCGCGCATCATCTCCTCAAGATGGAACGCCAGCGGCGTCTCGGGAGCGATACTAAGGCGCCAGGCGTTAACCAAGAGATGCATGTGGGTCGCTCTCTTCCTGAAGCGGGGATGGAGGCACCGGCCGATGTGCCGAGCTCGAGCAAATCGAGTGTACGCCAGCCAGATTTGGATCGTCAACCAACCGCCGGCAGCCGGGTAGAATGGGGGCGATGGACGGTACTCAGGAACGCATCGATCCGGAACGCCAAGAGCGAGCTCGCGCTTATGCCAGGATACGACGCCGTCTCATGCTGGTGGATCTCGTCCTGGGGGCAGCCTATCTGGCCCTTTGGCTCGCGCTCGGGTGGGCCCGGGATCTGCAACCGTCCCTCCACGAGCTCAGCCGGCCCATCTTCCCCTCGGGCGCCCCTTGGTGGATCCTCCTTCTGCTGACGGCTTTCGCCATCACCGCGCCGTTGTCGTTGATCACATTACCGCTCAGCTACTATCGAGGCTATGTGCTGCCGCACCGATTTGACCTGTCCACGCAACAGCTGACGGGTTGGTTGATGGATCAATTGAAAGCGGTGGGCGTATCCGCCGCGCTGGGGGCTCCTCTTCTGATCGGGCTGTTCGCATTGATCAGGGCCGCTCCTGACGCATGGTGGTTGTGGGCCGCACTCTTGTACACACTCGTCACCGCGGTCCTGGCCGCGCTGGCACCGGTTCTATTGCTGCCGATCTTTTTCGAGTTCACCGAGGTTCCTGAGGAGCACCAACCCCTGCGCGAGCGGCTGGTCGCGCTGGCCGAAGCCGCGGGCACCAAGATCGAGGGCATATTTCAGATCGATATGAGCCGCCGCACCAAGGCGGCCAACGCGGCCCTGACCGGCCTGGGCCGGACACGTCGGATCCTGCTCGGGGACACGCTGCTTGAATCGTTCGAGCCCGATGAAATCGAGAGCGTGCTGGCCCATGAGCTGGCCCACCACGTGCACGGGGACATCCCATTGTCGTTGGCCACTCAGGGTGCCCTGAACTTCGGTGCGTTTTTCCTGGTGGCTGTCGGAGTGGATCGCGCCCTTGGCCCGCTCCAGCTCAACTCGGCGTCCGATCCCGCGGCCCTGCCGCTGATTGCCCTTTTGCTGGGCACGTTCGCGCTCGTCACCATGCCCCTGACGAACGCGTATTCCCGCTGGAGGGAGCGCTTGGCGGACGAGTACGCCTTGAACCTGACCCGTAAGCCGGAAGCGTTCATCACCGCGATGAGCAGGCTGGCGAATCAGAACCTGGCCGAGGCCGATCCAGAACGCTGGGTCGTCCTGCTGCTCTCCTCACACCCTCCGCTGCGTGAGCGCATCAGCCTCGCCGAGCGGAAAAAGGAGCTGTTCGCCCGGCTGGCAGCTCACGACCAACCGGCGAGCGCCTGAGCGCCTCGACGAGTCCCGGTCTCAAGAGAAGTTGCATTAGATCTTGAATTCGCCGTTTTCGTATAAGAGTTCTGCGTCGACCAGGATGCGGTCGTCCTCGGACATGTCCGTCACCATATCCCAATGCAACGTACTCTCGTTCAGGCCACCACCCTCCTCGATGCCTTGGCCAAGCGCCAAATGGATGGTGCCACCCATCTTCTCATCGAAAAGCGTGTCCCCCATATGGCGGTCGATCATCCAGTTGGTTCCGATCGCGAATTCCCCAATCCCACTTGCGCCGTCATCCAGCTCGAGTTTCGAGAGCAAGAAATCCTGACCCTTCTCGGCAGTGGCCTAACTCACCGCCCGGCCTCGAAGGTTAATGCCATACGCTCCGGATCCAGTCCTGAGAGAACGCGCGTGTTCTCATCCCCCATGAGGTCAACGAGGCAGTCCATACGATCCATGATGAACTCTGCCACGGGCGAGATCCAATAAAGCTGCTCCTCATCCCCATGACGGACTTTCAGCCGTCGGATCTCCTTGTCCCTGAGGAGAAGCTGGGGTTGGGCACCGGCCTCCAAGCCCGCCCGGTATACCTCCCGCGCTAGCGGGACGGTGACGACACCGCCGAAAATCACGAGCCAGTCGCCCCGCGTGGCCTCCACACAGTAGTTGACGAGCAGGCGGGCCAGTTTGGACCACCTCAGGTCATGCATTCTGGAAACCCTCCAACGCGGCCTTCAACGGCGGTTCACCAAGAAGCGACCCTGCTGATAGAACAACTCGCCGTCAACCCACACTTCGCCGTCCTGGCTCAAATCGGAGATCATGTCCCAGTGGATCGCCGATTCGTTGCGCGATCCGGCCTCGGGGAAGCCGGAGCCCACCGCCAGATGGAAGGTGCCGCCGATCTTCTCGTCGAAAAGCAGATTGGAAGTGAAGCGCTCAATCTGCTCGTTCGTACCGATGGCGAACTCCCCAATGTACCGGGCCCCTGCATCGGTCTCAAGCATGCGCTGTAGGAACGCTTCGTTCTTTTCGGCCGTCGCCCGGACCACTTCACCTTGCTCAAAATGCAGCTCGATCCCTTCCACCGGCACCCCATATCGAACGGCCGGATACGTGAAGCGGACCCAACCCTCGACCGAATCCTCAACCGGGCTGGTGTAAATCTCCCCGTCGGGCATGTTCTTGTGGCCGGCAGAGTTGAGGAACCTCCGCCCGTGGATCGAGAGACGGAGATCAACGTTTGCGCCCTTGACTTCGATCTCTCGCTTGCCGGCAAGGTGATCCACGAGTGCCGCCTGTTCGCGTTCGATCCTCTGCCACATCTCGACCCCGTTTTCCCGATCAGCGTAGCAAGCACCGTACAAGAAATCGGCGAACTCCTGCTGGCTCAACTCGGCATCCTGAGCGTGGGCGCGGGTCGGGTACATCGTCACGACCCACTTCAGCTCGCCGCGCGCCGACCGCTCTCGGTAGGCTTTCATCACGTCCCGATAGGCCGCGTTGCGCAGGCGCTGGCGCTCCGGGTCGACACCGCTCAAGCTCCGTGTGTTGCGTTTGCTGTTGATGACGACCATGGCTTCGAATTGTGCCCGCACCATCTCCTCGGTTCTATAGACGTGCTGAAGCTGATGATCCGAGGCTTCGCGGAAGAAGATGTCGTCGAATCCCCCGTAGCTCAGATAAACCTCATAACCCATGAAAGGATACGGATGGCCGCCAGCGCGAAGAACCCTGCGGTAGAGGGAGCGCATGAGCGGCTCGGCCTCTGGAGACCCGTAGAGGGCAACGCGGTCGCCGGGCTTGACCTCGCAGGAGTAATCGACCAAGATCGCCGCCAGACGTTCGTCCCGCCAATCTTCCATCAGAAGGCCTTGAATTGTTACGGAAAAAGTTGGCCCTGAACAGCAGTGGTCGCTGCGGACCGCTCCGCGCTTACCATTCACCCACCAGCCGGCAGCCCCCACTGAATACCAAGCTCATCGCGTAGTCGCTGGGAGCAGCTTGCCAGGCAAATTGGAACGTTATCCGCTTCACTTCGCCGGCTGCGACAACCCGATCGGACCCCTCCGCCCAGGTAAACAGCCCGTCCGTGGCCGGGCCGACGAACAGCGTTTCCTGACCCAGTTTAACGGACTGGACGGCCTGATTGCTCCCCGGCGCGCTGAAATCCTCGAGGTTTTCCAACGTGAGAGACCGATCCGTGCCGTTGTCGATCAGCCACCGTGCTTCGTGACCCTCGGTCTGGAACCCATAGATTTTCAGGTCAGGGCACGCTTCAGAGACAATTGGGGGCGCCGGCGTGGGCGGCGGCGTAGAGGTTGGCTCGGTCTCCGCCAGGGCGGTCGGGGCCCGCGAGGTGGCCACGATCCTTGCGGGTCGAGTTGAGGTGGCGGGGGGTGTCAGCGCCGCCACGCCGCCGCGAGACCAGGCGAAAAACAGTCCCACCAGAGCGGCCAGCGCGATCGAGAAACCAACCAGTAGCCTCCAGCCAACCGGCTGGCCTTCTTGATCGGCTGTGAGGTGACCTTCGGCGGCCGCTCCCACACCGTCCGGGCGCTCCAGCAATTCGGTCGGCTGGAGCCAGGTCAGCGGGTCCCCTCGCAACGCGGCCTGGAACGCGGTGTTCAGCGCCTGCGTGCTGGGAAAGCGCCGTTCCGGATCCTTGGCCAGCGCGGTCAGAATCACCCGCTCCAAAGCGGAAGGGAGATCGGTGTTGAACTCGGTGGGCCGGGGCACGGGCTCTTGCAGATGCTTCATCGCCGTCTGCATCGGCGACTCGCCCTTGAACGGCAGGCGACCGGTGAAAAGCGCGTAGATGATCACCCCAAGCGAGTATTGATCCGATCTCGCGTCCAGCTTTTCACCCTCGGCTTGCTCCGGGGACATATAGGCGGGGGTGCCCATGAGCATGGAGCCCGTCAGCGTGCTTGACCCCTCGATCCACCGCGCCAGGCCGAAGTCACCCAGATGGGCACGCTCGTTCTTGTCCACGATCACGTTCCCCGGCTTGACGTCGCGGTGGATCACACCGTGTTCGTGGGCGAAGTGCAGTGCGTTCGCCACCTGGGAGATCCAGCGCGCGGCCTTCTCCTGGGTTACGCCTCCCCGATGGTACAGGTCATCCAAAGTTTCCCCGCCGATGAACGGCATGGTCAGGTAGACCATCCCGTCATCTTCCCCGTAATCCGCCACCGGGATGATGTTCGGGTGACGCAACTGCTGGACCAAACCGCCCTCGCGCCGGAAGCGGCGCACGAACCGACGATCTCCACTGATCGTGGGCGAAAGCACCTTAATGGCCAACTTGTCGCCGTTCCTGGTGTCGTTCGCCAGGTAAACGGTCGCCATCCCCCCCTGACCGATTTGCTCGACCAGCAAATAATGATCGAGCTCACGTCCAATCAAAGTGCTCATCTTCTCCTTGGCCGGCTTGCCCGCTCAAGCTGACATGTTAAAGAAGACTACACTCCCACGGTCAAGCTGACAACCGGTACGTTAGCACTGCAATCCTTGACGAATTAGGCGCACACCTTGTAGGATACTGGAACTGTCCGAGGCCGGTCCGCATCCGTGCAGATTTTCAATCCGAAGTCAACATTCTCGCTCTCAGCTTGGGAGCCATCCGACTTTCCAGCCACAAAAAGGAGGTGCCCTAGGGGAAACCGAATCGATCATGCGGGACAGCAGCGAAATGTTCACACTCATCTAAAAAGGAGGAGAGATTCGTGCGCAATAGACTGCTAGTACCCATCTCACTGCTCATCGTCCTCACGATGGTCCTTGCGGCCTGTGGAGGGGCGGCTGCGCCTGAGGAAGCTCCGCCCGAGCAGGAAGGCGAGGTCAGCGGCTATGGCTCGATCGTCCAACGCATCCGTGATCGCGGCACCTTGATTTGTGGTGGACGCACCGACTTGGCCGGGTTTGGCTTCCTGGACGAGGACGGCCGCAACGTGGGCTTCGACATCGACATTTGTCGGGCGATCGCCGCCGCGCTGCTCGACGATCCCGAGGCCATCGAGGTGCGCAACCTGACCGCCGCCGACCGAGGTCCCGCCCTTCAGACCGGTGAGGTGGATGTCCTCTCACGCAATACAACCTGGACCTCAACCCGCAACGCCCAGTGGGGCAACTTCACTTCTGTGGTCTTCTACGACGGCCAGGGCTTCATCGTGCGCACCGACAGCGGCATCGAGAGCGCCGACGACCTCGGCGGTGCGACGGTCTGTGTGACGACCGGCACGACCACGGAGCTGAATCTGGCTGATTTCTTCAGCCAGCGCGGCATGGAATACGAAGCGGTGGCGTTCGAGGACACGGCCACCGTGTACGGCACCTACGAGGAAGGGCGCTGCGACGCCGCCACCAGCGACAAATCGCAACTGGCCGCCGTGCGCTCCGAGTTCACCGATCCCTCGGCCCACAGGGTCCTCGACATCACGATCTCCAAGGAGCCCCTCACACCCGGCGTGCCCCATGGCGACGATCAGTGGCTCGACATCGTGACGACCGTCGTCCACGGCTTGATCAACGCCGAGGAGCTGGGCGTGACGCAGGCCAACGTCGAGGAGATGAAGCAAAGCGACAACGTCGCCGTCCGTCGCTTGCTCGGCAGCGAGGGCGAATGGGGTCAGGCCGACATGGGCCTCGACGCCGACGCAATCGCCAACGCGATCGCCGCCGTGGGCAACTACGGCGAGATCTACGACCGCTACCTGGGCCCGGACGCGCTGGACATCCCGCGCGGGCCGAACCGCCTCTGGACGGAGGGCGGTATACTCTACGCGCCACCACTCCGGTAACCTAGTTAGCAAACCCATGAGGGGTGTGGCGCTCTCCGGCCACACCCCTCATGGTCTCGTTCCACCCACTCGACGACCCGGGAGTGCCCTTGCAAGCAACTGAGAGCCACGAAAGCATCCCTTTTTGGCGGGATGAGCGGGTCCTGCGCTATGCCACGCAGGTGGTCTCCGCCGTGCTCGTGCTTGGCTTTCTGTATTGGGCGGTCACCAACTTCCTGAACAGCGCCAGCCAACGGGGAATGGGGTTGGGCTACGGCTTCCTGGACGAGGCGGCGGGATTCCCGATCAGCGAATCGATCATCCCGTACACCACCTCGCACTCATTTGGCTACGCGTTCATGGTCGGCATTGTCAACACAATCCGCGTGGCCGGGATCGGCATCGCATTGGCCACCGTCCTGGGCACATTCATCGGCCTGGCCCGCCTGTCCTCTAACTGGCTGGTCAGCCGCTTGGCGATCGGTTATATAGAAGCGCACCGCAACATCCCACTTCTCGTCCTGCTCGTCTTGTGGTTCCGGGGCGTCCTGGTGTCGCGGCTTCCGCAAGTCGAGAACGCCATCCGGTGGCCGGGACCGATCTACCTCAGCCAGCGGGGGATCGTGCTCACCTGGCCGCAGCTGACCGACGCCGCTGCTCCGTTCCTGATTTCCATCGGGGTCGGATTCGGGCTCGCGCTGGTAAGCTACTTCTACCTGCAGAACGTCCAGGTCCGCACCGGTCGCGCCACCTACTTTCTTCCCGCAAGCCTTCTGATCCTCTTGCTCACACCGGCCCTAGGCTGGCTCGTTTCACCCGGGACGCCACTCCGCCTCGACGTCCCCGCGCTTGGGCAGTTCAACTTCCAGGGGGGACTGCTGTTAACGCCCGAATTTTCCGCGCTGCTGATCGGTTTGACGTTGTACACCTCAGCCTTCATCGCCGAGGTGGTGCGCGGCGGAATTCAATCCGTCGCCCGCGGCCAGATGGAAGCGGCGCTTTCGGTGGGGCTGACACACGCGCAGAGTTTGCGGCTGGTGGTCATCCCCCAGGCGCTGCGGGTGATTCTCCCTCCCCTCATCAGCCAGTACCTCAACCTGACCAAGAACTCGAGCCTGGCCTTCTTCATCGGGTACCCGGATCTGTTCGCCGTGGCCAAGATCACCGCCAACCAGGCCGGACGCGCCGTATCCGTCTTTGGGTTGGCGATGGCCGCCTACCTTTCGATGAGCCTGATCACTTCGTTCGCCATGAATATTTACAACAGGAGGGTGCAGTTCCTTGAAAGATAGGGAGCCATCGTGAGCCATCAGATCGAAGGAACCGCCCCGCCCGACCCGCCGACTTTTTTGGTGTGGGTGCGCGAGAACTTGTTCAGTGGCTGGTTTAATTCGGCGCTGACGCTGGTCTCGCTGGCAGTCCTCTACCTCGTCGTCGCCGGCGCGCTTCGCTGGGTGTTCTTCGGAGCCGATTGGACTCCTGTCACCAGGAATCTGCTGCTTTACTTGGTTGGCCAGTACACGCGACCGGAGCTGTGGCGGATCGGTGTGAGTCTTCTGATGCTTTCGCTCTTGTTCGGCGTGAGCTGGGGACTTTGGCAAAACATGATGCGGACGTTTGCCGCGACCCTCGCCGCGGTCTTTTTCTTCTTCGCCATTATTCCCTCGCCGGCCCCCTCCTTCAACCTAATCGTCCGGGGAGCGCTGCTCGCCTGCACGGCCCTGATCTTCCTTGGCTTCCTGATCGGCCGCAGCGGCTCGGTTCGCCCGCGGACCTTACTCATCGCGTGGATCGCGTCGCTTGTGTTCAGCTTTGCGCTCGTGCGCGGGGTCGGTCCAGCCTCGTTCCTGCCCCGGGTCCAGTTGAACCTATGGGGCGGCCTCGTCGTGACCGTGATTTTGGCCATTGGGGGCATCGGCATCTCGTTTCCCATCGGCGTTCTCTTGGCACTCGGCCGTCGGTCCTCGCTGCCGGTCGTCAGCATGTTCAGCACAGCCTTCATTGAAATCATCCGCGGGGTGCCCCTGATCACGATCCTGTTCATGGGATCGCTGATCGTGCCCCTGTTCCTGCCGCTCGGAATGCGGGTGGACCTGATCCTGAGAGCGCTAGTTGGTATGATTATCTTCAGCGCCGCGTATGTAGCGGAGAACGTGCGCGGCGGACTGCAGGCAATTCCGGAGGGGCAGCTCGAAGCCGCGTACGCGGTCGGGTTGAACAATTTCCAGACCACATTGATCATCGTGCTGCCCCAAGCCATACGCAAGGTCATCCCTGCCATCGTGGGTCAGTTCATCAGCCTGTTCAAAGACACCACGCTGGCCGCGGGGATCGGCGTGATCGAACTGCTGCAGATCGGTCGCTCGATCCTGCAGGGCAATCCGGAGTACCTCGACAATCAGTTCGAGGTCTACCTGTTCATCGCAGTCATTTTCTGGGTCTTCAGTTACTCGATGTCGATCACGAGTCAGCGACTGGAGGCTCGGCTCGGGGTCGGCGAATCGTAGGTAGGAGTGCGCAAGATGAGCGACCAACCTGGGAGAGGCAACGGGCACAACCCGATCATCTTCTGTCGAGATGTTCACAAATGGTTCGGCAGCTTCCATGCCTTGCGCGGTATTGACATGGACGTGGAGCGGGGCGAGGTGATTGTGATCTTCGGTCCCTCCGGCTCCGGCAAATCCACCTTTATCCGGACCATCAACCGGCTGGAAGAACATCAACAAGGGAAAATCGTCATCGATGGGACCGAATTGACCCACGACGTGCGCAACATCGCCAAAATCCGCAGTGAAATCGGCATGGTCTTCCAACAGTTCAACCTGTTCCCACACCTGACGGTGCTCCAGAACGTCACGTTGGCGCCCATTTGGGTTCGCAAGTGGAAGGAAGAACGGGCCGAAGAGGTGGCGATGGGCCTGCTGGAGAGGGTCGGCATCCCCGAGCAAGCCGAGAAGTTCCCCGGGAACCTTTCCGGCGGCCAGCAGCAGCGCGTCGCCATCGCCCGGGCCCTGGCCATGCAGCCCAAGATCATGCTCTTCGATGAGCCCACTTCGGCGCTTGACCCGGAGATGATCAAGGAAGTGCTCGACGTTATG
>CAZFCJ010000100.1:0-12876 GCA_964517315.1 uncultured Anaerolineaceae bacterium | reverse complement strand
CGCCCACTTCAAAATCTTCGGCCATGGTCAGTTCTCCTCACGCTCTCGGCGGCCTCCCACGGTGTGGATGACCGTCAACGTAGAGTGGATGTTCATGTTTATTGCAAAATTTCCAAATTCGCCAGCGGCAGCGTGACGAGGCCCGTCCCCTCCAGATCAACAATTGCGCTCCGGGCCAGGATGCCGCTGGGATAGCCAAACGCGTTCTCCAAGATTTCCTGGACAACCCCCACTGCTCCCTGCTGAGGTCCGCGCAGCGCGCGCACCCGGAGACCGGGAGCGAGCGGGATCAGCTGGTCGGGAAGCTTGGCCTCACGGCTGGCCGGTAATGGAATAATGACTTCAGGTCTTTGCGCTTCATAGGCCTCCGGAGGCCGACCCTCCAGCGCGACGTCCCTGCCCGCGTTCTCCTTCAGCAAATGGAAGATCGGCGGCGAGATCGGCAGGTCACCGAATCCCTCCATAACGATCACGGGATATGGCAAACGGCGGGCGACAGGGATCAACTCGGATGACATGCCGCCCAGGACTATACCGCGCACGGACAGCTCCGTCGCCTGGTGCAGCGGCGCCGGATTATCGCACAGGCCGGCAACGACCACCGCACCGCGCAGCTGAAGGTCCAAGGACCGGGTTCGCAACTTGCTCGCAGGATCGTCCGCGACGAGACGCAGGACTCCAAAGTCCTGTTTTCCGTTCCCCCACACGGCCTGCAGCAGGGCGCCCGTCGTCTCCAAGATCACCGTCCTCACCCCATCGGTTGAAACCACAATGCCGGGGAATCCAGCCCGCAGCTCGAATGTCCGACCTCGGGCTTGAAACAACACCCTGCCCCGGGTCAGCCCCGCAATGACGCCGTCGGCTGGCGCCCGCACCGTCCTGCGGGCCAGCCCTACCGGCCCGGCGATCACATCGCCAGCATCCACGCGGTCGCCTTTCTGACGGACCAGGTGACGCCCGGTCTGGGCCACCGACACCCCCAACCCGCGTGAGAGATTGAGGAAATAGTGGCGGGGGGCCAACTCGGCCTCCGCAATCACGTCCTGCGCCTGCACCCGTTCGTTGACGCGCACGGTTACGGTCCCGGCAATCGGCAAACGCCGCTCCCGGCGGACCGTAGTCAATGGCAATACGTGCGTTACGGGCGGCAAATAAGGCGACATTTTCGCTCCTCTGCCCCTTTATGATGCAAGTCCGGTGCCAGAGGATTTCTTATCCCGGACACCGATGTCCCACAGCCACTTACGGTTGACCTCTACTCTCGTGGAGGGCTTCGAAGGAAGCTGCAGCGGGCGGCCGCGCGCGTCGATCATCACACCCACCGCGCCGCCTCCGACCCGCAGGGCGCCCGCCTGACCCGTCCCGCCAAAGCCCACGTCGAAGCCGCGCTCCGGTCGCAAGGTCAGGCGCGCATGCTGACCTTGCCTGAGCGGGAGCACGATAAGCTGCCCGAGGTTCGCCTCGCCTTCCAGGCTCTCTCCGCCGTCCTCGGGGTCCATACGAACATGAAGCACCGGCTGTCCCGGCCGGCCGCGGCCGACCGGAGCGACCACCGTCCCCAGGCTGACAAAGTTGCCCGAATTCAGCACTTGCACTGTGGCCATCGGCAGCGGTCCAGCCGCCGCGCCAAGTGCCGCTGAAAGCCCATGCGGATCCAGCACCAGAGTCGTAATACCGACTGGCTGAACGGCGTCCAGCAAAGCCAGAGCCGCATAACCCGGATGCGGAGCCCGCGCCAACACCCCGCCCCCCGCCAGAATTGGCTCCAGCGGCGGCATGAGCCACGATCCACCGCCGCTCTCCACATCCGGCCACGACGAGCGAGAAAGCGCGATGCCAGTGCGAATCAACTCCCGCACCAGCGCGAATTCCAGAAACAAGTCCCTTTTCAGAGTCGGAACCGTCCCCGGGTGAATCACTTTGTTGTGAATGTAGTCACTCACGGCTTGGGTGGAGATCTTTATCGGCATCCAGCGCAGCACATCCTCCACCGTGCGGTGCCGCAGGAGACCGGCCAGTGAGGTTCCCAGTCCCAGATCGGAGCGCACGGTCAGCCTGAGATCGCCGTTGAAGGCAGCTGCCACGGTGGTGTGCGTGCCACCGGTATCGACGCCCAGCACACCCTTGTCCGGATCGTATACCTGGCTCAGATAGCGGACCACGCGACCAAATGCATCGGCCGTGGGCACCAGATAACCGCCCGACCAGTGCAGCAGTTCGTCGAAACCGGTCACCCGGTCGCTGCGGGCCTCGGCGATGGCCTCGGCCAATCGCAGACGGGCCGGCGCAAGCTCCTCCTGGCCCAAAGAGGGGCGCACGTTGGGCGTGAGCGTGACCTGTCCCCCGTCCCCGAGCCGCTCCGTGACCGGAGCCGCCAGTGTTCGGTTTCCCGCAAACACAACTTGCGGCCGCTCCCCGTCCGGGAACAGCCCGGCGGTGATTCGCACCAGATCCACCATCTCCATCACCGATTCCGCGGCGCCGCCGTCGGTGCCGCCGACCACGATCATCAAGTCGGGTCGCGCTCGCAAGATGACGTCGATCTTCTCATCATCCCGCCGGCGGTCCATGAGCCCGACTTCCTCGACGACTTCCAGGTACGTCGAAGCGGCCAGTCTGCGCGCGCTCTGCAGCGAAACATTCGGCATCAGCCCTACCAGGACGGTGCGGACCTTGGGCCCGGCCGACGTCGTGGCGACGAATACGTCCACCCCGGCCCCCTCGCCGGTGGTCGGCATGATCAGAGATTCGGTCTGATCGATCAATACGCGGCCGGTGACATCGTGGATCTCGTCGAGGGCATTACGCACACCCTCGCGGATGTCGAAGAGGGGCGGTCCGGAAGTGGACCTGGACTTCCCCGTGGCCACCAGGCGGTAGTGCCCCTCCACGACGTCGAACAGCGTGGCGCGGGTGTGTACACTCCCCACATCCACCGCCAAGAGGGTATCGGACTCGAACGTGCCTTCGACCATCTCGGCGATCAGCCCCCGACCACGGACAGCGCCAGGTCCACCAGAAACTGGACGCGCTCCCCGAGCACGATGATGGTGGACATCAGGACGCCAGCGTACATGACTCCGAAAGTGATGGCAATGAACACCTGTCCGATCCGAGCCACCCAGGCCTCATACCAGGCGCGTTCTTTGGCGCCCGCCGCCGTCTGGTGGGCGCCGAAACGAAAATACATCAAGGTCGCGATCGTACCCGCCAGCAGGATCAGCACGTTGATCACCCGTTCCAGCCCGGTCTCGCCAGTGGTGGGCGTGACGGCCCCGGGGCTTAATGTGGTCATGGCTGCCAATGACTGCGGAATCAGCGTTCCTGTTATGGCGCCACCGACCACGACCGCCGCGCCGACGCCCACCATGAGCGCGGTGGACACGGAGCCAAGCCGCGTGGTCGTAGGCGAAACTTTGAAGATCAGCAGGAGGACGAGCACCCACGGAACGATGACCGTCGGGTCCGTGACCACGCCCAAGCCGCGTTCCAGGAACGGATCCACCAGCCCAGGATTGAGCACCGTGTGCCAAGCGACGGTGCCCGCATAACCCGCCGCCACGCCCACGAAAAGGTAGCTGGCGACGCGAAACGCGGGATTGTCCCGCCATAAATAAGAAAGGATCATGACCGTCAGGAGCGCGGCCACCAGGGAACCCACCAGGTCCAGCACACCGTTCGGCATCGTCCCCTACTCCAGCCTGCGGCCCATGTACCAATTAGCCATTCCGAAGGCGATCCCGGCCAGCAGGATCATCTCCGCCACGAACGCGCCGATACCCAGCGCATCCCAACGGGCGTTGGCCTCGCCGAGCCGGCCGTTGATTTGCTCGTAGGCCACCGCGGTCGGTAGACCGCTCAGGATTCCGTCAACTTGGGGATCCAGCGATTCGAAGTACGGGCGGATCAACGGCTCCGCCCCGGCGCTCAACACCATCACCAGCGGTGTGTCGCCCATGAATGGATGGGCCTGCTCGGCCCATTGACGTGCGGTGTCCGTGCCGGAGGCCACCACGGCGACCATGCCGAAGTCGGACAGGCGCTCCACATCGCGCAAGATGGGCGCCTCCCAGCCCGATTCCACGCCCAGATCGGTGGGCAGCATGAACCCGCGAAGGATCGCCTGCTGCGGCGAGGCAGCAAACAACTGCACGGCGATCGGACCACCGGACAAGTAGCCCAGGTGGAGATAATTACGTCCGTTTTCCACCGCATGGGGCCGTCCAACCCTGCGCACCATATCCAGCGCCAACGGTGGGCCGGTCGGCCGTGTCGACATCGTGACGACGTTGATGTCCCGGGCGAAGAGATGCTCCAGGAGCGCGCCGGCCACACCGTCGAGCTCCGCCGAATAGCCCGGCTCATAGTCGAACACCACCAGCACCGGCCGCTCAGCAGGCAGCGCATTAACCGTCTCGACCAACGGCCCCAGGTCTCGTGACACTCGCTCGGGTGTAGCAAACGACGGCCGACCGGTCAGGGGCGGCAACAGCACGGCCAGCAGCAGCAAAACGCCCACCAGCCAGCGGACCAGCGGAACACGCCGGGGCTCCTCGCGGCCGACCGCTCGCTCCTGTTCCTCCTCATCGACGATGCGTTGGAGCAGCTCAGCCTGCGCGTATTGGCGCTCGGTGACCTGCAGGCGGGCTCCGGTCGCGGATGCGGTGCGCGGCTTTGCCACAATCGGCTCAGCCAAGAGCACGCCGCGCAGCCCCGCCAGCGGGCCGACCGATTCGACCACCTGTTCCTCTTCCGGCTCACCCTCTACGACCGGCTCGAAGGTCTCCACCGGCCGCATGGCCTCGAGCCAGGTGGGAATGGTGGCGGGGGCCAAATCGCCCTCGCGGGCCGTCTCCGGGCCCTCGCCCTCTCCCGCCTCCGCGTCGCTCAGCCAATCAGGCAGCTCTATGGCGTCCAGATCGAAGTCGTCCGTTTCCTCGAACCTGGGCCCTTCATCGGCGTCCATGGACAGGGCCGGCACATGCGGCAGTTCCTCTTCGTCGGGCGGGGATTCCTCGGCGGTCGGGACTTCTTCCTCCTCGAGGAACTCTTCGGCCGCGAAGTCCTCCCGATCCGGCGCTGGCTCCTCGATCTCGGGCTCCACCCCGGGATCGATCTCGGGTTCGAATTCAGGCTCGACCTCGGCTTGGATCTCGGATTCCCCCTCTCCGTCGGGGAACACAGGCTCCTCGGGGAGGTCCTCCTCTTCGAACTCCCATTCTTCTTCATCGCCAAACGCGGGCGAAGAAGGCAATCCGGTCTCGCCCTCGGGCGCCTCGATATCGTCGAGCCACGAGGGCAGGTCCTCCCCCTCGTCGGCCTCCACCGGCTCTTCACTGGGCGGAGCAGGCTCCTCCTCGGTCGGCGGCTCTTCGGCGAACGCCTCCTCATGCGGTTCCACGATTTCGCCGAACCAATCGGCCGTTTCCTCTTCCGGAGGACCGGGAGCCTCAGCAGACTCTCCGGGAGGGGGCTCGATCGCGTCCAAGTCGACCGAGGTGTCGGCCAGCCATCCGGGCAGCTGACCGCCCTCCTCCACCGGGCCCTCCTCGAGGTCGGGCCCCTGCTCGGCTTCCTCCCTCCGGTCTTCGAAGTCGGGCGCGGGTTCTGGCGAAGGCGATTCCAGCTCGCTTTCCGCCGCCTCAGCCTGCTCCTCGGCTTGATCCCTCAGTCGGCCCAGCCAATCCTCGCCTTCGTCATCGGGCTCCGGCGGGACCTCGTTCTCCTCCTCAGATTCGGCCACCCAGTCCGGGATTTCACCTTCCGGCGCGCCTCTCTCTTCGGTCTCTGCGGCCCGCATTCGGTCCAGCCAACCCAGCTGGTCGTCGGCAGCCTCTTCCGGCTCGGGCTCGTCTGGCAGCTCCTGCTGGGCTCGTTCGCGTATCCTCGCCAGCCAGTCCGGGGCGTCCTCCTCGCCGCCTTCCTCGGGCACATCGCGGCGCGGCTGCTCCTCGGGCTCGTGTTCGGCCGCCTCGGAGGGGTCCACAACAAGCGGCGTGAGCCGGGCGCCGCAGAATTCGCATACATCCGCGCCTTCAGGGTTGAGCTTGCTGCACATTGGGCAGCGAATTTCAGCCATCGGATCAGTCCCCGTACGGTCGGTCGGAGGCCAGCAGGACGCGCAGGCCGGTCGTGATCGCGCCCAGGGCCACCCCCAGCAGAATGCCCCGCGCCCCGGCTGCCGCCCATACCTGGGTCACCCAGGCGCGCAGATCACCGGTCGCTCTAGCGACGATGCTGTTGGCAGCCACGGGCCAGGGCGCGGTCCCCAACAGAACCAGCAACGCGGTACCCATGAATGCCAGGCTGGTCAGATCGCGGCGCCGTGACAACAAGCGGAAGCCCGCCAGGGTGAGCGTCACCGCCAGCAGGGCCAACAGGCTGGCCTCCACCGGGAGCTGAACGTGCTGAAAGAGGGCCAAAATGACCTGGTAGTCCGGGCCGAAAAGCAGCCCCAGCACCAGCGTCACCAGGAATGAGAGGATGAGAAGAGACGAATACGGCCAGCCGGTCTCCTGCAATCCCACCTTATTCCAGTGCACGGAGAGCAGGTTGAACAGCCCGAGCAGCAAGGCCGCTGCCGCCAGGAGGACAGCCCATTGGATCAGCAGCAGGCGGACGCCGACGAGGATGTCAACGTCAAAAAAATAACCCAGAAGGACCAGGAAACCTGCCGCTGAAGCTACGGCCGCCCAAACGAGGTAGGGCCCGAGTTTCACGGCAGTATCCCCAGGGTGCGCACCACAGTGCCGACCAGGACCGCCCCCACAACCACATATCGTACGACGTCCTGCGTGTGAAGGCTGGCACGGTGCAAGCCTTCCACGTCGAGGTAAGCGGGCGTGGCAAAGACCTCTTCGCCGATCAGCGGATAGCGGGCCGTAACGTAAAGCAGGGCCTGTGACTGGACGTCGTCGGTGCCCGCCAGCACATGCGCCTCCTGCCGCTCACCGAAATCGGCGGCCAAGCCGCCCTCGACCCCGTACGCGCCGATCATCAGATGAACCGACACATCCTCGGTGACCAGCATCGTCGGCAACGTCGCTACGTAAGAAAATGGAGAGGGTCCCAACAGCCGGCCGGACGTGTGCTGATAGCGGCCGCGAGCGCCGCTCTCGTCATACGCGGTGCGCAGCGTGTCCTGAGCGAGCAGAACCATGGCCCCGTCGCCAGTGGTCGCCACGACGGGCTTGTCACTCATGGATGTGGTTTCGGCGATGCGGCCAAGCGTGGCCAGTCCGGCCAGCGCCGGCGCGCTGTCGGCGCCGATCACCGAACCGGTGCCGAGCGAGAGATGAACTCGTCTGCCGTCCTCGACAGCCCGTTCGATCGCTTCACCCAGGGCGTCCAATCCCGGCAGGGGTCGAAAGACGGACGGCCAGCGCCTTCCGACTGTGGCGAAGAGGAGAAGAAGAAGGAGGAAAAGGCCGAGCGTTCCTAATCCTGCTAGCTGAAGTGAGCTCATTCGGGCTCGTCTCTCAGGCGTTCGATCAACCCGTCCAAACGCTCGGGTCGTTCCAGAATCCCGGCCAACCCCGCCAGCCAGCCCTGTCGCCCCCCGGTGGAAACAAACGGATCCAGCACATATGCGAGCTGGGCACCGATGGAGGCAACCGGGGCCAGAGCCTCGAGGAGAGCCGCGCTGAACCCCGCCAAGCCAAGTGACCGCAGCCGGCGATCGATGGTCTCTTCAGTAGGCTGCTTGGCTTTCATCGCGCGCAGTATAGCACAAGGCTCAGGCCTGAGCTACAAGCGGGTGATCGCTCGATGGTTCCGGCTCCTTGCATCGGTCTTGCTATACGCTATAATGCGGAACAGTTGTTCGATTCAGGCGCCTTATGAGTCTAGACCTCCCCCAACTCGTACCGCAGATTGAAGCCGCCGGCCAAACCGTCGCTCAGCGGGCGCGGACCCTGCGCGAGCGGCTATCGCAGGCGAACACGGCCGTAGATGAGCTCGCCTCTCTCGATGGTGCAGCCCTTCAAGCAAGGATCGACCGGGCCGGAGATCGTTGGTCCGGCGCGATCCCGGCCGATGAACCGCCGAGCGCGGCTTTCGACCCGCCTCGCGGACCGACGAACTATCATGTGGTCGCCGCCGACGGCTCTCAGGTCTACCCGGATCGGCATGCTGCGGCCATGTACGCGCTGATCAATATCGGCGGCATCCACCTGCACCGCGGATCCGGCGCAGCGCCGGCCACCCGCAGCCGACCTTCACTCCATTATGAACCGGGCGAACTGGCCGGGGGCCAAGGGGGCCTGTCTAACGCCGATCTGATCGACGGGCGTCGCGACGTGGCCGAGCTCGGCGAGCTGGCCGATATGGCCCACCAGCTGCAGGGTGAACCGACTCTGTCCCTGCTGGACAACGGCCTGCTCCTGTGGCTGTTGTTGCAAGGTAAGGACCAAACACAAAGAGAGGTCGACGAACTCCTTTCCGAATACCTCGCCCATCTCACGCGTCTGCGGGAGTGCGGCGCCGCGCTGGCCGGTGTCGTCGAGCGGCCCCGCCACGCCAACGTGCTGGCGCTCGCCCACCTCGGCCAGCTGCCGGAGGGGTCGATCGACGAGGACGAGCTACGCGCCAACCCCTTCCGCGGCTTAACCGACGACGAGCTGTTCCAACGGCGTCTGCAAGTGGGGCAGCGCAGCGCCTGCTTCATCCACGGCTCGCCCGTCAACCGCGAGTTCCGCGCCGCCGGCCATGAGGTCCGCTTCTTCTACCTGCGCAGCTCGCCCAACGCCCTGCTGAGAGTCGAGATCCCCCACTGGGTCGCCCAGAAACCCGAGCTGATGAACCTGGTCCACGCCGGGCTGCTGGAAGAAGGACGCGCCACCGGCGGCTTTGCCTACGCGCTCACACGGGCGCACGAGCTGGCGGTCGTCTCCCATGCCGAGCGCGAGGAGCTGGACAGACTGCTCGCCCAGGCCCTCCTGCGCCACGGGCTCAATCCGAGACGATCCCAGAAGAGCCTGATCAAGCGCTGGAGCGGCCATCGCCGCCGCCACCGCCTGTAGGAGGAGGCTGAATGACACCGGATGACGGTCTCATCGGGAGGGTCACCCGCTGCAGCACGCGCGGGTTCGTCGGCGCACTGCGTCTGCCTGAGCCCGACGTGCCGACCTTCGGCGGCTTCTGCACGGCGGAGGCCCAAGGCGGCGCCAGCCAGGTCGTCGGCCTGATCTACGACATCAGCGTCGAGGACGACGAGTTCGCCCGGCAGATCGCGACCACCGAGGCCGCGACCGCCGAGCAGATCGCCGACGGACAGGAGAACCGTCAGGTGCCGGTCGAGTTCAGCGCCCTGGCGGTCGGATACGAACGCCAGGGGACCTACCATTACACGCTTCCGCCCCAGCCGCCGCTGACGTTGGCGCCGGTGCGCCGGATGCCGGCCGACGCCGTGAGAGCGTTCACATCGAGCTGGGATTACCTCCCGCTCATCCTCGGCGCGAGCCAGATTCCAGCCGACGATTTGCTGGCCGCTGCGCTGGGAGAGGCCGCCCGGCTGCGAGCCGACCGCGAACGGCGCGCCTTTCTGATCGAGGGCGGTCGGGCCTGCACGCGGCTGCTCGGGGAGGATCTGGTCCGTCTGGGCAATTTGCTCCGCAGCCTGGGCAGCGCTGCGTGAGGCGCCCCCATTTCCAAACCGCGTCCAGGGAGACCTCATGAGCGAGCGACCCGAATTCGATGAACTGTTCCCCGAACGCCCCGAGTCGCCCCTGGGGGTCGTCGTGGACGGCTCTCTCTCGGCGGGACTGACGGTCAAGCTGCATCCGAGGTTCTCGATGGAAAAGCTGGCCGTGGGACGCTACGTCGTGATCCATGGCCGTGAAACCGGCCGGCAGTTCTTCGGCCTGCTCACCGACATCGCTTTGGGAAGCACAAATCCGGAGTTGAGTCGCCGCCCACCCGCCTCCGACGACGATTTCGCCGCCGAGGTGTACCGCGGGTCGCTGGCCTACGGCACCGCCCACATCAGCCCCATGCTCACCCTGGACGAAGCCAGCGGCGAGCCGACGCCGATCAAAACCATCCCCTCCCATTTTTCAGCCGTGTACGAGGCCTCCGGCGAGGACGTCGCCCGGGTGTTCGGCCCGGAGGATGAACGCCACTTTTTCGTCGGCACGCCGCTGGAGATGGAATCCGTGCAGGTCAATCTGGACCTAGGGCGGTTCGTCGAACGCTCCTCGGGCGTGTTCGGCAAGAGCGGCACCGGTAAGTCGTTCGTCACCCGCACGCTGCTCGCCGGCGTGATCCAGTCCGGGCTGGCATCGACGCTGATCTTCGATATGCACAACGACTACGGCTGGGCGGTGAAGGACGAAGCCGGACGGGAGTACAAGGGCCTGCGGCAGCTTTTCCCCGGCGGGCAGGTTAGCGTGGTGACGTTGGACGAGGCCACCTCGCGCGCCCGAGGGTCGAAGATCGATCGCGTGCTGAAGATCGGCTACCAGCAGATCGAGCCGGAAGACGTGGAAATGCTCAGCGGCCTGCTCGGCCTGAGCGACGTCCAGACCGGGGCGCTTTATTTCCTGCGGCGCCAGTTGGGCGCACAGTGGATCTCCAAACTGCTGGACGAAGGACCCGCCTCGGAGGACCTCCAGCAGCTGCTCGAATCACAGCGGATCGTCGCCGGCACACTCGGCGCCATGCAGCGCAAGTTCGAGTTCTTCCGCCGGATGGATTTCCTGGTGCCCGGGGAAGGCGATGACGCGGTGGACGAGATCTTCCAGCGCCTGAACAGCGGCACCAGCGTCGTGCTGGAGTTCGGCACCTACGGCAACGAGCTGGCGGCCTATATGCTGGTCGCCAACTACCTCACCCGCAGAATTCGCCAGCGCTACGTGCGGCGAAAGAACCTGGCCGCGGGCAAGAAGGCCGACGACCCCAGGCCGCTGACGATCGTCATCGAGGAGGCCCACCGTTTCCTGGATCCGGCGATCGCCAGCCACACGATTTTCGGGACGATCGCCCGTGAGCTGCGCAAGTACAACGTCACCCTGCTCATCGTCGACCAGCGCCCGAGCGCAATTGACGACGAGGTGATGAGCCAAATCGGTACCCGCGTCACCGGCCTCTTGGACAACGAGGCCGATATCCGGGCCGTCTTCTCAGGAGTGAGTGGTGCGGCTGCGCTGCGCGAGGTGCTGGCCCGCCTCGACACCCGCCAGCAGGCGCTGATCCTCGGTCACGCGGTCCCGATGCCCGTCGTCGTGCGCACGCGCGATTACGACGAATCCTTCTACGCCGCGGTCGGCCTCGCCGAGGGAGAGGAACTGCGCCGCAGGGCGGAAGAGGGCAAGGAGACGCTTTACGGCGGCTCCTAGGCCCCTCCTCCGCGCCCGATCGCGTGGACCCGCCCCCATCGCCGGAGTGATCTTCGCTCTGTCGCCGAACCTGGCATGCCGTTTTCACCCAGCCGCGTGGAATTCCGTCGGGCTCCTGATCGCCCTGATGGCTCGCATGCGGAAAGATGGTACAGGCATCCCGTCTCCGTTGACGAGAGGGGATCGAAGCAAGGAAGATGGGGATGAACAAGAGAGTTCTCATCACGGGAGGCACAGGAAACCTGGGTGGGCATCTTCGGCGGCGCTTAGACCAGATGGGCTACCAAGTGCGCATCATGAGCCGGCGACAACCCGAACCCGGTCAGGGAGAAAATGTCGAATGGGCCGTCGCCCAACTCGTCAGCGGCGAAGGGATTCGGGAAGCCGTCCGCGGCGTGGATGTGATCGTGCACGCGGCCAGCGCGCCATTTCCTCCGGCCGTCGAGATCGACGGCGGCCGCCACTTGATCGGCGCCGCCCAGGAGGAGGGGATCGATCATTTCGTGTACATTTCGATCGTCGGTGTGAATGAGATCGCCTTCTCGTACTACGGGAGCAAACTCGAAGTGGAGGAAATGGTGGCCGAATCGGGCCTGCCCTATTCGATCCTGCGGGCGACGCAGTTCCACGCGTTTGTGCGCCGGATCATCGAGACGCTGGCGAAGCTGCCCGTCATTCTGGTCCCCAAGGACTGGCGCTTCCAGCCCATCAGCGCCGGCGTCGTCGCGGCTCGATTGGCAGCCATCGTACAGGAAGGACCCCAGGGGCGGGCCCCCGACTTGGCCGGCCCGAAGGTCCTCACCTTGGATGAGATGCTCGGGGCATGGTTGGAGGCCAACGGGGTGCGCAAGCCCGTTTTGCGGATCCCGGTGCCCGGCGGCCTGTCGCGTGGATTCCGGGAGGGGCATAACCTGGCGCCGGACCGCGCCGAGGACGGCCTGACATGGAACCAGCACGTCCGGGGCCGGGAAACCCCAACGCCAGGCGGAAAGACGGAGTCGTAGCTGACATGAGAGGATTGCGGTGGACCAAGACGCTGACAATCGTCGCGGGCGCGATATACACCGCCACCGCGCTGGTCATGTTGGCCGCGCCGATGTGGTTCTACGAGACGGTCGGCCATTTCCCGCCGTACAACCGCCATTTCATCGGCGACACGGCCACGTTCACGCTGCCCATCGGCGTGGCGTTGATGTGGGCGGCCCGCGACCTGGAACGACATCGGGCCTTGCTCGCACTGGGACTGGGCGCCAGCTTTCTGCACGCCGGGAATCACGTCATGGATGCGGTCGGCGAGCCGCCGATCCACTGGCTGCTGGATGTGGGTCCGCTCGTGCTTCTGACCGCCGTGCTGGCAGGAGTTTGGCTGCGGGAAAAGGCGCAAGATGGTGCGGATTGATCCTGGGGAAACCATGGGACCTTCGCCGAGATCTTTGAGGCCCATCGAAATTGTCTCTTCGTTATCCACTAGCGTACGCTCAGCTCGCTGATCCGAACGCGGCTGCAAAACCTCCAACACCCAAAAAGATCTAACGCCCTGAGC
>CAZFCJ010000099.1:0-12929 GCA_964517315.1 uncultured Anaerolineaceae bacterium | reverse complement strand
TGGCCGACGTGGACGGCGACCACCGCCTGTGGCGCCACGAAATGTTCCTGCCGATTACGATGGTGCAACCGTTTGACGAGCTGGACGAGGCCATGGAGCTGGCCAACGACTCCATATACGGGCTCACAGCCGGCTTTTACGGCTCCGAGGATGAAGCCGATTGGTTCTTTGAGAGGATTGAGGCGGGCGTGACCTACGTCAACCGGCCGCAGGGCTCGACCACCGGGGCGTGGCCAGGTTACCAACCGTTCGGGGGTTGGAAAGGGTCCGGCTCCAGCGGCAAGAACGCGGGCGGCCTGTACTACCTGCCGCTGTACATGCACGAGCAGATTCACACTGTCATCCGCTGACGCCGCCCTTCGACACGGCTTGGGATCCACGCCGCCTGCCCTCCACAGCGCACAGGGACACTCGGGGTGAACGGGTCCGAGTACCCTGCGGGCCCTATGACATGAACCTCACGCGACCTCCAACCGACCCGCAACCTGCACACCCCAAACACGACAAACTCACCGGCTCGCAGCCATGCTCTCGCGCCTGGGCTCGGCGCTGATCCTGATCGGGATCGTCGTCATGGTCGTCGTCCTGGTGACCTCGACCATCGGCCAGGCGCAGTTGACCACGCTGGTGGCCGGAGCCGCGGTCAGCGCACTCGGCCTCCTGCTGCGGCGCCGCCAACCGCCTCCCGAGGATCCCGGACGGTTTCGCACCCTGCGCCGCCTGCTCGGCGAGGGCCAAGAACAGGAGGCCGAGGACTGACCGCGCCGGGCTTGGAGGCTGTTGAATTCAACGTCGACGGCGACCGTCTGCTCGGCGGCTTCTACCGAGCCGGCGGGGGCGGTCGTCGGCCGGGCGTCGTGCTGCTGCACGGCATCCCCGGTCATGAACGCAATCTGGATCTGGCCCAGGTGCTGCGGGCCAGCGGGCTTCACTGCCTTTACTTCCACTACCGCGGCTCGTGGGGCTCCGAAGGTGATTACAGATTGGGACATTTGGTTCCCGACGCGCGTGCGGCCGTGGATTGGCTGACGCAGCGAGAGGATGTGGATCCGGCTCGAGTGGCGTTGGTCGGCATCAGTTTGGGTGGCTGGGTCGCCCTGGCCGCCGCTGCCGAGATGAGCGCTCCGGGCGCGGTCTGCGCGCTGTCACCACTGGCGGACCCACGGCAGCGTCCGCTCGCCGCCGACGAGGCCGCCGACTTCGCCCGCGCATTGCACAGTACAGATGCGGAGCGACTCCAGCGTGAATGGCTCGAGCTCCGCCCGCTCACCACTTGGGCCCCGAAGCTGGGCGGGATACCGGTTCAGCTGGTCACCGGCGACAAAGATGAGTTTTTTCCGCCGGCGCATTACCGACCGTTGATCGAAGCCCTGCCTCGCATTCGATGGGACCGCTTCCCGCACGCCGACCACGTGTTCTCATCCGTCCGACCGGGCCTCTGCCATGTTGTGCGCGGCTTTCTTCTGCAGATCCTCTAACCCGACCCCGGGACAGCACGCAGCCGGTGCCCGGCCGGTGATCACTCCCGCTTCCAGTATGATAGATAATGCCTAATCCATCAGCCAAACAGCCTGGATTGGATAGAGCTGAACCATGCCCTCAAATGACTACGACCTGTTCGTGATCGGATCCGGACCGGCGGGCCAACGCGCCGCGATCCAAGCCGCAAAATTAGGCAAACGGGTGGGCGTCGCAGAGCGCAAGGACGTGGTCGGCGGCATATGCATCAACACCGGCACCATCCCGAGTAAGACCTTGCGCGAGGCCGCACTGCACCTATCCGGCTACCGAGAGCGCGGCCTGTACGGGGCCTCGTACAGCGTGAAAGAGAACATCACCATCGAAGATCTGCTCTTTCGAGCCCAGCATGTCATCCAGAACGAGATCGATGTCGTGCGCCATCAGCTCAAGCGGAACGACGTTGAGCTCTTCTCCGCCGAGGCCTCATTCGTCGACGAACACACCTTGCGGCTGCAGGACGTGGAGGGACAGGGTCAGCGTGAGGTCACCGCTACCAATATCGTGATCGCTACGGGTACGATGGCCACGCGGCCCGATCACATCCCCTTCGACGGCCAACGTATCTTCATCAGCGATGATATTTTAGACTTGGACCGCATTCCCAACCGGCTGGCTGTCGTTGGCGGCGGGGTGATCGGCCTCGAATATGCGAGCATCTTCGCCGCTCTCGGGGTGCGGGTGACGGTTGTCGACCGGCGCAGCCACCTCCTGCCCTTCATCGATGAAGAGATCATCGACGCGCTCGTGTACCATCTGCGTCAGAATCGAGTCACCTTTCGCTTGGGAGAATCGGTCGCCGAGGTTCAACCCTTCAGCGAGAACGGCAAGGAGCGCGTCCGCCTGGGCCTCCAAAGCGGCAAGCAGATCTCGGCCAATAAGACCCTTTACAGCATCGGCCGCACCGGTGCCACCGCCAGGCTGAATTTGCCAAACGCCGGCCTGGAGGCCGATGAGCGGGCCCGCTTGACCGTGAACGAGAACTATCAGACCGAAGTGCCCCATATCTACGCCGCTGGAGACGTGATCGGCTTCCCGAGCCTGGCGGCGACCTCGATGGAGCAGGGTCGCCTCGCCGCCTGCCACGCCCTCGACGTGGAGGCGGAAAGCGTGCCGGAGCTGTTCCCGTTCGGCGTGTACACCATCCCGGAGATCTCGACCGTCGGGCGCAGCGAGGCGGAGCTCACGGAAGACGGCGTCCCGTACGAGGTCGGCAAGGCTCAATACCGCGAGATCGCGCGCGGCCAGATCATCGGCGATCAGACCGGTCTCCTCAAACTGATCTTCCATCTGGAGAACCGCCGGCTGCTCGGCGTGCATATCATCGGCGAGGGCGCCGCCGAGCTGGTGCACATCGGCCAAGCCGTGCTTTCATTCGGCGGGCGGATCGACTATTTCATCAACACAGTCTTCAACTACCCCACGCTCGCCGAATGCTACAAGACGGCCGCGTTTGACGGCGTAAACCGGGTTAACGCGTGAGCCATCCCCGGAGGCCGAATGACCGATCATGATCGATAACGACGCGCCAGAACGCCCCACCGGACGCCGCCTGCGCTGGGTCTTCTTCTCACCCGATGACGGCCGCCTGCGCTCAGGATGGCGGCTGGTGCTGCACGGAATCGCCACCGGAATCCTCTACATCGTCCTCAGCCTGACCCTGATCTTGGGCGGATCCTTCCTGGGTCTGGTGGACCTCAACTTCACCTCGCCGGAGGCGTTGGCCTCGCCGATCTTCCTGCTCGGACCGCTGGCCGCGATCACGCTTTCCACCTGGGGTGCCCGGCGCTGGTTGGATCGACGTTCGTTCCTCAGCCTGGGCTTGAACATCGATGAGTACACCTGGCGCGATCTGGGTTTTGGATTCCTGATGCCCGGCGCGCTGTTCGGCATGGTCTTCCTGATCGAATGGGCGGCGGGTTGGCTCGAACTGCAAGGCACCGGGCTGGGGTCCCCGCCGGCGGGATCGGCGGTGGCGTCATTGTTCAACTGGCTCGTGATTTTTGTCATCGTCGGTTATCAGGAAGAACTTCTCAGCCGCGGCTACCATCTCCAGACCCTCATCGAAGGTCTTAATCTTCCGCTCGGGCTCTTCGTCTCCTCGGCGATCTTCGCCGTGCTGCATATTTTCAACCCTTCCTCCGGCGTCTTCTCCACCTTGGGCATCCTGCTGGCCGGATACTTCTTAGCCTACGGCTGGCTGCGCACCGGCCAACTGTGGCTGCCGATCGGGGTGCATATCGGCTGGAATTTCTTTCAAGGACCGATCTTCGGCTTCCCCGTCAGCGGCCTGGGAGGATTTAAGCTCTTGACCCATCAGGTGGACGGGCCCGAGCTCATCACCGGCGGGCCTTTCGGGCCGGAGGCGGGGCTGCTCGGATATCTGGCGATGGCCGTCGGGGCCTTGTTGATATGGAGCTACACACGCGAGCGGGCTCCCGTCGTCCAAGGGCCCGCGGACAGGCGCGAGCCCGACCCGGTGTCTCCGGGACCAACGCCCAACGCCGGGGGTTAATGTTTCGCAAAGGGCCGATTGCTACACTGAAAGAGCTGAAATGAACTCGGGCGACCCACCGTCCCGACCCGCTTCGAGAAGGTTCATTAGGAGGGAGTCGTATGGCCACCCCGGATTTTCCCATCGAGATACGTTCGGACACAGACAGTTTCACCGACAAGCTGCGCGACAAGACGCTGCGGCGTTTGGCCGACCTAAAAGGAAATCACACGGATATGGTCAGCGCCGCGGTCACCATCGAGGAAGTCGCCAAGGGTGAGGAGGCGTTTCGCTATGAGTTCAAAGTGGTCGTGCATATGCGCCCCGATCCGCTGGTTGCCTCCAAGGAAGCCAACACCGTCGAAGCAGCCATGAAGAGCGCGCTCGACGCGCTCGAGCGCCAAGTCAGGGAACGCCGAGCGAAGCTCAAGGAGCACTGGAAACGCCCGGATATCCAGGACGGGCCCGAACCCGGGATTTGAGCCTCGACGCCAGATGGAGCTGCCAAGCCATCCCACCATGCCCCACCGGATAAGGAGCCCCCGCCCATGAATGCCCCCTCCAGGGCGACGGTCGAACGCCTGGCGACAAGCCAAGGCGGTCCGCATATATCGATTTACATGCCCACAGTCAAGGCCGGGGACCAGATCGAGCAGAATAAGATCCGATTCAAGAACAACTTGCGCGCGGCGCGCGCAGAGCTCGACGCCCTCGGACACCGCGCCCGCTTCATCGACGACGTGCTTCAACCCGCCAGCGCGCTGATCGGCAACCACGACTTCTGGCAGCACCAGAGCGAAGGCTTGGCCCTGTTCCTCAATTCCGAAGGCGCCCAAACCGAACAGCTTCCCGAGGCCGTGCCCGAACGGACGGTGGTCGCCGAGCGCTTCCACCTCAAGCCTTTGCTGCCCTTCGCTACTGGGCAGGTCCGCTACTACGTCCTGGCCCTAGAGCGGGAGGGCATCCGCATGTTTCGGGCCGGCCGCCACGGCGTCCAGCAGGTCGCGCTCACCGGGAGTCCCAATTCGCTCTCCGAGTACCTGCAGTGGGACGACCCAGAGGCGCAGCTCCAATGGCACACACAAACCGGGCGGCTGACGGTCGCCGGCCGCGAGTCCATGTTCCACGGCCACGGGGCCGGAGCCGAGGGTGAAATTGAGACCGAACAGCTGCTGCGGTTCCTCACCGCGCTGGACGACGCAGTCTACAAAGTCCTCGCTACCGACGAAGAGCCCCTCTTGACGGTCGTGGGCGGCGAAGAGCTCATCGGTCATTACCGTAAGGTCAACCAGTACCCGAGACTGGTCGAGGGCGAGCTCGAATATGTCCCGAGCGACCTCGATGCTGAGGACCTTCACCGGCTGACCTGGCCGCTCGTCGAGCCCCACTTCCGCGAACGGGAACAGCAGGCCCGGCAGCGATACCTGAACGTGCAGGACGCCGATCGCCGCGCGGAGAACGTCAAGGACGTGCTGCTGGCGGCTCGCGCCGGGTCCGTGGATCTGTTGTTCGTCCCTTCCGACACCCAGCTCTGGGGCAGCTTCGACCCGGACGCCGGCTCATCGGAGGTCCACGACGGCCGGCAGCCGGGGGATGACGACCTGTTCGATCTGGCTGCCATTCGGAGCCTTGAGGGCGGGGCCGAGGTATTCCTCGTCTCCCAAGAGGATGTGCCGGGTGACGGGGAGTGCGCGGCGATCCTGCGGTTCCAAGTTCCGGAAGCCTGATCGGCAACCTGCGGGTGGCTAAGGAGGTGCATGAATGCACCGGCTCCCCTCGCTAGACGACTACGTGCCCATCGTCGGCCAAGACGCCGTGGATCGCGTGCGGCACAAGGCGCGATCGCTCGAGGGCCTGACCGTCGCCCATATCAACTCCACCTACTATGGCGGCGGTGTCGCAGAGCTTCTCTCCTCACTTACGTTGCTGATGACCGAAGTGGGGATGAGCAGCGAATGGCGCGTGATCCAAGGCGCGCCGGACTTCTTCAACGTGACCAAGAAGTTCCACAACGCGCTCCAGGGCGCGGAGATCAACATGACGGAGCTCAAGAAACAAGTTTACGAGAACGTCATTCACGAAAACGCAGTGAGGACGTGGCTGCCCCACGACATGGTGGTCGTCCATGACCCGCAGCCGCTTCCCCTCATCCGGCACTTCAAGAAGAAAGCGCCCTGGATCTGGCGCTGCCACGTCGATTTGAGCCAGCCGAGCTTCGAGGTATGGAGCTACCTGCACGGGTTCATCGAGGACTATGACGCCGTGATCCTGACGTTGGAGGAGTACGAGCGGGAGCTGCAAGCCCCCCAGCTGTTCTTCTACCCCGCTATCGATCCGTTCACCATCAAGAACCGCGACCTGAGCGAGGAAGAGGTGCAGGGCCGACTTCACCACTACGATATCCCGACCGACGTCCCGCTCGTGGTCCAGATTTCACGCTTCGATCGCTGGAAGGACCCGGAAGGCGTGATCCGGGCCTTCAAGAAAGCCCGTGAGCACATCGACGCCACGCTCGTCCTGCTGGGGAATGTGGCCACCGACGACCCGGAAGGCGAGGAGGTTTACCAGTCGCTTCTGGAGCATCAGAATGAGCGCATCATGATCCTCAGCCGCGAGGACACGGCTCTGGTGAACGCGCTGCAAAGCCGAGCGCACGTCGTTCTCCAGAAGTCGCTGCGCGAGGGTTTCGGCTTGACCGTTACCGAGGCGATGTGGAAAGGGACGCCCGTCATTGGCGGCGATGTGGGGGGCATTCGCCACCAGATTGACGATGGAGAAAACGGCTTCCTCGTGTCCTCGGTCGACGAGGCCGCCGATCACATCGTTGAATTACTCGAGGACGATGACCTGCGCCAACGGATGGGACAGAAGGCCCGCCAGACGGTGACGGACCGTTTCCTCATGATTCGGCTGTTGGAGCAGTACCTTGATCTGTGCGCCGCTTTTGAAGCCATTTATCGATTCAACCCTCAACGCCTGAGCGCGAAAGGCTAAGTTATCGACCCGCTCATCGCACGAAACTCCTAAGAACGCGAAAGACAACGGTTACCCAGGAAGGAGCCGCATCCATGGCCAATGTAGCAATCAATGGTTTGGGGCGTATCGGTCGAGCCACGCTGAAGATTATCATGGACACCGACGGGCTCGATTTGGTCGCCGTGAACGACATCGTGCCCCAGAACAACCTCGCCTACCTGCTGCGCTACGACACGGTCTACGGTCGTTACGACAAACCGATCGAAACCAAAGACGGCAAATTCGTCATCGACGGCCAGTCCATCCAATTCCTGAGTGAGAAGGACCCGGCGCAGCTGCCGTGGGGCGACCTCGGGGTCGACCTGGTGGTTGAATCGACGGGCGTCTTCACGCGCAGGGCCGACCTGGAGAAGCATCTCGAGGCTGGAGCGAAGCACGTGATCCTGTCGGCGCCGACCAAAGATGAGGTCATGACGGTCGTTCACGGCGTGAATGAAAGCGGGGATGAAGCTCCCGCGATTATCTCTTGCGCCAGCTGCACCACCAACTGCATCACGCCGGTGGTGGAAGTGATGGGCCGCAGGATCGGAATCGAGAAGGCGACCATGACGACGATCCATGCCTACACCTCCTCTCAGGCCATCGTCGACGCGCCGCACAAGAAGATCCGGCGCGGTCGCGCGGGCGCCGCCAACCTTGTGCCGACCTCAACCGGCGCCGCCGTCGCCACCACGCGCGCCCTGCCGCAGTACGAGGGCCGCTTCGACGGCGTGGCCATCCGCGCCCCGGTGCCCGTGGGCTCCATCGCCGACATCGTCTTCGTGACCGAGCGCGAGACGAGCGTCGAAGAGGTCAACGACGCCTTCCGCGAGGAAGCCCAGTCCGAGCGCTACGGCGGGGTCCTGGGCGTCTCGGAGGACCCGATTGTGTCCAGCGACATCATCGGCGATCCCCGCGCCTCGATTCTGGACCTCGAGATGACCCAGGTGGTCGACGGAACGCTGGTCAAGGTCATGAGCTGGTACGACAACGAATGGGGCTACACGAACCAGATGATCCGCGAGGCCCGCAAAGTGCTGGGAGTCTGACCCGCGCTACTCACGCTTAACGCAGCAACCAGGCCGCAGGCCCACAGACTTCGGCCTCTGGCCATTGGCCGCTGGCCAGAGCTGCCGCGATTCACTCCGGTGAACCGCTCGGATGCACACCGGTTGCACGTCCCAAGGGCGACCGGTTGGCCCTACGAAACTACGCATCCGCCTGACGGCCCTTGGATTTGCGTGCATGTGAGATATCGTTCATACTCCAATGGGCGCCCTCCGACACCCGAGCGGAATCCTACGCCGAGTGTACGGGCCGGGCTTGGGCCGGCCCGGCGAGTGAACCGCCTGCGAGCATAATTGCGTATCCACGTGCCACCCCAGCTCCCCACAAATCTTTTTCATTTTTGCACGGACCAACATTGGGTTCGCCCGATGAATCCAAGTGCCCGGCACACGTCCGGTCTCGGGCACTTCGTTCGAGGGTTGATCGGATACGATATGATGAGTCATACTGACATCCGAAGCCCGCTGGCCTATCCTAGGTTCGCGGCTCCGACCGAGCGTGCCGCTCGTCGGTCCTGGAGAAACGATCTCAGCTTACCCGATTAGGAGCGTGCCTATGGCTCAAACCGTCACCGAGAAAATCATCCGGCAGCACCTGGTCGAGGGTGAAATGATCGCCGGAGAGGAAATCGGCCTGCGCATCGATCAAACGCTGACTCAGGACGCCACCGGAACCCTGGTCATGTTGGAGTTGGAGGCGATGGACCTCGATCGCGTGCGGACCGAAACCTCGGTCCAGTACGTGGATCACAATTTGATCCAGGCCGACTTCAAAAATCCGGACGACCATCTGTTCCTGCAGAGCGCGGCCCAGCGCTACGGTTTGTGGTACAGCCGGCCCGGCAACGGCGTAAGCCACCCGGTGCACATGCAGCGCTTCGGGATCCCGGGCAAGACGTTGATCGGCTCCGACAGTCACACCCCCGCCGCCGGCTCGCTGGGTATGCTCGCCATCGGCGCCGGCGGCCTGGACGTGGCCATGGCCATGGCCGGTGAGCCCTACTTCATGAAGATGCCCGAGATTTGGGGCGTCCGAGTGGTCGGCGAGCTGCCCGACTGGGTGAGCGCAAAGGATGTGATCTTGGAGATGCTGCGCCGGCACGACGTCGATGGAGGGCTGGGCTACATCTTCGAGTATTTCGGCCCCGGCCTGGACAACTTGCGGGCCATGGACCGCCACGTGATCGCGAATATGGGGACCGAGCTGGGAGCCACCTCGACCGTGTTCCCCTCCGACGCAGAGGTCAAGCGTTTCTTGGAGGACCAGGGCCGCGGCGAAGCCTGGGTCGAGCTCGGGGCCGACGAAGACGCCGAATTCGACCGGATCGAGGAAATCAACTTGAGCGACCTGGAGCCTTTGATCGCGCTGCCGAGCAGCCCCGGGAATGTTGTCCCGGTGCGTGAGGTGGCCGGCCAGGAGATCTACCAAAGCTACATCGGTTCATCCGCCAACCCCGGATACCGAGACTTCGCCGTCGCCGCCGCCATGGTCAAGGGGCGCAAGATCGCCGACCGCGTGTCGCTGGATATCAACCCCACCTCCCGGCAACTGCTCGAAGAGCTGATGGCCGGGGGCGGGTTGGGCGATTTGGTCCACTCCGGGGCTCGGCTCCACCAGGCGGGCTGCAACGGCTGTATCGGCATGGGCCAGGCCCCGGCCACCGGCCGCATCAGCCTGCGCACCGTACCGCGCAACTTCCCCGGCCGGTCGGGCACCAGGGAGGACAGCGTACATCTGGTCAGCCCCGAGACCGCGGTCGCCAGCGCCCTGACCGGTGTGATCACCGACCCGCGCGAGTTGGATTTCCCGTATCCGAAGGTCCGTCCCCCATCCGAGCGGGTGATCAACACCGACATGCTGCTTCCCCCGCTGCCGGACGACGAGGCCAAGCGGGTCGAGCTGGTGAAGGGACCGAATATCATTTCACTGCCTGAGCTGGACCCGATCCCCGATCGCCTGGAGGTCCCGATCCTGCTCAAGCTCGGCGACGACATTTCAACCGATGAAATTCTGCCCGCCGGCTCGCGCATCTTACCCTTCCGCAGCAACATCCCGCGCATCAGCGACTTCACCTTCGAGATTGTCGATCCGACCTATGCCGAGCGGGCCAAGCAAGTGCGCGAGGGATCCGGCCATGCCGTCGTGGGCGGAGAGAACTACGGGCAAGGCTCCAGCCGCGAACACGCCGCGCTGGCGCCGCGCCACCTCGGCTTGCGCCTGGCGATCGCCAAAGGATTCGCGCGCATCCATCTTCAGAATCTGATCAACTTCGGCGTCCTCCCCGCTACCCTGGCCGACCCCTCCGTCCACGATCAGCTCGAGCAGGGAGATGTGCTCATCGTGGAAGGGATTCGCGACGCCGTGCGGCGGGGCCAGGCGGCGCTCCCCGTGCGGATCAAGGGCGAAGACGGGACCTTCGAGGTGGTGCTCGATTTCACACAGCGCGAATCGGAAGTGCTTCTGGACGGCGGAGTCACCAACTGGATCCGCGACAAGTGACAGGTGATGGGTCGCGCCTGAACCTTTGGGCTTCCGGAAATTCGCCCATCGGCCCACTCTCGGCCCAGGAGGCTCCTGACAGATGACCGAGGTCACCGAGGTTCAGCGACTGGCCCATTTCGTGGCCAACGCCGCCTACGACGATCTTTCCGAGGCCGCAATCAGGGCGCTCAAAGTGCGCGTGCTCGACTCGCTCGGCTGCGCCATCGGCGCGCTGGACGGCCCTCCGATCCGCATGATACGCGAGCAGCTCGCCGACTTCGACGGCGCCGATCACGCCGGGCTCATCGGAGGCGGGCAGGCCGCCCCGGACCGCGCCGCGCTCTACAACGGCGCCCTGGTCCGCTACCTGGACTTCAACGACAGCTACCTGGCCAAAGGCGAGACGTGCCATCCGAGCGATAACCTCAGCGCCGTGCTGGCCGCGGCCGAATATGCCGGCGCCGATGGAAGGACCATACTGGCCGCATTAGCCGCCGCCTACCAAGTCCACTGCAGGCTGAGCGACGAAGCCCCGGTGCGGGCCAAGGGCTTCGACCACACCACCCAGGGATCCTACGCGGCCGCAGCCGGGGCCGCCCGGGCGCTGGCCCTCAGCCCGGCGCGCACGGCCAACGCCCTGGCCATCAGCGGCACGGCCCTCAACGCGCTGCGGGTGACGCGCACCGGCGAGCTCTCCCATTGGAAAGGCCTCGCCTACCCTCACACTGCGTTCGGCGCCACCCACGCCGCCTTTCTGGCCATGCGCGGCATCACCGGCCCGCCCGAAGTGTTCGAGGGCAACAAGGGTTTCATGGAGTCGATCGCCGGGACGTTTCGTCTCGATTGGGTCGCGGAGGACCTGGAACGGGTCACCCGCACCATCGTTAAGAAGTACAACGCGGAGATCCATTCGCAGTCGGCCACCGAGGGCGCGGTCGAGCTGCAAGCTCAGCACGGGTTCAGCGCTTCCGAAATCGAGGCCATCGAGGTGCGGATCTTCGACGTCGCCTATCACATCATTGGCGGCGGCGAGGAAGGCGACAAGACGGTTGTCCGGCGCAAGGAGGAGGCCGACCACAGCCTGCAATACATACTCGCCGCGGCCTTGTTGGATGGCGACGTGATGCCCGCCCAGTACGAGCAGGAACGGATCGAGCGCGAGGACGTGCAGGATCTGCTGCGGCGGGTGCGTGTGGCGCCCGACCCGGAATACAGCGCCCGCTTCCCCGACGAGATGCCGTGCAAAGTGACCATTCGATTGAAAGACGGCACCACGCACTCCATCGAGAAGACGGACTACGAAGGCTTCGTCACGCGTCCTATGGATTGGGACGGCGCTCTTGAGAAGTTTCGGCGCCTGGCCGCCCCGCTGCTGCCCGCGGAGTTGCAGGATGAAATTGCGGCTGCCGTGAAAGACATAGAGACGATCAGGGCGAGCGAACTGATGGAACCGCTCGTTCGCGTTTCGCAACCGACATCATGAGGAGGTAACGCTTTGTCCCCCACGCCGTTGGAAGAGGGCCCCTTCAGCTTCGTGAATGCGAACCTTCGGGAAGACAAACCGCGCTCGCGCGGTATCACCGAGATCCGCGGGCCATACTACACGCCCATGGGCGCCGAGTATCTCGAGGACATCCTGGAGACCATGGGCCCGTACGTCGACTCTCTCAAGTTCGCCGGCGGCTCCTTCACGCTGATGCCGGAGGCCGCGCTGCGGGCCATCCTCGACCTGGCCCATGAACACGACGTGCTCGTTTCAACCGGGGGCTTCATGGAGTACGTGCTCACCCAGGGCGAACAGGCGGTCGACCAGTACATCCAGGCCTGCAAAGAGGTCGGCTTCGACATTATCGAGATCTCGGCGGGCTTCATCACCCTGCCCACCGACGATTGGCTGGCCCTGGTCGAGCGGGTGCAGGCGGCCGGACTGAAGGCCAAGCCCGAGGTGGGCATCCAGTTCGGCGCGGGCGGCGCCACCCGCGCCGAGGCGCTCGAAGCCGAAGGCACCCAAGACCCCGATTGGGCCGTCCGCCAGGCTCAGCGCTTCCTCGACGCCGGCGCCTACATGATCATGATCGAATCCGAGGGCATCACCGAGAACGTCGCCTCATGGCGCACGGACGTCGTGTCCGAGGTGATCAACCGCCTCGGCCTGGAGAAGGTGATGTTCGAAGCGGCGGACCCGGACGTATTTGCCTGGTACATCAAGAACTACGGTCCGGAGGTCAATCTGTTCGTCGACCACAGCCAGATCGTACAGCTGGAGTGCCTGCGTCGCGGGATTTGGGGGACCATGAGCCTGTGGGGCCGCGTGCTGACCTACAAGCCCTCCGATTGAACTTCCGGGTTCCGG
>CAZFCJ010000098.1:0-12976 GCA_964517315.1 uncultured Anaerolineaceae bacterium | reverse complement strand
TATTTCACCGTCTACGGTCCGGCCGGGCGGCCGGACATGAGCGTGTTCCGCTTCGTGCAGTGGATCGCGGAGGGTCGGCCGCTGCGTCTGTTTGGCGACGGCAGTCAACAGCGGGACTTCACCTATGTGGACGACATCGCCCGCGGTACGGTCGCCGCACTGCGCCCGTTGGGCTACGAGGTGATCAATCTGGGTGGCGACCAGCCGGTCTCCATCCGCCAATTGATCGGCTTGCTGGAGAAGCTGCTGGATAAGGAGGCCGATATTCAGCAGGAGGGTCCGGCGCCGGGCGATGTGCCGGCGACGTGGGCGAAGATCGACCGGGCGCAAGAGCTGCTTGGTTGGCGGCCCCAAATTCCGCTTGAAGAAGGCCTTCAGCGCACGGTGACCTGGTATCTCGAGGAGCGCGACTGGGCCAGTCAGGTCGACACCTCGGACCTTTAGCCCATGGGCGACGACCTGTTCAGCCGGCTGCGGGACATCCCGCAGCGCTTTCTTCACAATCCACTGCTGCAACGAGTGATCCGCAATTCCGGTTATCTGTTCAGCGCCAAGACCGGCTCGGCCGCCCTGAGCTTCGGCCAGAGCGTGCTGGCGGGCAGGATCCTCGGCGTGGCCGGCCTGGGCACCTTGGGCGCCATCACTCAGTTCTCAGGGCTGATCAACCGGGTGACCTCGTTTCGCATGGGGGAGCTCGTCGTCAGCTACGTCGGCGAATACAGCGAGGAGGGCAAGGACCAGCACGCCGCTGCGGTGTTCAAGTTCGCCGGAATGGTCGAGATCCTGACCTCGGTCCTGGCCTACGGGGTTGTCGTGGCGCTGGCGTCGCTCGCGGCGCGCATCCTCACACCGGATCAGGGTCTGGCCAATTTGTTCGCAGTCTACGGGCTCACCGTGCTGGTGAATCTGATGGCCGAGAGCGCCAACGGACTGCTCCAGATCTACGATCGTTACCGGCTGATCGCCGTGATCACGTTGGCGCAGAGCGTACTCACGTTGGGCCTGATCGCGGCGGCCTACTTCCGGGGTGGAGGGCTGCTGGAGGTGGTCCTCGCCTACCTGGCCGGCAAGGCCGCCTGGGCCGTCTCGATCTCGCTGGCTGCGCTCTTTGAGGCCCGGCAACAATGGGGGCCCGGCTGGTGGAGGGCGCCGTTTTCATTGATCGCGCCGCGCAAGCGTGAGATGGCGCGGTTCGCGGTCAGCACCAATCTGACCACCAGCCTCACTTTGATCACCCGCGACTCCGAGATGCTCTGGCTGAACGCGTTGAGCACACCGCTGCAGGCCGGTTATTACAAGCTGGCACTGGCCTTCACCAACGTGCTGCTCATCCCGGTCGATCCGCTGATCAGCACGACCTATCGCGAGGTCGCCCGCGAGGTGGGCGCGCGTCGCTGGGAGAACGTGCGCTATCTCCTGCGCAGCGGGAGCCTGATCTCGGCCGCCTACAGTCTCAGCGCGGCGGCCGGCCTCGTCCTGTTTGGACGTTGGCTGATCCGCGTGACGTACGGTCCCTCGTTCACACCCGCCTATGGTAGCTTGCTGATCTTGCTGGCGGGAGTGGTCGTGGTCAACATCTTCTATTGGAACCGCAACACGCTGCTGCCATTGGGCAAGCCGGAGGTCCCGACCAAGGTGTACTTGGTGGGTGCGGTGCTCCGAGTCGCCGCCATTCTGGCGCTGGTGCCCAGGACCGGCGCTCACGGCATGGCGGCCCTGCTGAGCGCGTTCTTCGTCGGTACCAGCCTGGTTCTGGTGTGGCGGACGCTGGTCGAGATCGAGCGGGCCGAATCGCAGCCAGCTTGGGCGCCCGGCGGCACTTGACGTGCGGATCGCGTGCATCAGCACCTCAGAAGTGCCCGGCATCGCCGCCAATGCGCTGCAAACCATGAAGGCCTGTCAGGCGCTCATCCTGCTGGGTCATGAGGTTCAGCTCTGGGCGCCCGACTACGGCGAAACCATTTCCGATCGGGACCTGCGCAGACTGTACGGTCTGAGGGAGCCCGTTCCCCTGCGCCGGATGAGCTACCTGCCGGGGATGAAGCGCTACGATTTTTGTGGGCGTGCGGTGCTTGCCGCGCGGCGCTGGGGGGCGGAATTGGTGTACACATGGCCGCTCCAGGCGGCCGCGCTGGCGGCTACCCTCGGACATCCGACGGTCCTCGAGATGCACGGCCCTCCCACCGGTCGGATGGGGCCCAGCCTGTTCCGCCGCTTTCTCGCCGGACGGGGGGCCGTGCGGTTGATGGTCACCACGCGGGCTCTGCGGCGCCAGCTTGAGCACAGCTATGACTCCCAGCAGGTGCGCGACTTGACGGTGTTGGCGCCCAACGCGGTTGACCTAGAGCTCTATGAAGACCTGCCCGGCCCATCCGAGGCCCGGAAGCAGCTGGGCCTTCCGGATCGTTTTACCGCCGGCTACACCGGCCATTTGTATCCCGGGCGGGGGATGGAGCTGATGTTGTCGTTGGCCCGGGAAACCCCAGATGTTTCATTCGTGTGGGCCGGGGGGTCGGTCGATGCCGTGGATGAGTGGCGCAGGACAGCGCAACAACAAGGGGTGTCCAACCTGGAGCTCATGGGTTTCATACCGAACCGCGATCTACCCTTGGTGCAGGCCGCCGCGGATCTGCTGCTGATGCCGTACCAGGAACGGATTGAGGTGAGCGGGGGCGGTGATTCGTCGGGGGTGGCCAGCCCGATGAAGGCCTTCGAATATCTGGCCGCCGGACGGCCGATACTGAGCAGCGACCTGCCGGTCCTGCGTGAGGTCCTGGAGGAGACGTACGCGGTGCTGCTCCCGCCCGATGATCTGCCCGCCTGGCGCGAGGCGTTGGAAGCGCTGCGGCGGGATGATTCCCGCCGCGCGGCGCTGGCCGGCGCGGCGCGGCGGCAGGCTGAGAGGCACACGTGGCGGGCGCGCGCCGAGCAGGCGCTCGAGGGGCTCGGCCGCTGATCATGGCCGACTCAACGCGTATCAGCGACGAGACGGGCGAGCCCTGGCTTTGGCTCGCGGGGTTGGCGGCCTTTGGCCTGGTGCAGAGAGCGCTGGTCATGCGCTACTATGGGCCGGTCTCCTACGGCGACACCCCCACCTATTTCCGCCTATCGCAGGTGCTCTACGAACACGGATTTTCCGCGTACGACGCCACTCGAGTCCCGGGGTATCCGCTTTTCGTCGGCCTGCTGGGGCGCCAGGAGACCGCGATCTTCGTGGCCCAACTGGGCCTGGGTCTGGCGACGTCTTTGATGCTCTTCGCCATCACCTGGCGCTTGACACACAGCCCCGGTTTGAGCCTTGGGGTCGGTATGCTTTACAACCTGTCCCCGGGTCAGCTCCTCTTCGAAGCCAATCTGCTGAGTGAGTCTTTGACGACGTTCTTGGTTGTGGGGGCATTGGCGCTTTATGCGGCTTTGGAGGCGAAGTCCGATTCGGGCCTGGCCTATCCGCTCGCGCTGGCGCTGGGGGCGGTTGCCGCATTCGCCGGGTTGGTGCGCACCCTGTTCTTCCTCCTGCCGGTGGTGCTGCTCCCGTTCGTGCTCGTGATCCCCTCCCGCTGGGAGCGCAGGCTGGCATGGGCGGGGGCGTTCTCACTCCCCCCGTTGATTCTGCTGGGCGGATGGATGGGGTTCGTCTACACACACTACGGGATGTTGTCACCGACGACGATGGGCGGTTATCACCTCGTACAGCATACCGGTGAATTCTTCGAGCACCTGCCGGAGAGCGAAGCCCTCATCCGGGATACTTATCTCAAGTACAGACGGGCTCAGATCGAGGCCCGCGGGGTGCAGACCAACGCCATCTGGGACGCGATCCCCGAGTTGAGCCAAAAAACCGGCCTGAGCTTCTTCGCGCTCTCGGCCAAGCTGCAGCGGCTCTCCGTCCGCCTCATCTGGGAACATCCCGGCCTCTACCTGCGCAACGTGGTCGAGGGCTGGATTGGGTTCTGGAAGGCCCCTGTGTACTGGAGAGCGGATGCGGCCCGACCGCCGCTCACGTCGATCCTTCCGGTTTGGGTCCTTTTGGGGCGTGCCATCAGCGTCGTGGCCAACGGTCTGTTTCTGCTTTTCACCGCCGCGGTGGTGGTCGCGTCGAGGATCCGGCGCCGGCTGCGTCCGCCGAACCTGATCCTCGTCGCCGCTTCTCTGGTGCTCCTGACCTCCGTCGTTCAGACTCTCGTCGACCACGGAGACAACCCCCGATTTCTGGTACCCTTGCAGACGACTGTGATATTGACCGTGATCTGGGCTGGATGGAGGTGGTTTGGCCGTGGATCCGGCCCGTCGGAGTGACATGAGCCCATTGCCTAAGTGGACCCTTTGGATCGGCGGCGCGCTCCTGGTCGCAGCCGCGCTGGCGGCGCTGGATTCCCAAGGGGACTTCGGCGCCGCCCTGCTTGCGTACGGCGCTTTGAGCTTCATCGGTGCGGGCCTGCTGGCCCTGGGATGGTGGGCGGTCGGCGGGGAGAGGTTTCCGCGGGCCGTCGGTGCGGCCGTCGTCGTGGCCGTCCTGCTGCGGCTTGTGGTGGCCGTCGGGCTGTTCAAGGCGCTGCCCGTCCACGGCTACGATGAGAAGGCCCAGCGCGCGGGATACGTCTACTACGACGCCTACGCACGGGACACCGATGCGTGGGCGCGCGGGCGCTCTGACAGGCCGCTCTGGGCCTCATTCGAGGACCGCAAGGCCAGCGATCAGTACGGAGGGCTGCTTTACGTGAGCGCGGCGATTCACCGTTATTTGAGCGAAGGAACGCACCGTCCGCTTGCCGTGGCCGCGCTGGCGGCGGCGATCTCTTCATTGGCGGTTCTCTTCACGTGGGGGTTCACGGGCATGGTCTTCGGCCGCAGTGCCGGGATCATCGCCGCATGGGCGGTCGCGCTGTACCCCGAGTTCGTCCTGCTCGGCGCCTCCCAGATGCGGGAGGCGTTCCTGGTTCCCGCGCTGGCCGTTGGATTGTACGGTTACGCTCGGGCCCGGGTCGGAGCGTTCCGCTCGGCCGCGGTGACCATGGCGGCCGGATTCGCGTTGGCCTTGTTTATTTCCCCTCCGTTTGCGTTGCTGATGGCGGCGCTGCTGGGGGCGGCGTGGATTTGGGAGGGACGCGGCCTGCCAAGACGGGCCGCGCTGGGTCTGATCGGGGTCGGCGCGGTCGCCGTAATCGGCGTGGCGCTGACCTGGCAGGCCTGGTCCGGCGTGCAAGGGGTGAACGCCGAAAGTCTGCCCTCCCTGCTGATGGGTTGGCTGCAGGAGGGCGCTCGGTTTCAACTTGCAACCCTGGAGGACGGTTCGGGTTGGGTGCAAAATGTCTTCGCCCTGACCCCCGAATGGGCGCATCTGCCCATGGCTACCCTGTATGGATTGACGCGGCCGTTCCTGCCGGCGGCCCTGGCCGACAATTCCGGCCTGCCGATTTGGCGGGCGATTGCGGTGGCGCGTGCCGTCGGTTGGTTCGCCCTGCTGCCGTTTCTTCTTTATGCGCCGCTGGCCGCGCTGAGGGCCACGAGTGTCAGGTCCCTGGCCACGTATTTGGCCCTGGTCGTGTGGTTGGGGGCGGTCTTGGCCTCCTATCGGGCCGCGGGAGACCTGTGGGACAATCCGCGTTATCGGGCCGGGACGCTGGTGCTGCAGGCCGCACTGGTGGGCTGGGCATGGGTCCACGCCGCCCGGGCGCAAAGCCCCTGGTTGAAGCGGACCGGCGTGCTGGTCGTCGGTGGCACCTTGATTTTTCTGCATTGGTATGTGGGCCGCTACTACGGTACGCCGCGCTTGAGTTTGGTTGAGACCCTCGGTCTGTTGGGCGGCTCAGCTTTGCTTTGGCTGTTCGGAAACTTGTGGCGCGATCGTCGATCCGCGGCGCCGCGCGCCGCTTGACGGCGCCTTTCGGGGAGGTATAATTCAACGCCTGAATTTTAACTCCGATGGGTTCAAGAGGAGAGAGATATGCCCAAGGCCCTGATCACGGGAATCACCGGCCAGGACGGCTCCTATCTGGCTGAGCTGTTGCTGAGCAAGGGGTACGAAGTCCACGGCCTGATTCGCAAGGCCAGCACATTCAACACCGACCGCATCGACCACATCTACCAAGATCCCCACGACCCGAACGCCAAACTCTTCTTGCACTACGGAGATTTGTCCAACGGCGAGCAGCTCACAAATCTGGTCTACAACGTGAGGCCTGAAGAGATTTACCATCTGGGGGCGCAGTCCCACGTGAAGGTGAGTTTTGACATGCCCGAGTACACGGGTTCGGTGACCGGGTTGGGGACGACCCGCATTTTGGAAGCCGTGCGGCGCAGCGGCATCCAGACCCGCTTCTACCAGGCCTCGACCAGCGAACTCTTCGGTCGGGCCGAACCTCCCCAGAATGAGGACACCGCGTTTCGACCGCGCAGCCCGTATGCAATTGCCAAGGCTTACGCTTACTGGATGACGGTCAATTATCGCGAGGCCTACGGTATGCACGCGGCCAACGGAATTCTGTTCAACCACGAAAGCCCGCGGCGGGGCGAGACCTTTGTCACGCGCAAGATCACCCGCGCCGTGGCGCGCATCAAGGCGGGCCTTCAGCCCAAGGTGTATCTGGGCAACCTGGACGCCCGGCGTGATTGGGGCTACGCGCCCGAGTATGTGGAGTTCATGTGGCGCATGTTGCAGCAGGACGAACCGCGCGATTACGTGATCGGGACGGGGGAGACCCACAGCGTGAGGGAGTTCGTGGAGGCCGCCTTCGACTACGCAGGGCTCGACTGGCAGGACCACGTCGAGGTCGACCCACGCTACTTTCGGCCGACGGAGGTCGACGCACTGCGGGCGGACGCCTCTCGGGCGCGTAACGAGCTTGGCTGGCAGGCCAGGGTCACGTTTGACGATCTGGTGCGCATCATGGTCGATGCCGATTTCGAGATGGTGGGTCTGGAACCGGTTGGAGAAGGATTGGCCGTTCTGAAGGACAAATTTGAAAAGTGGCACAATTGGGAGAGCGGGGTCACAGCCGTACTGCATAGCACCGGCAACGCGGTCGATTAGAGGAGCGAGCTTCCGGATGGCCCAGCGAACGGCGCCGGCGACGGCCGAGAAAGGGGGAAAGAAGGATCCGTCCACGGTCGAAGTTTCGGTCGTCATACCGGTGTTCAATGAGCGGGAGAATTTGGAGCCGCTGCATCAGGGGCTCCATGGGGCCCTGGGGGGACGCAACTACGAGCTGATCTTCGTCAACGATGGCTCATCCGACGGCAGCGGAGGCGTCCTGGAGGACATCGCCGCGGCCGACCCAGAGCATGCGGCAGTGGTCGAACTCCGACGCAATTTTGGCCAAACCGCTGCCATCGCGGCTGGCATCGATCACGCGCGCGGCGACGTCGTCGTGCTGATCGACGCGGACCTGCAGAACGACCCCGCCGACATCCCCAAGCTGCTCGAAAAGATCGATGAGGGTCATGACTTGGTCTCCGGTTGGCGGGTGGACCGCAAGGACGCCTTCCTGACCCGGACCCTTCCATCGCGCGTGGCCAACTGGCTGATCTCCGTCGTGACCGGCGTGCGGCTGCACGATTACGGATGCACGCTCAAGGCTTACCGTCGCGAGGTGCTCGAGGGTTTCCGGCTGTACGGCGAGATGCATCGCTTCATTCCCGCCTACGCCGGGTCGGTGGGAGCCAAAATCGTCGAAGTCCCCGTCCGACACCACTCTCGAAAGCATGGCCAGACAAACTACGGGCTCGGCCGGACGATGAAAGTCCTGTTGGACCTGTTTACGGTGAAATTCCTGGTCAGCTACTCGCATAAGCCGATCTACCTGTTCGGCGGCGCGGGTATGTTGCTGATCATCCCCAGCCTGCTGGTGCTGGCATTCTTGGCGGCGCGCCGCTTCATGCTCCAAATTTCGGTGCTGGGATCGCCGCTGTTCCAGACCAGCACCATGTTTATGATCCTCGGCTTCCAGTCGATCCTTATGGGACTCATCGCCGAGCTGCTGGCGCGCACCTATCACGAGTCGCAGGCCAAGCCGACCTACACCGTCCGCCGCGTGCTCGGCAGGTCCGAGGACGAGGGGCGTCCGGAGTAGAGTTTGCGACTCCGGCTCGGGACGCCCGTTCCCCACAGCAGCTCATGCGCATACTCGTCCTGAATTACGAATTCCCACCGGTCGGCGGCGGCGGCGGCCGAGCCAGCGCGGATTTGTGCAAAGTCCTGGCCCGACGCGGCCACGAAGTCCAGGTGCTGACGGCCCGCACACCGGGCTTGCCGGCCTATGAAAAGGTCGATGGCTATCGAGTTCGTCGTGTCCGATCGGGTCGCCGCTCGCGCTTCGAGGCCTCGTTTCTGGCCATGGTGGGCTATATCCTGGGCGGCTGGATGCCCGGACTTCGGCAGGTGCGTGTTTGGCGGCCCGATTTGATGCATGTGCACTTCGCGGTGCCTACTGGCGCCCTGGCATATGGACTGCACAGAGTCACGGATGTCCCTTATGTGCTCACCGCGCACCTTGGGGACGTGCCCGGAGCGGTGCCGGAGAAGACAAACCGCTGGTTCCGCTTCATCGAGCCCTTGACTCCGCCGATATGGGCCGCGGCATCGGCTGTAGCTGCTGTGAGCGAGTACACGAAAGGGTTGGCCCAGGGCCGCTATGATGTGGACATCGAGGTCGTTCCGAACGGCATTGAGATGGGGAAGATCGAGGCGCCTGAGGGCGTGCATTCACCACCGCGGCTTGTGTTCGCGGGGCGCTTCCAGCCGCAGAAGAACTTGCATTTTCTGCTCGAGGCGTTGGCCGAGGTCCGCGACTTGACCTGGGAATGCAAGCTGATCGGCGACGGTCCCGAACGTAAGTCTCTTGAAAGAGCCGCAAGGGCATTGGATCTGGCGGATCGGATCACATTTACGGGCTGGGTCGCCCCGGAGCGGGCGGAGGCCGAATTGGCCGGCAGCGATCTGCTCGTGATGCCCTCTCGCACGGAGGGGCTGCCCGTGGTCGCCGTGCAGGCCTTGGCGCATGGGGTGGCGATTCTAGCCTCGCAGTCGGGGGGACTTGCCGAGATGGTCGAAGACGGGCGCAACGGAATTTCTTGTCCGGTCGGCGATCGCTCGTGTTTCGTCGAAGGGTTGCGCCGCTGCCTGCAGGATCTCGACCAGCTCGCCTCGATGAAACGCGCCAGCCGCGAACTGGCCGCCCCCTACGATTTGGAGAGGATCGCCGACCGCTACCTGCGGATTTTCGAGCGGGTGCTCGAATCATGATCGTCGAACGCTTTCATTTCCCCGGCGACCTGTGCTTCGAGCTCGAGTCCGACGACCCGGCTGCCGTGGCCTTCTTCCAGGCGGAATACGATTGGGCGCGGGGCGGGGAGAACCGCCGCGCGGACGTGGCGCTGCGCTGGCGACGGTCGACCCGGGCAACACCGGGAGATGGGGAAACCGCCTATGTCCACAAATTTCTCGCCCGCTGGTGCTACGCGATCGGGCTCTCGGACGGCTCCATCGAGGTGCGGGCGAGGGGCAATCGCTGGGCGCTGTCGATGGTGCACCATATGTTGGTGCACTCCGCGCTGCGCTTTCTGGCGGCTCAACGCGGACTGCTCTTCCTGCATGCCGGGGCCGTGGAACGTGAAGGGCGCAGCGTGCTCTTGACCGGCAGCGGCGGCGTCGGCAAGACCACTACGAGCTCGCTGCTGCTGGCCCAGGGGGACGACCGCTGGCGCTATCACGCTGATGACTACGTCATCGTCGATCCGGCCGCTGGCTCCTCCTTCGCCTATCCGACCCGGGCCCATCTCTACGGGGACCTGCTCCAATGGGTGCCGGAGGTCGCCGAGCGGCTGACGGCTGCCGAGCGGCTCAAAGTGCACTTTTTCGGCCAGCTGCGGCGGGTGACCGGGGATGCGATCACCTGGCCCACCCGGGTTGAATTGAAGCGATTGTGGCCCCATCGCGAGCTGGCCCGTCGAGCCAAGGTAGCCGGTATCTTCTTGCTGCAGCGCGGCGACGTGGACGGGCCTGAGATCTCCGCGCTGTCCGATCGAGAGAGCGCAGTTCAGGAACTGCTGGAGATCAATTTCTACGAAGCCCGCAACTTCGTCAAGCTGCTCGAGAAAGCCGGATTTTGGCGGAGTCATCCGAAGCGGCTTGAGCGGTGGCGGGAACAGGAGCGCGAAGCGCTGCGGCGGCTGATCGATGGAGTTCCCTGTCAGCGCCTGATCCTCCCGGTGGATCCGGACCGGAGAAAGCTGGGCGCCGGGTTAGAGAAAGCGATGCTCGGAGCCCTGGAAGCGGAGCCGAATACCGCATGAGCCGGACACGCACCCGCCGCTGGAGCACCTGGGTCCGCTGGGCCGGAACGCTGCTCTCCGTAGGGCTGCTGATCTGGCTGCTCGAACGCCAGGATTGGGCCCAGTTGCTGGATGCGGCCGGGTCGGTCGGGGTGCAGGTCCTGCTGATCAGCCTGGCCTTCGTGCTTTTGCGTTTTCTGCTCAACGTGGGCCGCTGGTACGCGCTCGTACGAACCCAGCCCATCGATATGGGCGTCGGCGAGGCGCTGCGCCTGACATTCGCCGGCTTGTTCGCCTCCAATTTCCTGCCCACGACCGTCGGGGGCGACATCCTGCGGTTGGTCGGGGTGATGGACGCGAGTGAGGACCGCTTCGAGGCCTCCACCACCGTTTTGCTCGACCGGATTGTGGGCGGGGTGGGAATGATCCTTCTGTTGCCGCTCGGGCTTCCGATCCTGGTGGGGCTGATCAACGTTCCGGCCTGGTTCGGAGGCGTGGGAATGGCGGTGGGTCCGGCGCTCGGGCGCTGGATCCGGGGCGGCTGGGCTCGCACTAAGGCGGTGTTGGTCCTCTGGTCTCGGAAGCCCGGCGCACTGGCGTTGTCTTTGGGCTGCAATTTGGCGGGGATTGCGTCCTATCTGATGTCGGTATGGCTGCTGGCCGACGCGATGGCGATCGAGGTCACCTATCTTCAGGTAGCCGGAGCCGTCAGCCTGACGTACTTCGTGACGTTGCTTCCCATTTCGGTCAGCGGCTATGGGGTCCGCGAGTTGGGTGTGGTCGCGGTGTTCACCCAGTTGGGTGCGCTGCCGGAACAGGCCTCCGCGCTGGCGCTGCTCACCCGAGGGTTGATCTGGGCGGGGAGCCTGCCCGGTCTGCTGTGGCTGGGGACGATACTGCACACCGCGTCGGAGCAGTTGGCCGACCTGAGATTGAACGCTCAAGGACAGGCATGAGTCGCGGGGATCTTGAGCTCACTTGGCTGCGCGTGATCGGAGGGGCCTGGATCCTCCTGCTGGCCCACGCTGCATGGCAGATGGCCTGGGAGGCGGTCGGGACGGGCGCTTGGCTGGGTCGCTTCTCGCTCGGTTGGATGCAGGCACTGACCGCGTACGCAGTCATCGGCGGAGGGCTGGGTCTGCTAGGCACCGTTGCCGTATTGCGCCCTGTCTGGATCCAAGAGCGCCTGGCAAAGCCGTTCGAGAGCTGGGCGGCTCGTCTGGGCCGCGTCCGGTGGCTGTTGGCCGGGTTGCTGCTGATTCTACCCACCGCGTTGGTATTCGGTCCGACCCAATCGCTCCTCTCGATCACCGGTCTGCGTGCGGTCGTTCTGTTCCTGAGCGCCGGGGTCGCCAGCCTGCTGATACCGGCGGATCGCCTCTCTCGGCACTGGCGCCTCGCTTACAGTGTGCTGATCGCTGGGGCGGCCTTCGTCGTCACCCGCGAGTTTATCGATATCGTCAACTACCCTTTCAAACTGAGCTGGTCGGAAGGCAACCGCATTTGGGATTACTCGCTGTACTTCGCTCGCGAGCGCTACGAAGTCGCAGGTCGGTTTTCTTATCCTACGTATCTGGCACCGGGCAGGCACGGGCTCTGGGGCCTCGCGTTCCTGGTCCCCAACGTCCCGATTTGGGTGCTGCGGTTGTGGGATGCGACCTTGTGGACGGCGCCGTACGCCATATTGGGTTGGGTTCTGGCCCACCGGCAGCTGCGCCGGCCCGTGCTGATCGGCGCTTTCACCCTGTGGACCTTCCTGTTCCTGGCCCAAGCCTCGATCTACGCGCCGCTGATTTTGAGCGGGATCCTGCTGGCGCTCGGATTCCGCCGGGACCGTCCGGGCTGGACGGCCATCGTTGCGGGTCTGGCGAGTCTTTACGCGGGAATCAGCCGCTGGACGTGGTTGGTCGCGCCCGCGATTTGGGGCACGGTCTGGATCCTCGTGGAGGTCCGCGGACGGCGGCTGGCGGATCGCATTTCTGCCCCCGCGCTCGTCGCGGTGGGCGGGCTGGCCGGCGCCGGGGCGTCGCGCTTGTTCATGAACTTCTTCTTCCCCGAGCCGGGTCCAGTCTACGGCACGGCCTTCAGTCAAGACCTGCTTTGGTACCGATTGCTCCCGAGCCCCACCAATCCGGTCGGGCTCGTGCCGGGCCTAATCCTGGCCACCTTCCCGATCGCAGCCGTCCTTCTCTACGCCGGCTGGAAGGGCTGGTTCGGCTGGGATTGGCTGGCGTGGATGGGGACGGCAGCGGCGTTCTCCGCTTTCTTGGCGGTCGGACTCGTCGCCAGCGTGAAAATCGGTGGGGGCAACAACCTGCACAACTTTGATATGTTTTTGGTCGGCCTTGTGATCCTGTCGGCCGTCGCCGGTCGTCAAGTGCTGCATTCCGGGCATGGGGACGTGTTCATGAGCCATCCTTTCATCAAGAGTGCCCTGGCGCTGGCCGTGGTCGTCCCCGTCTGGTGGGTGCTGCGCTATGGGACTCCCCTCTCGCTCCCAAGCCCGGGGGTCACGCAGCAATCGTTGGCCCGGCTGCGCGAGCAGGTGAAGGCCGAGGCGGCCGAAGGGGAGGTGCTGTTCATCGACCAACGCCAGCTGTTGACATTCGGCGAGATCGAGGACGTCCCGCTGGTGCTGGACTACGAGCTCAAGCACATGATGAACCAGGCCATGGCCGACAACGAGGCCTACTTTGAGCGCTTTGAG
>CAZFCJ010000097.1:0-13025 GCA_964517315.1 uncultured Anaerolineaceae bacterium | reverse complement strand
TTCATCGTGAACCGGGTGGCGCGCCCTTTCTACGGCGAGGCGCTGCGCCTCTTGGGCGAAGGCGCGGCTGATGCTCCGGCGATCGACGCGGTCGTCGAGAGCGCCGGCTTTCCGATGGGCCCGTTCGAGCTGATGGATTTGATCGGTCTGGATGTGAATCTGGAGGCCTCGCGCTCCGTCTACGAACAGACCTTCCACGATCCGCGCTTCCGGCCCCATCCAATTCAGCGGCGGAAGGTGAACGCCGGTGAGCTGGGGCGCAAATCGGGCCGGGGCTTCTACCATTACACGGACGATGGCGAGCGCCTCGAACACGTTGAGCTGGAGATTCCCGAGCCGAGTGGCGAGGGCGAGCTGTGGGTTGTCGGAGGAGGCTGGGATCGGGAGGTGGTGGAGCATCTGGACGGCGCCGGCTTCGCTCCGGTCGATGGGGCGGACGGCGCCCGGGCGGCGGTCGTGTTGGCGGGCCGGCGGGAGGAACTCAAGGCGCGGCTGGGGCGAGTCGACCGAGGCCTGCCCTCGGAGCGGCCCGTGTTTTGCCAGCTCAACGACGTCGCTTGGTCCGAGGTGGCGCAGTGGGTCGAGGATCCCGCACGCCTTGTCGGCTTCGACGCGCTTTTTTTCGTCGAAGCAGGAGCAGCATGCCTCGTTGGCGCTCCGGCAATCGATGGCGCAATGAGGAAGAATGCCGAACGGATCATCAGGGCGGCCGGTCGATCTCCGGTCTGGGTTGAGGAGAGGCCGGGGCTAGTGCTGTCCCGCATTGTTTGCGCGCTCGTCAACGAGGCGGCATTCGCCCTGGAGGAAAGGATCGCGGAGGCCGAAACGATCGACAAGGCGATGCGCTTGGGCATGAGCTATCCCAAGGGCCCGCTGGCGTGGGGCGAGGAGCTCGGCTGGCGCCGAGTGGTGGATGTCTTGGATCATATGCAGCGAGAGTACCGCGAGCCGCGCTATCGGGCCGCGCCGTTGCTGCGGCGCAGAGCTCGGGTCACTGATTGAGCGCGCTGGCCCCGGAGAAGGGTGGCTCGGCGGGTGCATCGAACTTTGAGAGGAGGAAGAAGGTGTCTGAACGCAAGTACGTCGGCCGGGATGCGGACGAGTTTGAATTCGAATTTATCCGCTATGAGAAGGGCGACGGCAGGGCCACGGTGACGTTCGACCGACCCGAGGTGATGAACGCCGTTAATCATGGCATGCTGGAGGAGCTCAGCACCGCCTTCAAGGACGTCAGTTGGGATGACACGGTCGGCGTCCTGGTGCTTACCGGAGCCGGGGATCGCGCGTTCTGCGCCGGGGCGGATTTGGAGGAGCAGAAGCAGTTCCTGGAGCGCCCGCGCGACTATTGGAAGTGGATCGGGGATTTTATCGACTGCCATGAGCGATTGCGCAACATCGGCAAGCCCACGATTGCCCGGCTGAACGGCGCGGTCGTGGGCGGGGGAAACGAGTTCAATATGAGCTGCGATCTGGCCGTCGCAGCCGACGACATCTACATCCGGCAGGTCGGTACGAGCCACGGCAGCGTAGCCTTGGCCGGCGCCACCCAATTCCTGCCGCTGATCGTGGGGGATCGGAGGGCGCGCGAAATCCTGTTCTTGAATGAGAAGGTGCCGGCCCAGCAGGCGTATGATTGGGGCTTAGTGAACCGCGTCGTGCCGCGTTCGAAGCTGGACGCCGCAGTGGAGGAGCTGGTGGAGAAGCTGCTGGCCAAGTTCCCGGAGAAGACGCGTTACACAAAGCAGCAGCTCAACTTCTGGCGCGACCTGGCATGGCATCTGACGATCGGCCATGGCCGCGACTGGCTTGCGATTCACAACACCAGCCCCGAAACGCGGGAAGGCGTGCTGTCGTTTAACGAGAAGCGCCAGCCGGACTACGAGGCCCTTCGCCGCCGTTGGGCGGAGGACGAGGCTCCAGAGTGGCCGGACGGGAAACCGCCCGAGTCGTGAGGCTGTTGACGAGCCGAGCCCGCCCACCGGACTATAATACTTAAACAGGATCGAGAACCTCCTTCCCACGTCCGCGAAAGGTCACCAGACGGGAAGGCAGAAGGAGTGAGCGGGGAATGTCCGAGAAGTCCAACGGTCGTTCGTATGAGGAAAAACTGGCCCAATTCGAAGCCCGGATCGAACGCGGCGAGAAGATCGAGCCTGGCGATTGGATGCCGGAGGACTACCGCAGCCAGCTGATCCGGATGATTTCCCAGCACGCCCACAGCGAGATTGTGGGCATGCTCCCGGAGGGGGGCTGGATTACCAGGGCGCCCAATCTGCGGCGCAAGATGGTTCTGTTGGCCAAGGTGCAGGATGAAGCCGGCCACGGCGAGTACCTGTATCATGCTGCCGAGACCCTGGGCGTGACCCGTGAGGAAATGCTGGAGGAACTCCTCGCAGGCCGGGCCAAGTACTCCAATATCTTCAATTATCCGACGCTTACCTGGGCCGATATCGGCATCATCGGCTACTTCGTCGACGGCGCGGCGATCCTCAATCAGACCATGCTGGCTCGCTGTTCTTACGGTCCGTATTCACGGGCCAACATTCGCATCTGCGCCGAAGAAAACTTTCACATGAAGCAGGGCAAGGAGATGGTCATCCGCATGGCGCGCGGCACACCAAGGCAGCGTGAGCTTGTGCAGGACGCCGTCAATCGATGGTGGTGGCCGACGTTGATGATGTTCGGACCGCACGATGAAAATTCGCCGAATACGCCTCAGCTGGTGCGCTGGGGGATCAAGACACGCACCAACGACGAGCTGCGGCAAACGTTTGTGAACAACCTGGTCCCCGAACTTCACACACTGGGACTTGAGGTCCCCGATCCCGAGCTGCACTACGATGAGGAGAGCGGCAATTGGGCCATCGGCGAGATCGATTGGGACGAGTTTTGGGCGGTCATCCGCGGTGATGGTCCTTGCAACGATGAGCGTCTGGCGGCGCGGCGCAAAGCCCACGAAGACGGCCGCTGGGTCCGAGGGGCCCTCGAAGCGTATGCGGCCCGCGACGGAGTTGAAGAGGCTGCGTGAGCGATACTCAATGGCCGCGATACTTTGTGTTCAAGCAGGACGCGGCCGACAAACCTCATCTGAACTGCGGCACGGTGCACGCTCCCGACTCCGAGCTGGCTCTGCAGAACGCGCGCGACGTGTTCGTTCGCAGACCCGAGTGCGTCAGCCTGTGGGTTGTGCCCGCCGGACGCGTGTTGGCGAAAACGGCCCAGGAGCTCGAGGCCGAACCGCCGGAAATCGCGGCGGAATCCGAAGGTTCGAGCGAAGCCTACGCTGTCTTCCTGAAGCACTCGCACCGCGACCAGCACGCCTACGCCGCCGATGTGACCGCGGCCTCTCGAAGCGAGGCGCTGTCCCGAGCCCTCGAGAAATGGGCCGATGAAAGGCCGGAGGCCTATTGGGTGGTGCCCCGGAGCGACATCCGAGTGAGCGAGGTCGGCGAGGAGGAGTCCTGGTTCGGACCGGCGCGCGACAAGCTTTACCGGGATCAAGCCTTCTTTCGAACGGAAAGCCTGATGAGGGAGATCAAAGCGGAGCGCCAAGGGGGACAAAAGAGCAACGCGTGAACCAGGAGCAGCGAGACGCGCTGGCCGAATCCATCTTGGGCATGGCGGACGACGAGATGATTCTGGCCCACCGCAATTCGGAGTGGACGGGCCACGCTCCGATCCTGGAAGAGGACATAGCCTTCACGAACATCGCGCTGGACGAGATGGGGCACGCCCAGCTCTGGTACCAGCTTCACGCGGAACTAAGCGGTGAGAACCCTGACACCTATCCGGACGAAGTCATCTTCTACCGCGAGGCGCCCCAGTACCGGAATGTTCAGTTCGTCGAGTTGCCCAAAGGGGATTGGGCGTTCTCGATGCTGCGCCAATATTTGTTTGACGCTTACGAGAGCGCCCGCCTGCCGACGCTAACCGAGAGTGCGCACGAGCCGCTGGCGCAGGTGGCGGCCAAAGTGCTCACTGAAGAGGCGTACCATCTGCGCCATACCGAGGCCTGGGTGCGGCGGCTGGGCCTGGGCACCGAGGAGAGCAACCAGAGGATGCAGCGCGCGCTGAACTCAATGTGGGGGTACGTGCTGCAGTTGTTCGTGGCGTCGGATCAGGAAGTCTCGCTGGCGCAGCGGGGGATTCTGCCCTCCGCCGTGGACCTGAAGCAGGCCTGGTTGGCGCAGGTTGAGCCGCTTTTGGGGGAGTCGAACCTCGCGCCGCCCGAGGACGAAGCGCCGGAGGTGCTTGACCGTAAACAGCACTCGGAACATCTGGTGGGACTGTTGAGTGATATGCAGCACGTGGCTCGCTCGTTCCCGGAGGTCGAATGGTGATGGCGGCGAACGATGGCACAACCACGGTGGATGAAGCTCGCGCCTGGCGCGCGCTGGACGAGGTGATGGATCCGGAGATCCCCGTCGTGTCGGTCGTGGAACTCGGGATTGTGCGGGAGGTGGAGTTCACAAAACACGGAGCCCGTGTGACGATGACCCCGACCTTCTCGGGATGCCCGGCGCTGGATGTGATGCGCGAAGAAGTACGAACTCGACTCAAATCGTTGGGACTGTCCTCGGTCGAAGTTCGATGGCAGGTCGATCCACCGTGGTCCAGCGATGCGCTGTCCGAGGCGACGCGGCGGAAACTTCGTCATTTCGGATTGGCGCCAGCGCCCCAACACGGCGGCAATGTGCAGTTGGTTCTGGAGGAGCCTCGGGCTTGTCCACGCTGCGGATCAAGGGGCACCACGGTGAAGAACAGCTTTGGCTCCACCCTCTGTCGTTCGCTGCACTACTGCAACGAGTGTCAGGAACCTTTCTACGCGCTCAAACCACTCTGAGCCATCTTGGAGGAGAGAGGAGAAACACCCGTGAAGCTCGTCGCTCTCTACGATCGGCCGGAAGATCCACAAGCGTTCGAGGAGGCCTATTTCGACACCCATATTCCTTTGCTGGAAAAGGTGCCCGGTTTGCAGCGCACCGAGATTCTCCGCTTTACAAATACGGTCATGGGGCAGGGAAAGTACATGATGGCCGTCATGCATTTTGAGGGTCAAGCTGCCCTTGATGAGGCGATGCGGAGCAGTGAGATGCGGGCAGCCGGCGAGAACCTGAACGGCTTCGCCAAGGGGTTGGTGAGCCTGATGTACGCCCAGGAAGAACGCTCTTAATCGCCCAAATTCGGTATTGATATTCGGGGCAAGAGGGTGTACTCTAGTACTGGAGGGAGCTGGCTGCCCCAACGGCAGTGTTTCAGCTCCTTTTTTGACCTCACCGCGCCGCTCGCGGTGGAGTGTGAGCACCACCGTCCTGCGGGACGGGGAAAACGGGGGCCAAATGGTTGACCACATTGAGGGCAGGACCTTGAGGGGGTATCACGTCTTGGACAAAGTCGGCCAAGGCGGGATGACGTCCGTCTACAAGGCGCTTGATTTGACGCGCAACAAAGTTGTAGCCCTTAAGGTGCTGTCCCCCTACATCGCCCAGGACCCCAACTTCAAAACCCGGTTCCAGCGCGAAACCCAGGTCCTGCTCAAACTGCGTCACAAGAACATCGTGCCGATCCTCGACTACGGCGAAGAGGACACTTATGCCTTCATCGTGATGCCGTTCATGCCCGAAGGTACGCTCCAAGACTTGATTAAGCAGCGGCCACTGTCACCCACTGAGGCGAGCCGGGTCATGGCGCAGACCTCGGCGGCCCTGGCGTTCGCCCACGAACAGGGTGTGGTCCACCGGGACGTCAAACCTTCGAACATCCTGCTGGACGGGGATGGCACTGCGCTGCTCTCCGATTTTGGATTTGCTCACGTGCGCGAAGTCTCCCACAGTCTGACCGGTTCGGCGCTGATCGGAACGCCCGCCTACATGTCGCCTGAACAGTGCAGAGGGCAGAAGGTATCCGAGCGATCCGACCAGTACTCTCTCGGCGTGGTCCTATACCAGATTTGTACGGGGCATCTGCCCTTCACCGGCGACACGCCGATGGCCATTGCCCTGAAACACGTCAACGAGCCGCTCACCAGTCCGCGGCGAGTTAACCCTTATCTTCCGGATTCAATTGAAAACGTGTTGGTCAGGGCCCTCTCCAAAGACCCTGAATATCGCTTTGAGTCGATCGAACGGATGAACGCGGCCTTCCAGACCGCCATGAAACATTCCGTCGACGAGCACGGCAATTTACTGCCGAAAGGCGGATTTGGGCTGACGACGTGGGTGATGAACAAGACCCCGCTGGGCGATACGGTTGAGGCGGTCAGCCGCCTGTGGCAATCCCGCCGCCGGACGCTCGTCGGGGCCTTGATGTTGCTCCTCGCACTTCCCCTGGCTGGCTATGGGTTGGCCAGTTTTGAAAGCTATCTTGGCTCCGTCGACACTTCGGCGATGGCACTGCAGGGCGCCGGAAATTCGAATCTCCAGGCCACGATCGACGCGCTCTCGACCGAGTTGGCAGCGTCGGGGATGGAAGACGGTCTCGTCCAGGCCGCCGTGGCCGGGACGATGTCCGCGGATTCCAGAACCCGGCGTGGGCGTAGCACGCCCACGCCTGGCCTGGTTGAAACGATGTCCGCTCAAGAGACTGCATGGGCGGAGCTGGCGCCGTTCACGGCCGACGAAGCCGAAGCGGCCGTGGAGGAGGGAACGTCATCGAGTAGCTCGTCCGGGAGTTCCGAGAGCGAGGACGGAAGCGATGGTGGCGACAATGGGATCAGCGCCGGGCCCGGACCGACCCCGACGCCCACTCCCACCCCCGCCCCGACCTGGACGCCAACGCCGACCGCCGAAACGAATCCCACGGCGACACCTACACTCGAACCGACGAACACGCCCAAACCGACGAACACACCCAAACCGACGAACACCCCCAAACCGACGGAAGATGAGCCACCGCACTGTGTGCCACCGCCCAAATGTACGCAGACCGCGGAAGCCGCGGTGGACGGAGGTTGAGGGAACAGGACTACCAGATCGGGCGCCTGATTGGGATGTTGTCGATAACGGCGCGCCGGAGGGAGCGTGAGCCCGGCCCAACGGCCGGGCTCATCATTATGTCTGCTCCACCTAACGCTGGTGTCGGGCGGTTGAGCTGGGAGGCGGGCGGTCGAGGTGCTGATCGCGCCAGGAGCGCGGATCCTCAACCGGTTCAATGTGAGTGAAGACCACCGCCGAGGGGACAACGGCGCGAATCTCGGCCTCGATGGTCTCCAGCAGGTCATGACCCCGTTGCACCGACCAGTCGCCCGGGACCTGGACGTGGAATGAGATGAAGGAACGGGCTCCCGCCTGGCGGGTGCGCAGCGCGTGGTAGCGCAAGCCTTGACCTTCATGGTCTGCCAGCACTTTCTCCACCTCGTCCACGACGTCGGGCTCCAGTGCGGTGTCCATCAGACCCAGCGTGGAGCGCCTTACGAGCCGTACGCCGGACCAAGCGATGTGGACGGCGGCGGCCAGCGCAATCAGCGGATCCAGGAACGGCCAGCCGGTGATGATCACCATCGCCACGCCGAATAGAACGGCGCCGGAGGTCCACACGTCGGTCATCAAGTGCTGTGCGTCCGCTTCGAGCGTCACCGATCGGCTTTCGCGTCCGGCCCGCTTCAAGACCCGCGCCACGCCGAAATTGATCAGCGAGGCCGCCACGGCGATCGCCAGGCCGATGTCAAGCCGCTCGAGCGGAATCGGGGACAGCAGGCGCTCGACGGCTTTATACGCAGTGAGCCCGGCGGCAAGCAGAATGAGCGTCCCTTCGGCTCCGCTTGAGAAGTACTCCGCCTTTTCGTGGCCGTAGGCGTGTTCCTCGTCCGGCGGCTGGGCCACCACGCTGAGGATGTACAGGACCATCAGGGCCGCCGCCAGATTGACGCCCGATTCGGCCGCGTCCGACAGCAGGCCGACCGAGCGGGTCATGGCGTAGGCGCTCACCTTGAGCGCCATCGTCCCCAAAGCGGCGGCGATCGATAGCCAAGCGTAGCGGGTCAGATCTCGTGTGCCATGCACATCCGGATTGTAACCGGCTACCGCGCTTCCCGCCGTCGGGCCAGCAGGCGGCGGATTCGCCCGTGCCGCTCCCGGTTAAGCGGGTAGAACCAGGCCATCACAATCGCGCTGAGGAGGAGCAGCGCGCCCACCGGGCCGGTAAGGACCCGGATCGCGGTCAGCGTGGCCGGAGATTGCGCGAACTGGGCCGCGCCTTCCGGTGGCGCCTGGTAGCCGACCCATCCGAGGACTTGGAGGGCGAAGAAAATGGCCACCGCCCCCGTCATCTTGCGAAAGAAGTTCTTCGCGCCGTAGTAAACGCCTTCGCTGCGCTGACGGGTTCGCAGTTCATCCCATTCAATCACGTCGGGAAAAATCGCGTCCGGGAGCACATGTGCCGTCGAGACGGATATGCCGGCCAGAACGGCCAGCGTCAGGATCAAGCCGATCTGCTGTGGCTGGATCAGGATGATCAGCACCTGCACCAGGGCCCAGAAACTCATGCCGCCGATATAGGCGCGGCGTTTGCCGAAGGTGCGAGCCAGCGCATTCCAAATGGGCAGGGCGACCACGGCGGTAATCAAAAGCACGCCCAAAACCACCGACTCGAGAGCGATCGGTTCTCCGAGGACGTCCACAGAGGCGAGCAGGTTGCCGCGGGCCACCCAGTAGGTCAGGAAGAAGGGGAGCATCAAGGCCACCAAATCGAAGGTGATCCAGTTCAGGATATAGAGACCGGTGGCAAACCGAAATGGGATATTGGCCCACGCGGTCGAGATCGACCGCCTCAGACCGCGGTGATGAGAGGCTTTATGCGGAAAACGTTCGCGCAGCACGAAGAACATGAGCAGGAACGGAAGTCCGGCCAACCCGCCGAAGCACGCGGCCACCAGCAAATAGCCTTGGCGCAAGGTCATTCCGTTGGCCAGCGAGGTGTCGATCAGGATCGGCGCCGCCACCGCGGTGGCGAGCGAGGCCAACAGATTGAAGAACATGCGATAGCCGGTAAGGCTGGTGCGTTCGTCGTAGTCGGGTGTGAGCTCGGGCGTGAGGGCGTGGAACGGCACGGACACCAGCGTCTGCAAGGTGTCGCTGATCATGAAGGCGACCGCGATGTGGACGGTCAGGGCCCACGGGCTTTCCCAGGGAGGCGCCCACCAGAGCAGCAGGAACCCGAGGCCAAAGGGAATGGCGAAAATCAGCAGGAACGGCCGGCGCCGGCCCCAACGGGTGTGGGCACGGTCGGTGAGGCTCCCGATCAGCGGATCGTTGATCGCGTCCCAAATAATCCCTGCCAGGGCGGCCACGGAGGCCAGTCGAGGATCCAGACCGACGACGTCGGTCAGAAAGATCGCGTAAAAGATCTGCCGCAGCGTACCGAAGCTGGCCAGACCCCAGTCGCCGGCTCCGTACACGAGCTTGGTCAGCAGCGGCACCCTGTGCCGGTCGGCTGATGCGCTGTCCGGCGCGACGTCCGTCGCACCCGTCATTCTCGTGCTCCCGTTTTCAAAGACTTCGCTCGTACAGGCGGTGGCGCTTGTACCACGTGACGCCCAGGGCCCGCATATCCCCCATACTCTTGGCGTTTTCCTCCCGAATCTGCACCACGTCGGCGTGTTCGTACTGGGCGTTTTGTAGCGTCCGCTCCAGCTCTGTGTACAGAATTGCGTTTGCCCCCATCCCCTGGTGCTCGGGCAGAATCCCGATCCCGTTGATGTCCAGCCATCGCGTCCGCCTCAGCTCGAGCAGAATGTGGAGCCAGCCCAGCGGCCACAAGCGGCCCTTGGCCCGCCTGATAGCAGGGCCGATGTTGGGGTAGGCGATCAAGAAGCCGACCCATTCGTCGTCTTTCATGACCAGCTTGATCAGGTTGGGGTGGCTAATAGAGAGCAGGCGGTCGGCCAGGACCTGCGTCTCACGCTCGGTCATCGGCGCGAACCCGACTCGTTCGCCGAAAGCCGTCCGAAATGCCCGATTGTAGACCTCCTGGAACCGCGGTATCCAGGCGCGCAGCGACTCCTTATCCTCGAACCCGCGCACGGAATAACCGCGTCGGGTCTTCACCCGTTCGGCGATCCGGTGAAGTCGCTCAGGGAGCTGATAGGTCCGGTCGAGATGTCCGGAAAGGTAGTCCGTGACCTTGGCGAAGCCGAGTTCTTCCAGGCGGCGGGGATAGTAATCGGGATTGTAGGGGATGCCCATCGCAGGGCGTCGGTCGAAGCCATCGATCAACAGCCCAGCACCCTCGCCCTGCAGCAACCCTTTGGGACCAAGCACGCGCTCCAGGTCCCGCTCGCGCAGCCAGTCGAACACGGCCGCGAACAGCTCTTGGGTCACAACCGGGTCCACCACCGCTTCGTAGTAATAGAAGAAACCTGTCCTGGAACGGTTGTGCCGGTTGTAGCGGGCAGGGTTGAGTGCGGCGATCCTGCCGAGCACATCGGGGCCGCTTTCCGCCAGAAAAAACGCGGCTTCGGAGTGGTCGTAGTACGGGTGTCGTTGGGGATCGAGGGCGAGCTCCATGTCACCGCGCATGGTCGGCACCCAGTGAGGATCGTGCCGGTACAATCGGTAGGGGAAACGGATGAACCGGTCGATGTCGCTGGCATTGTCGAGATCCAGACGGCGCACAGTCACGGGGAGGTTCCTTGATTCCTTTCGAGCGGGGAGATTATGGAGAGCCGAGTATGGCAAGGCGGCCCAGAGCGCCAGCATGCCGAGGGCCATGGTAAGCCAAGTGCTCTTGGTACGCCAGGCGACCAGGGCGGCGACCAAGGCCGCCACGATCCGGGGGTTGAAGGCCGAGGGACCCTCGGGACCCAATACGACCTGCGGCACAATGATCGCCGCGAGCACCGAGGAGGGCGCGTAACGCAGCGCCCGCTGGGCGGGCGCCGGCATGCGGTCGCTAGGGATGAGGAGCAGGAAAGACAGACGGGTCAAGTAGGTGACGATCAATCCACCCGCGATAACCAGCCAAATCTCCGTCGTGCTCATTCCCCGGCCTCGTCGAGAGCCTTGTTCTCGTGGAATTCGAAGAAGACGCCCACCGCCACGCCCAAAAGCGCAGCGACCAGGAGCCCCAGTTTATAAGGCAATCCGTCGAGTATGAGCGCCGCGATGCCGGCAGATCCCGCCGCGGCCCAAGCCGGACGGGAGGTCAACGTGGGCGCGATCAGGGCGATGAACGTCAGTGGCAGGGCGAAATCGAGGTTCCAGCTGGAAGGGATCTGGGCGCCTAACAGGATGCCGATCCCGGTGCTGACCTGCCACGCGAACCACAGGGTGAGGCCCGTGCCCAAGAAGTAGAAGTGTCCGTGACCGCCCTCAGTCCGGCGATAGTGGACCGCGCTGGTGGCGAAAGCTTCGTCGGTCAGCAGCCATCCCAACCCAAGCCGCCACCAGTTGGATAATCTCTCCAGGTACGGGGCAAGGGTCGCGCTGTACAAGGCATGGCGCAGATTCACGATGAAGATCGTCAACACGATGATGAGCGGGGGGACCTGAGCCCCGATCAGCTGGGCAGCGATGAATTGGGCGCTGCCGGCGAAGACGAACAGCGAGAACCCTTGAGCGGCGAACGGGGGGATGCCCTGGGAAAGGGCCAACGCGCCGAAAATCACGCCGAAAGGGATCACTCCCAATAGAATGGGCAGCTGGTCCCGAACTCCGCTGAGGAACGCCCGTCGCGGTGGAAGTGAGGTGGATTTCATCGCGGACAAGATTTGGTGGGTGGCATATTGTCCATGGTCGCGTTCGATGGGATCCGTTGGCGCGGGAGCTCGGCGACATGGCCGGAATCTGACCCACGCGGACGCCGACAGGATGATAACCGAAGAAGGACGGGAACATTTTCGATCTCACCCTCGTTAAAATGACAGACAAAGCGATCCCTTGTGGATCAGGAGGCTAGGAGAGGAAATGAGAGGCAAGTTTTTAGTCCTTGGTATGATCTTGGGCGCCATGCTGCTCGCCGGGTGCGCGGCTGGATTGGGGCCCGGCGGACCCTCAACCCCGGTGGAGCGGGGCGATGCGACGCCGGCGACTCCGCCGACCGGCGACGGAGGGGATAGGGACAGGGCGCCGGCTTACGTGGAAGAGACCGAGCTCCGCATCATGGAGTCCTATCCGATCCAGGTGGCCTTGGACGTGGAGGGCAACCTGCCGACGCCCTGCCATACCTTCGACCACGAAGTGGAAGTCAATGAGGCTGAAGGTCGAATCGACGTTCAGGTGTTCAGCCGTCCGCCCGCCGATGATGACTTGGCGTGCGCGCAGGTGCTCGAGCCGTTCGACGAAAATATCCGCCTGGGCAGTTTTGAGGGCGGTTCGTTCGAGGTGTACGTGAACGGCGAAGCGATCGGCTCCTTCGACGCGTAAGGCAGGCAGCGGTACCAGGAAAGCACAGGTGCCCGGCTCTTCCAAAATGCCGGGCACCTGACGATTATTGACCGAGTCTAGTACTCGGTCGGGGTATTTGTGATGGTGATCGAGCAGGCCTGATCTGCGTATGACGGGCGACAACACACACCAGGCCCCGACATGTGCAAAGTACCCTCGAGGGAATGAAGCCACCCTGAGCCTGTCAAAAGGTAAGCGGCGGTGAGAGGCGCAACAGGTCGACGCTATCTTGCACTTGCGTCCTTCGACAGGTCAGGACGTAGGTGCTGTTGGTTGAGGAGGACATCGCAGTTGGGCTTCCGCCAGGAACCGGATGATCCGAGGCATTCAAGCTGAGAGAGTATTAGTGCTGAAGGATCTGGGACAGGAAGAGCTTGGTGCGCTCCTGCTGGGGGTTGTTGAAGAGCTGATCGGGGGTTCCAGACTCCACGACTTGCCCCTCATCGAAGAAATACATGCGATCGGCCACCGCGCGCGCAAAGCCCATCTCGTGGGTGACGACGAGCATCGTCATCCCTGACTTGGCCAGTTCGATCATCACGTCAAGCACTTCCTTGATCATCTCCGGGTCAAGAGCTGACGTGGGTTCATCGAAGAGCATGATCTTGGGCTGCATGGCCAGGGCGCGCGCGTTGTCGACGCGCT
>CAZFCJ010000096.1:0-13183 GCA_964517315.1 uncultured Anaerolineaceae bacterium | reverse complement strand
GCATCGGCAAAGCTGTAACGTCGACGACCAACCAGTCGCAGCTCTTTTCAAAGCTCATGGAGGGCAGCCTGTACGTTACAGAGGCCGACATGGGTTGGATTCTGATCAAGGATGAGAGCACAGACGAGCTCATCCTGAGGGCCCAATCGGGCCTGCCCTCCGAAGTGGCCAAGAACATGAACAGGGCTTGGGACGATGGGGTGAGTTCGCTGGTGGTGCTGTCCGGCGAACCCCTCCGCATTCACGGAGAGGCGTTGTCGAAATTCAAGTTGTCCCACATCGGCCGGGCCGCGTTGGTCGTGCCGATCAAATTGCGCGATCAGACGGTGGGCGTACTCTGCGTGGCCCGGCGCGACGCGCGGATGTTCAGCGACCGCAATCAGGCCATGCTGGAGGCGGTGACCGACTACGCCTCGATTTCTCTGGTGAACTCCCGCCTGTTCCAGGCGCTCGAAGCCCGCGCGGCCCGCTTGGAGCGGAAGATGGAGCAATCCCAGCCCCCTTCAAGCGAGCAATGGACCACGCAGCTTCGCGCGATCATCGAGCGTGTGGGGGAAACAGCTTCCCGCGCGGAGCAGGATGAGGTAAGCGAACAACTGACGCAGATCGCGCGCGAACTAGAAGAACTGGCCCAGGACGAGAGTCCCGCTCTGTCGGACGATGGCCGGCCAGTGACGGGGGAGACGACGGAACAAGGGCCGGCCCCCGGCCCGCCGAGCTAGCAAGCTCGTTGACGACCTTCCAAGAGCGCACCTCCAGATCCACGCATATGACTGAAGCCCGAATTCTCATCGCCGAGGATAGTTCCGATATCCGCCAGTTTCTCGAGGACGTGGTCCTCCGGCCGGCCGGCTATGAGGTCGAGAGCGTCGGCGACGGGATGTCCGCGCTCACGATGGCGCTGGAAAGCAGACCGGATCTTTTGCTCACCGACCAACAGATGCCAAGTCTGTCGGGCGTGGAATTGATCCGCAGAGTACATAAGGAGACGTTGATCCCCGCCGTGCTCATGACGGGCGAGGGCTCTGAGAGCTTGATCCTGGAGGCGATGCGGGCCGGAGCCGTCGACTATGTGACCAAACCGTTCGAGGCCGAGCAGATGCTCGCCGCGGTGGGAAGGGCGCTGGCGGAGGGCCGTCGCTGGAAGAAACTGGCCGTTGCACAGCGCGAAGCCGAAGAGAGCTCGCAGAGCCTGAAGAAGCGGCTTGAAGAGCTCGAGACCTTGGCCAATATCGGGCAGGCGGTCACCGCCATGCTCGATGTGGATGAGGTGCTGACTTCCGTCGTGGACGCCGCCGTCCGCCTCACGGGGGCCAAAGAAGGGAGCCTGCTCCTGCTGGAGGCGGAGACCGGGCAGCTCTATATGCGAGCTTCCAAGAACTTCGACGAAGAGTTCGCCAGAACCTTCCGCTTGCGAGTTGAGGATTCGCTGGCGGGCAAGGTGATCGCCACCGGCCAGCCGGTAATCCTGGATGAGGACTCCCCGCAGAAGATTAAAACCTCATATCTCGTCCACTCCTTGATCTATGTGCCCTTGCGGACCGGCGAGCAGACCATCGGCGTGCTGGGCGTGGACAACCGCAAGGTCGGTCACAATTTCGACGAGGAAGACCGGACCGTTTTGAGCGCGTTGGCCGATTACGCCGCGATCGCGATCGAGAACGCCCGCCTCTATCATCGGAGCGAGACCGAGCGTCGCAAGTTGGAGACTGTGCTCACGCAGACCGAGAGCGGCGTGATCCTGGTCGATCAGGAGAATCGCTTGCTGCTGATCAACCGGGCAGCCGAGGACGCGTTTGGAGTTAACGGTGAGAGCCTGCTGGGTCGCTCCGTGGTCGAAACCATCGAGGACCAAGTTCTGCTGAGTCTGCTCAGGTCGCCCGGCTCCACGCCGCGCCGTGAGGAGATCGAAGTTTCGGATGGCCGCGTTTTCAACGCGCAGCGCACCCCGATTGACAGTATCGGCCAGGCCGTCGTGCTGCACGACATCACCCACCTCAAGGAGTTGGATCGGATTAAGTCGGAGTTCGTCACGACCGTATCCCACGATCTGCGCTCGCCGCTGACCGCGATCCTTGGCTACGTGGAGCTCATCGAACGCGCTGGCGGAGTCAACGAGCAGCAGCAGGAGTTTATCCATCGGGTGCGGGTCAGCGTGAAGCAGATCACGGATCTGGTCACTGACCTGCTCGATCTGGGGCGTATCGAGGCGGGCGTGGATACGACGCAGGAGAGCTCGCCCATCTCGGTTTTGGCCCGCTATGCGGTGGAGAGTTTGCGGGGCAGCGCGGAGGCCAAAGGCGTCGAGTTGGAGGTCTTGCTGCCCGAGGACCTGCCGCTGGTGACCGGTGACCCGGTTCGACTGCGGCAGATGATCGGTAACCTGCTCGAGAACGCCATCAAGTACACGTCGGAGGGCGGTGAAGTCTGCATCGTGGCCGAGGCGGAGGACGAGCAGGTGATCATGCGCGTCCACGACACCGGTCCCGGAATCCCTCCCGCCGATCAACCCTACTTGTTCGACAAGTTCTATCGCGGCAGCAACGTGGCCGAAAATTCTTCCGGCACCGGACTGGGGCTCTCCATCGTCAAGTCCATTGTCGATCATCATGACGGGAGAATCTGGGTCGACTCGGCGGTGGACGAGGGTACGACTTTCACCGTTGTCTTGCCCGCCTCTCCCTCGTAAAAGGTACAGCCGACCGGTACAATTCATACCACCATGAGCGAACGCGATCGGCGCGATCTCCGCCGGCGTCTCAGCCGGCTGCGCGCGACCCGGCGGCCAAAACCGGCCAACTCTTCCGACCCGCCAGCCTCCAGCGCTGTCGACCCCTCGGGCTTGCCCGAGGGCGAGGTCGTCGGCACCGGGCGCGGCGAGGCGTACCGGGTGGAGCAGCGGTTTGCTCTCGATTATCAGCACGGTCGGAAGCCGTTGTCGGAGCTGCTGACGTTCGTCGAGGGGTCCCAGCTCGCGGCCCAAGTGGCGCGGGCTCCGTCGCTGGCCCAGACGCCGCTTTCGGACCTAGCCTTCCTCGACACGGAGACGACGGGGCTCGCCGGTGGGGCGGGAACCCTGGTATTTCTGATTGGTGTGGGTCGCTTCCTGGACGGGGATTTTGTGCTGCGGCAGTACTTTCTGCGCGATCCGGCGCAGGAGAGCGGCATGCTCGAAGCGCTCATGAGCGACCTGGAACACGCCGCGGGCTTCGTGACGTTCAACGGACGCGCCTTCGATCTGCCCCTGCTGGAAATGCGCTATGTGGTCGGCTTGCGCCATCGCATGCAGCTCACCGGTTGGCCGCACCTCGATCTGCTGCACCCTGCACGACGGCTGTGGCGCCGCGAGCTCCCCGACTGCCGCTTGTCCACCCTGGAGCGCCGCGTGCTCGGCGTGCGGCGCACCGAGGAAGACGTTCCCGGCTCCGAGATCCCCGGCATGTACCTCGACTACCTGCGCTCAGGGGACGCAAAACCGCTGCAGCGAGTTGTCTATCACAACGAAATGGACGTTCTTTCGCTGGTTGGGCTTACGTCGCAGGTCCTGGCCCGTCATCGGCCGAGCGACCCGCAAGAGCTCTCGGGTGGTGAGGCGCTGGCGGTGGGCCGCTGGCACGACGCAGCGGGCCGGCGGAGCCAGGCCGAGCGGGCCTACCAGGTTGCCTTGCGGAATCAGGAGGCCGGGGATGAAGTACGGATCGAGGCGCTGCGCCGGCTCTCCACGCAGCTCAAGCGGCAGGAGCGCTACGAGGAAGCCATCGCGGTCTGGCTCGAGTGGCATGAACGCGCTGAAGACGACCCGCGCCCCTGTGTCGAACTGGCCAAGTGCTATGAGTGGAAGGTCGGCGACCTGGATGAGGCGCTGCGTTGGGCCAAACAGGCGCTGGTCTGTCTTTCCCATTGGCCGGAGGGCTGGCGGCGTGAAGAGCGCTGGAAGGCCGTCGAACACCGCCTCGAACGGTTACGGAGAAAACGTGATCGAGACGCCGAAGAGGTGGGGACGGACCAGGAAATAAGCTAGGAAACCCGTCACAACACCGGGCGGGCCCCATCCCCCATGGCGAGCCAGCGGTCGCCGTTGGCATTCCGCCCGGGGGTTATTCCTCCACAGTCAGGACCGATTCAGCCACCAAGTGGAGGCGTTCAAGGCCGTGGCGAACCGGCTCCACATCAGGTGGGGGGGCCAGCAGAAAACCGGCCAGGCGGTCGACGCGACGCAGAGAGGAAGTGAACCTGGAGGCGACCACCGGCGAGGGACCAGCGGATGACACGGCCTCTCCCGACAGACGCTCCGAACAACCCGAGCCGCAGGTTCCGCGGTGTCGAAGAAGTTCAATCCTGCCCCCGCGCCACGGCGAACGCTTTCCGTATCTCGTCGTCACTGCGAAACCGGCCATATGACCAAAAGGAACGGTTGGCCCAAGCCCACGTGGCGAGCCCCATGGGCGGAATCTGGACTTCCGATCGGTCTAAGGTCCGCAGAGGTAGCGGGGGGTTATCGCTCAAATGCGGGCCTTCGCTGGCTCAGCTGGCTCCTTCAATCTCGCGCCGGACCGCGCGGTAGAGGTGCTCGGCCTTGAGCTCGTTGAGAGTGTAGCAGGGGGCGTCCAGCCGGTCGGCCAGTTTCTGGGCCAGCCCCTGATCGAACGCGGCGTGTTCCATGTTGATGACGACCGAGCGGATCTCATCCTCGCGGATTCGGTCCGCCACCCGATGGGCTTCTTCTTTGGGCGGAAGCTCGCCCATCGACACGTTGCCTGCGCCGTCGGTGAGCAAGATCATGAGCGGCATGACGTCCGGATGAAGGGTTCGCTGCTGGCGCAGGGTTCCGAAGGCCAGATGGAGGCCGGCCGACAGCGGCGTCTTGCCTCCGACCGGGATATCCTGCAGCGCCTTTTGTGCGAGCTGGATCGAATTGGTGGGCGGCAGGACGGTCAACGCGCGGTCCTTCTGGAAGACGATCAGGCCGACCCGATCGCGGCGCTGATAGGCGTCGGTCAGCAAGGACAGGATCGCGCCCTTGGTGGCCGACATGCGCTCGGCCACCGCCATCGACCATGAGGCGTCGACGACGAACAGGATCAGATTGGCGGCCTTGCGCACCCGCACTTTGCGCTGCAGGTCGGAGCGGCGGATGGAGAGCGCGCTGTCGCTGTCCTCCTGACGGTCTTTCTGATGGGGAGCCGCCGAGCGCAAGGTGGCGTCAAATGCGATGTCGGTGGTTTTGTCTTGGGCGGGGCGGGCCATGATGTAGCGGCCGCGCTTGCGGTCCGTGCGGGTTCGGCTTCGGCGTCCGCCCTGGCGGCGTGTCATGCGGTCGATGGGCGAGTGGATCGGGCGGGGTCGGAAGCTGTCGCCGACGTCGACCGGATCGCCGCCCTCCCACCACCGGGCTTCCAAAGCTTCTTCGCTGGATTGTTTTGTGGGTTGGGCCCGACCGAGGTCCTGCGAGTCGGGCCTTACGTCCGGCGCCGGGCCCGCCTCACGCTGGTCTTTTTTTTTGCGCTCGGCTCGGCCTCGGCAGCAGCCTGCTCGGTGGCTTCCTCCCCGTCTTCGCTGAACTGGGCCTGCACTTGATCGATGCGCTCCTGCAGCTCTTGGAAGGTGATGTCGCTCTGCTGGAACGGCCCGCGTCGGAGCCGATGGGGGAGCGCTAATTCGGCGGCCAGGGCGATATCGCGATCCGTGATCTCGATGCGAGCTTCGAACGCGGCGTGAGCGCGGGCAGCCTTCAGGATGACCAGGTCGCCGCGGTGGCCGTCCACCTGCAAGGAAGCTGTAAGCCCGGCGATCGCCCGCAGATCCTCGTGGCTGTAGTCAACGTCGTTGAGCAGTGTGCGCGCCGTCTGAATCTCCTGGGAGAGCTGGTGTTCCCGCTCCTCCCATTGGGCCCGAAAGCCCTGCGGATCGGACTCGAAAGCGAGGTTGCGCTCCATGATGGCGACGCGGTCCTCGGTGCGGTGCAGCCCCCGAATCTCAACCGAGAGCGCAAAGCGATCGAGCAACTGCGGGCGCAGGTCGCCCTCCTCGGGGTTCATGGTGCCCACCAGGATGTAGCGGGCGGGGTGGCTGAACGAAATCCCCTCGCGCTCGACGATGTTCATCCCCAGGGCCGCCGAATCCAGCAGAACATCGACGACATGGTCGTCGAGCAAGTTGACTTCGTCGATGTAGAGCAGACCCCGGTTGGCCGCCGCCAGCACGCCGGGCTCGAAATGGCGCTCGCCCTCTTTGATGGCCCGCTCGATGTCGAGCGTGCCGACCACCCGGTCCTCCGTCGCCGAGACGGGCAGGTCGACGAACGAGGTGCGCCGCGTCTGGACGGGGAGCTCCTCCCCCGCGGCGTGCCGCTCGCGGCACTCCGTGCACCAGGTGGATGGCTCGTTCGGGTCGCAGCCGAAGCGGCAGTCGGCGACCACGGGCACGTCCGGGAGCAGGGCTGCCAGGGCCCGGGCGGCGGTGGATTTGGCGGTGCCGCGCTCGCCTCGAATGAGGACCCCTCCAATGCGGGGGTTGATGGCGTTCAGAATCAAGGCGCGCCGCATGCGTTCTTGACCGACGATGGCGGTGAAAGGATAGACGGTACTCATGAAATCATCTCAACTCCGGCCGCATTATAACGTACCCTTCACGCGCGTCTGTCGGTGCGATACGCGATGGCGTGATTCTGCACTTGTTGGCCAATCGCAAGGCCGTTATAATGCGGCCATCTTAATTTCGGGAGCGAACATTTTCCATGGTGAAGAACGACGAAGTGATTGAGAACGACCGCGCCTCAGCGGGCGAGAAGTCCGAAGTGCACCCCATGGAGCTTCTGCTGGAGAGCGAAGCCTATGACCTCGAAACGCCGCGGCGGGGTGAATCGCGGGTGGGCGTGATCGCCCGCGTCGGCGAGAATGATATGCTGGTGGACATCGGAGCCAAATCGGAAGGTGTGGTGCCCGGCCACGAGCTGGACCAGCTGGCACCGGAAGCGCGGGCGGCGCTGGAGGTCGGGGAGGAAATCACCGTCTATGTCGTCAACCCGTTGGACCGGGATGGCATGATCACGCTTTCCATTGTCAAGGCCAAGGAAGAAGAGGATTGGGATCGGGCTGAGCACCTGCTGGAGATCGAGGAGAACCACGAGGGCACGATCGACGGCTACAACAAAGGGGGGCTGATCGTCAAGCTCGGCCGGCTGCGGGGCTTTGTGCCCGCCTCGCAGGTCAGCATGGCCCGGCGCCGGCGTGCCCAGGGCGAGACACCGGAAGATCGGTGGGGTGAAATGAAGGACGAGCCGATCGCGGTGAAAGTCATCGAGGTCGACCGGCATCGCAATCGTCTGATCCTCTCCGAGCGGGCCGCGGCGCGGGAAGCCCGCGACGCCATCAAAGAACGCCTGATTGACGAACTGGAGCCGGGCGAAATCCGCACCGGGAAGGTGATCAGCCTGGCCGATTTCGGAGCCTTTGTGGATATCGGCGGCGCCGACGGACTGATCCACAGCTCTGAGCTGTCTTGGAAGCGGGTGGATCATCCGAGCGACGTGCTCAAGGTCGGTCAGGAACTGCAGGTCAAAGTGCTCGATCTGGACCGCGAGAGAAAGCGGATCAGCCTATCGCTGAGGGAGCTTGAAGAGGACCCGTGGGACGAAATCGCGGCCCGTTTCAAGGAGGGCATGCTGGTGGAGGGGACGGTCACCAAGCTGACCAAGTTCGGCGCTTTCGCGCGTCTCGTCGAGACCGACGAATACGAGGTTGAGGGTCTGATCCACATTTCGGAGCTGGCGGAGCAGCGCATCGAGCACCCGCGCGAGGTCGTGCATGAAGGTGAGACCCTGACGCTGCGAATCGTCAATGTTGAGCCTGAAAGACGGCGAATTGGACTCAGTGTGAGCAAGGTCGATTCGAAGGCCTACGCCGAGACCGACTGGGAGACGGCGATGGACGATATGGGCTCGAAGGATGATGAGGTCGATTTTGACGCTGAGCTCGAGGCGGAGGACCCGGGTGGCGTCGAGGCGGCCGGTTAATTTCACTCAACCCCCTGCCGGGCGGGCCTGTATGGGCGCCCGGTTTGTATTTATTTTGTAAGGCCGAGATGGCTACGGTACCCTTTCCCCAATTCTTATGAGCCGTTAACCTATGTTTAGGACGACGTTTGGTAGAATACTGAGCACCGGTCGAGAGGACCGGATCAGACGTACAGATTTCGGAGGTTCAACACGTGGCCGACGACAAAATGCAGCGCTTCACACAGCGCGCGCGAAGAGTGCTCAGCTTAGCCCACGAAGAAGCCGAGCGCATGCACCACAACTACATTGGAACCGAACACCTTCTGCTCGGATTGATCCGAGAGGAGGGTGGAGTCGCCGGTCGCGTTCTGCGGGAGCTCGGCCTCGATCCCGCCCGTGTGAAGGAAATGGTCGAGCGGCTCTCGGGGATCGGCCGACACGCAGGCGGCCGCATCGAGCTGGCGCCAGGGACCGAACAGGTACTGCAGCTGGCCATAGAAGAGGCCCGCCGTATGGGCCACCATTACATTGGGACCGAACATCTGCTCTTGGGGCTGGTCCGCCAAGATGAGGGTGTGGGCCTGGACGTGCTGCGCCGGCTGGGTGTGACGCCGGAGCAGATCCGCCGTCAGACGCGGCGCATCCTCCAGGAGAGCCCCACGCGCCGGGCGGCGCAAAGTTCAAGACGATCGCGCAGTCAATCCGAGGCGAAAACCCCGTTGCTTGACCAACTCGCTACCGACTTGACCGACCTGGCCGTCGAATCCAAGCTCGATCCGGTGATCGGGCGTGAGACGGAAATCGAACGCGTGATTCAGATTCTGGCGCGCCGGACCAAAAACAATCCGGCCCTGATCGGCGAACCGGGTGTGGGCAAGACCGCGATCGTCGAGGGCCTGGCCCAGCGCATTGTAGCCGGCGAGATCCCTGACCCGCTTCTGGAAAAACGGGTGCTTCAGCTCGACGTCGGCTCGCTTGTGGCGGGAACCATGTACCGCGGCCAATTCGAGGAGCGCCTCAAGCGGGTCATCGAGGAACTGAAATCGACGACCTCGATCCTGTTCATCGACGAGGTGCATATGCTCGTCGGCGCCGGATCGGCGGGATCGTCCGTCGACGCGGCCAACATCCTGAAGCCCGCCCTTTCGCGCGGCGAGCTGCAGGTGATCGGCGCGACGACGATGGATGAGTACCGCAAGTACATTGAGAGCGACGCGGCGCTCGAGCGGCGCTTCCAGCCGGTGATGATCGAAGAGCCTTCGGTGGACGAAACGGTCAACATCCTGCGCGGGGTCAAGCGGCCCTACGAGGAACACCACAATCTGGTCATCAGCGATGAGGCGATCGAGGCCGCGGCCGATCTGTCGGCCCGCTACGTCACCGACCGCTTCCTGCCGGACAAGGCCATCGACTTGATCGACGAGTCCGCCTCCCGGGTGCGCATGTACAAGAGCCCCGAGGCGCAGTCGATGCGTTCGATGATTTCTGAACTGCGCGAGACGCGCGAAGCCCACCAGCAAGCCGTCGACGAGGCGCGCTACGACGACGCCCAGGAGCTTGTGAACCGCCTCGACTCACTCGAGGAACAACTTGAAAAGCTGCGCGGCGGTTGGTCGGAGCCCGATAGGCGCATCGAGGTGTCGGCGGAGGACATCGCCGAGGTGGTGTCGATGTGGACCGGCGTGCCTGTGACCCAGATCGCCCAGGAGGAATCCGAGCGCCTGCTGGACATGGAAGACGCATTACACGAGCGCATCGTCGGCCAGGACGAGGCGATTCAGGCCATCTCCAAAGCGGTGCGCCGCTCCCGAGCCGGGCTGAAGGATCCCCGGCGACCGATCGGTTCGTTCGTCTTCCTCGGTCCGACGGGCGTCGGAAAGACCGAGCTGACCAAGGCGCTCGCCGAATTCATCTTCGGCACCGAGGAGTCGTTGGTCCAAATTGACATGTCCGAGTTTATGGAGCGGCACAACGTCAGCCGCTTGGTGGGGGCACCGCCCGGATACGTCGGCTACGAAGAAGCGGGTCAGTTGACCGAAGCGATCCGGCGTCGCCCATATTCGATCGTGGTTTTCGATGAGATCGAGAAGGCTCACGTCGAAGCGCATAACATGCTGCTCCAGATTATGGAGGAAGGCCAGCTGACCGACGCTCGGGGGCGCAAAGTCGATTTCCGCAACGCGATCATCGTCATGACCTCCAACGTCGGCGCCGAGCTCATTCAGCGGCAGACCAGTATCGGCTTCAACCTCAAGCAGGACAGCGACAGCGAGGAAGACATCAATTACCAGGAGATGCGGCGCAAGTTGATGGACCAGCTGCGCAAAGTCTTCCGCCCTGAATTCATCAACCGCGTCGACGCGATTATCGTCTTCCACTCGCTGACCAAACGCCAGATCGCGGCCATTGTCGATCTGGAGATCGCCAAAGTGGCCGACCGGCTGTCCGATCAGGACATCCACATCCGGCTCAGCGAGGAGGCCCGGATGCTGCTCGCCGAACGCGGCTACGATCCCGAAATGGGGGCTCGCCCGCTCAAGCGCGTCATTCAGCGCGAAGTCGAGGACCGCCTGTCGGACGCGCTGCTGGCCTCGAAGTTCGAGCACGGCGATTACGTGCTGATCGACGTCGAGAATGACGAGTTCGTCCTGCACTCGGATGACGAAGCGGAGGCGCAGGACGAGGGCACCCAGGAAGCGATGCCTGCGGGCTGAGCCTCTGCGGCGGACGTGGATCCATCATCAGGGCCCGGGAGATCCGGGCTCTTTTCTATTGTCCGGCCTTGTTCGGTGGGGCGCGGGCTCTATAATCGACTCGGGAGGGAACTTGGCCAAAACTCGCACCAACTACGTTTGCGAAGAGTGCGGACGTGTGGCCCCCAAGCGTATGGGGCGCTGTCCGCAGTGCGGAGCATGGAACAGCATGCGCCCGGAGGTCGTTGAGCGTGGTTCGCAGAGAGCCCGGTCCGGGGGCGGCTCGGCGGCGGCCAAGCCCAAGCGTCTGGATCGGGTCGAAGGTGACGCCGACGCGCGTTGGCGCCTGCCGATTCAGGAATTTTCGCGCGTTTTGGGTGGCGGCGTGGTTCCGGGCTCGGTGGTGCTGATCGGCGGCGACCCGGGGATCGGCAAGTCGACTCTGCTGCTGCAGACGGCCTTGGCGATGGCCGCTTCCGGGCCCGTGCTCTACGTCTCGGGAGAGGAATCCGAGCACCAGATCAAGGCCCGAGCCGACCGGCTGTTGGGGGATGACTCCCTGCCGGGCGATCTGTATCTGCTGACCGAGACCAACCTCGAAGCGCTGGAGCGGCACTTGCGCTCGATGGACGTGCGGTTGGCGGTGATCGACTCGATTCAGACCCTGCACGCGGCCGACATTGGTTCGAGCGCCGGCTCGGTCTCTCAGGTGCGGGAGGCAGCCTCGCGGCTGCAGAGCCTGGCGAAGGCCAAGGGGATTGCGATGTTCCTCGTCGGGCACGTCACGAAGGAAGGGGCCATCGCCGGACCGCGGGTGCTCGAACACATTGTGGACACCGTGCTCTATCTGGAGGGTGACCGCTTTCACTCCTACCGCTTGCTGCGCTCGGTGAAGAACCGGTTCGGACCGACGACGGAGGTCGGCGTCTTCGAGATGCGCTCCTCCGGCATGAAGGAGGTGGCCAACCCATCGGAGGCCTTCCTGGCTGAGCGCGAAGTGACCGCTCCCGGGTCGGCGGTGGCGGTGACCATGGAGGGGACGCGCCCGTTGCTGGTCGAGGTTCAAGGACTGACCAGCGCCAGCAGCTTCGGCAATCCCCGGCGGACGGCTAACGGTCTGGACTTCAATCGTCTACTGCTGACGATCGCTGTGCTGACCCGCCGCGTCGGTCTGCACCTGGCGGACCAGGACGTGTTCGCCAACGTCGTCGGGGGGATGCAGGTGCGCGAACCGGCGCTCGACCTGGCATTGGCGGCGGCGCTGGCCTCTTCGCTGAAGGATCGGGCCTTACCGGCGGATCTGGTGCTGGTGGGCGAGATCGGTTTGTCGGGAGAGCTGCGCAGCGTTGGCCAATTGGGCGCCCGGCTGCACGAGGCCGCGGAGCTCGGATTTCGACAAGCGATTGCGCCGCGCAGCCTAAATCGCGATCTCGAGTGGCCCGACCGACTGCGAGTCCGCCGAGCCCGCTCGGTGCGCGAAGCGCTGGATCTCGCCTTCGGCGACAACGGGGCCTAATAGGTCCACGCGGAAGGGTTATGTTCAGCTGCGCAGCCCGGCGGCCGCGGATTCCGAAATGTTAAAGAATTGCCATCAATCCAAGGCGGTCGTCATCGCTTTTCAAGCGGACCGGAAATTTGCCAAGCCTGAAATCTTGCCTTTACATTTAAGTCTCCTTAGATAAGGGCGAGTGGAGTCGGCGTGCGCGCGGCCACATCTGGGGTGCCAGTACGTTCGTTGGGATATATGCGGGGTCGCCGATCGGTGAGGGCGCGGTCGAGCACGAGCCGTCTGATCTCGCGAAGCGCAGCGTGCTTTTACATTACGCGGCCTTAAATTATCGATTGTTTTTAGGTTCGCGTAGGCCTAGAGTATTGTTCTCTTCGGCGGCCTCTGCTATGATGGCGACATTGTAAGAGGAGGCGATAGATGGCTCGCCGGAGGGATCTTGAAGCCTTCGGTCGTAGCCGAGGACAGGCCACCTCCTGGGTGGTTGTTCGACCCCAATCAGGTGCGGATCCCGTACCCATTGTCAATCTACAGACTCAAGTGTTCCCGGCCAGGGAATCTGCGAACTGACCGGAACCGACGGTGCATCCATGGAGGTGGGCATGAACGCAGAGCGGCACTGGCAGGCGGCGCTGGGCCAACTCCAAATGGAGTTGCCGAGGGCGACGTTTGATACTTGGGTCCGCGATGCGAACTTCATGACCCACGAGGATGGAACCTACGTCATCGGCGTGCGCAACGCCTACGCGCGCGACTGGCTGCACGACCGTTTGCTGTCCACGGTCAAGCGCACCCTGGCCGGCATCGTCGGCCGCACCGTCGAGGTGCGGTTTATCGTTTGGCACGGGGAGGAAGACAGCGCGGCCTCCAACGCCGGGATGGACATTGAGGCCCAGTGGAATGATGAGCAGCCCTCCGAAGTTGGGGGCGGATGGGAACACAGCGGCCGCTACACGTTCGAGAATTTCGTGGTCGGGCCGAGCAATC
>CAZFCJ010000095.1:0-13244 GCA_964517315.1 uncultured Anaerolineaceae bacterium | reverse complement strand
GAAGAGGAGACTGAAGAGGACGAGGCGGACGCGGAGGACGATGAAAACGGCGACGACGAGGAAATAGACGAAGAGGACGACGAAGAAAAACAGGAAGACGAGGAAGAATGAGCGTCGACGCCCAGCTCATCAAACAGCTCCGTGACAGCACCGGTGCGGGCGTGCTCGATTGCAAGAAGGCACTCGAAGAGGCCGACGGCGATCTTGAGAAGGCAGGCGAGATTCTGCACCAGCGGGGCCTGGCCAAGGCGGCCAAGCGCGCCGGCCGCGAGACCGAGGCGGGCGTCCTCGATCTGTACAAGCACGGCGAAGGGCGAGTCGGAGTGATGGTTGAAGTCAACTGCGAAACCGACTTCGTCGCACGCACCGATGAGTTTCGGGACTTCGCCCACGAAATGGCGCTGCAGGTCGCCGCGACCTCGCCGCGTTGGGTGAGCGAAGACGATGTCCCGGAAAAGGTGCTGCAGACTCAGCGCGCTCGGCTGACCGAGCAGGCGCTGGCAGAGGGCAAGCCCGAGGACGTGGTCGAACGGATCGTTGAGGGTCGTCTGGCCAAGTTCTTGGATGACGGCTGCCTGATGCGCCAACCGTACGTGCGAGACGACTCGAAAACGGTGGAGGAGTTTCTCAAAGAAACCGTCGCCACAACCGGCGAGAACATTCAAGTGCGGCGGTTTGTCCGATGGGAAGTCGCCGAAGAAATCGAGTGAAGGATGGGGGGCCAACGGGAGTTGGCCCTTTTTTTGCCGACCTGCGGCTCTGAGATGTGGAGGCAGGCAATCTGACGATGGGTGGCCCTGCGTACGACCGAATATTGCTTAAGCTGGGGGGCGAAGCGCTCGCCGGTCCCAAGGGATTCGGCATCGACCCGCTGCGCGCCGAAGAGGCCGCGCAGCGGATCATTGACGTTCTGGAGGAAGATATTCAGGTGGCCGTCGTGATCGGCGCGGGGAACTTATGGCGGGGCCGCGAGGGGATGGAACGCGGCATGGAACGGGCTACCGCCGACTACATGGGCATGCTGGGTACCGTGATGAACGCGCTGGCATTGATGGACGCCTTGGAGCGCGCCGGCGTGGTCACCCGGGTGATGTCCGCCCTGGAAATGCGGGCCGTCGCCGAGCCGTACATTCGCCGACGGGCGATTCGGCACCTGGAGAAGGGACGGGTTGTGATCCTGGGCGGCGGCACCGGAAATCCTTACTTCTCCACCGACACCGCGGCGGCGCTGCGGGCGATGGAGATCGACGCCGAGGTCGTGATCAAGGCCACCAAAGTCGACGGGGTGTATGAGTCCGACCCGGAGGTGGATCCGGAGGCCAAACGCTTTGACCATCTCACGTACATCGACGCTCTCAACCGCCGGCTGCAAGTGATGGACAGCACGGCGATTTCGCTCTGTATGGACAACAACCTGCCCATCGTGGTGCTCAATATGGAGCAGGGCGACAGTCTGATTCGGGCCGTCAAGGGCGAGCGCGTCGGCACGACAATCGCCGGTTGAAGCGGCCTGACCCCCCCCTTTCGCATTTTGCCCGCTTTTGCATTATGCTATGTACGCACTGCTCCTGCTCACTTCGATCCCGTTTCAGGAGTTGAACCATGGTCGACCAAGCCTTGATTCAGGCCGAGCAGCGCATGCAAGGTGCCGTTCGGACGATGGAGGAGGATATGGGGGCGATTCGCACCGGACGGGCCTCGCCCGCCATTGTGGAAGGCCTGGAAGTTGAATATTACGGGACTGCCACACCACTGCAGCAGCTGGCGAACATTTCGGCGCCGGAGCCGCGCCTGATCACGATCAAGCCTTTTGATCCGGGCAGCCTCGAGAACATCGAGCGGGCGATCTTGGCTTCGGATCTCGGTCTCACCCCCAACAACGACGGCAAACTGATCCGTCTGAACATCCCTCCTCTCACTGAAGAACGCCGCCACGAGCTGGTCAAGGTGGTCCGGTCACGGGCGGAGGAGGCCCGGGTGGCGGTGCGCAACGTGCGCCGGGATATCCAAAACCAGCTGCGCGAGCAGCAGCGGGACAACGAGATGTCCGAAGACGAGCTGCACCGATCGGAGCAGAAGCTGCAGGATATCACCGATCGCTACATCGAGTCGATCAACGAGATCAGTGAACGAAAAGAGAAAGAAGTCCTCGAAGTCTGATGCCGTTCGGGATCAGATGAGCGAAAAGAAACCTCTGGAGCCTCCGGAGCCAAAACCCCAACACGTTGCCTTGATTATGGACGGCAACGGGCGTTGGGCCAGGAAGCGCGGCCTGCCCCGCCTGGCCGGGCATCGCTCCGGTGTCGAGAACCTGCGCCGAATTCTGCGGGCGGCGGTCGAGTTTGGCATCCCATACCTCACGATCTACGCGTTCTCCACCGAGAACTGGAGCCGGCCCCCGGCGGAAGTGCGCGGCCTGATGAACATTCTGGAGGAAGTGATCGACAGCGAACTGGAGGAGCTTCATGAAGAGGGCGTCGAGCTGCGCCACATTGGCCGGCTGGAGGGTCTTGGCCCTCACCTGCAGAAGAAGGTCCGCCAGGCGATTGATCTCACGAAGGACAACGACCGCCTGGTGCTGAACGTGGCCTTCAACTACGGGGGGCGCGACGAGATCGTACACGCGATCCGAGCCATCATCGAGGACGGAGTGGATCCGGATCAGGTCGACGAAGATCTGGTCAGCCAATACCTCTACACGGCCGACTCCCCCGATCCGGATTTGATCATCCGTACCTCGGGCGAGCTCCGAGTGAGTAATTTTCTGATCTGGCAGGGCGCTTACGCGGAGTGGTACGTCACCCCGACATTCTGGCCCGATTTCGACCGGGAAGAATTCTACGAAGCTTTGTGCGAATTCGCCCGGCGCGAGCGCCGCTTCGGCCGGGTGCAGAACGCGATCTCCCCAGGCTAGCATGCTCCGCCAACGGGTTCGAGTTGGCGCTTTATACCTGCCGGTCATTCTGCTCTTGATCTGGCTGGGGGGGTGGATCTTCGCCGCCGGGGTTGCCCTCGCTCTGGCCGTGGCGGGATATGAGTACGGGGCCATTTTCCACCGCGAGGGACTTCGCCCCTCGCGTTTTTTGATTTTGGCCGGCGTGGTCGCGATCGTGGTCGCGCGCCGTCTGGTGGGGTTCGCGGGCGCGGCGGACCTGCTGACGGTGATCCTGATCGTTACCATGACCTGGCATATTGTGGATTATGAACGGGGCGCGGGCCGCTCCGGGACCGATTTCGCGCTTACCTTGAGCGGCATCCTGTACCTGGGTTGGCTGGGCGCCTATTTTGTGTCCTTGCGCGACCTGCAAGGTGGACTGTGGTGGGTGCTGCTGGCCCTGCCCACTATTTGGCTGGCCGACGCCGGCGCTTACATGGTGGGCTCCAAGGTGGGTCACCGGCGAATGACTCCCCGCCTCAGTCCGAACAAGACTTGGGAGGGCTACCTGGCCGGGCTGCTGCTTGGATCAGTCGGGGCCGTCGGGTTGGCCGCGCTGTATGCAGACTTGGCGGCCCCCGGCTCGGGGATCAGCCTGAAGTCCGGCCTGGTGCTGGGGGTGAGCATCTCGGCCCTGGCGCCGATGGGAGATCTAGGTGCGAGTATGATCAAGCGCGAGCTCAAAATTAAGGACACCGGCTCGCTGTTCCCCGGTCACGGGGGCGCCTTCGACAGATTGGACACATGGTTATGGGCGGGCACCCTGGCCTTTTACGTCACCCAGTGGGGGGCGGCCTGAGGGGCCCGTCGGAGAGGATGGGGATGGCTGACAACGGCAATAACAACGATCAACCTTCCCGCAATCTGGCGCTGGACCTGGTCCGGGTGACTGAGGCCGCGGCGATGGCGGCGGGACGACATATGGGCCGGGGCGATAAGGAGGGGGGCGACGCGGCGGCGGTAGACGCCATGCGGTTCATGCTCAGCAGCGTGGACATCGATGGGGTTGTGGTCATCGGCGAGGGCGAGAAGGACGAGGCTCCGATGCTCTTCAATGGGGAGATGCTGGGCACCGGTAACGGACCTAAGGTCGACATCGCGGTGGATCCGATCGACGGCACGCGCCTCCTGGCGCTGGGCCGGGCGAACTCGATCGCCACGGTGGGGGTCGCCGAGCGGGGATCGATGTTCGACCCGGGGCCGTTCGTTTATATGTACAAGATGGTGGTCGGGCCCTCTGCGACGGGTCATATCGACATCGAAGCCCCCGTGACGGACAATCTGCGCGCCGTGGCCGGCGCCAAGGGCGCCGACATCGATGACCTGACGATCGTCATTCTGGATCGACCGCGCCACGAGGAAATGATCCATGAGATTCGCGAGGCCGGAGCACGCATCCGTCTGATCACGGACGGCGATGTGGCCGGCGCGATTATGGCGGCCCGTCCGGACACGGGGATTGACATGCTGATCGGAATCGGGGGGACGCCCGAAGGCGTGCTGGCCGCCTGCGCGTTGACGTGCCTGGGCGGCGAGATCCAGGGACGACTTCACCCGCGCAACCGGGAGGAGGCGCAGGTGGGCCGGGAGAGAGGCTACGACCTGGAGCGCGTGCTCACGACGGAGGACCTTGTGGACAGCGAGGACGTGTTCTTCTCCGTCACAGGAATCACCGACGGCGAGCTCGTGAAGGGCGTCAAGTACTACGGAACCGGTGCCACCACGCACAGCTTGGTGATGCGTGCCAAATCGGGGACGGTGCGTGAGATTCTCGCCGAACACCGGTGGGAGAAACTGATGGAATACAGTGACATCGAATACGATCGACCGGCACCGCAGCATCCCGGGCGCTGAGATGTGATGGCCCGAAGGGATGAACTCGAGGCCCAGACCGTCGCCCAACTGCGCAAGCTCGCCCGGGAAGCCGGGCTGAGCGAGGTGGGGGGCATGCGCAAGGCCGATCTGGTTGACGAACTGGTCCGTCATGAGGCCGAAAAAAGCGCGGATCGAGCGCCGCCCGAGCCACGCGCCGCACCAACGGAGCCCGTCAGTTGGCCGCGGCGTCCGTTGGCGGGGATGTTGCTTCAAATGACGGGCCTCGTCGGACTGTTGCTGAGTCTGAGTTTGGCGCTGGTGTTGCCCGCCGCGTCCGTATTGGCTGGCCGGGCGGTCGGGGGCTACCTGGCAGGCGCCGCGCGCGGGGCCCGGGAGCTGGGGACCACGATTGGTACCGCCCGAGGCAGCCTGGATACGGCAGCGTTGGCATTGGACGACTCGGCAGGCGCGCTGCGGTCGGTCGAAGATGGGCTTAAGAACGCCGATCCGCTGCTCGCTTCGGTCGCCGATTTGTTGGGTGAGGAGCTGCCCACCACCATCGATTCGACCCGGACCGCGTTGGTCAGTGCACAGGAGGGCGCGGCGGCGATGGACCGGGTGCTGCGGGGGCTGAGATTGCTGGGTTTGGACTACAATCCGGATCAGTCGCTGGATCAGAGCCTGGCCCAGACCGCCGGCTCCTTGGAGCCGCTGCCGGCCTCGCTGAAAGCGGTGGAGCGAGAGCTTGACACCTCGCGCCGGGATCTCTCCGATGTCGACGATGAACTCGAGACGGTGCGTGAGGATCTCGTGATTCTGTCCACAGAGCTCGGGAAGCTAGCGGACTCCTTGGCGGGTTATTCTGGGGACTTGCGACAGGCCGGGGAAGCCTTGGACCGATCAGCGGAGTTCGCACCGACCGCCGGCTGGATTGCAGGGGGGCTGTTGGCGCTCCTGGCCTTGACGTCGGCGGCGGCTCAGTACGCCGCGATCGTCGTCGGGGGCATGCTGCGCGGTTGGAGTGGGCAGGAGAGTGAAATTTCGCCCGAGTGATGGAGTTGCGCGCCAGGAACACTCGTGCTATAATTCTCGCTGATCAGCTAAATTGTTCCCCGCCGAACCACTACAATCCTATCGTTCATTAGAACGCGTAATCCTCAACGTATTGACAACTTGATTGCAAATCCGAATGATCTCCCCTTTTATTCCCATGGGGCCGACAGGCCCCGCACTGCAATGTATCCCAAGTAGGAGCCCCGATCGATGAATATTGTTGAACTGGAAGAACAAACACTCGAACAGCTGCGTGAGCTCGCCGTCGAGTACAATATCGATGGCGTTTCGAGGACCAAGAAAGAAGACTTGATCCTGAAGATCATGCAGGCTCAAGCCGAAGAGAAAGGGCTTGACCTGCGTGGCGGTGTGCTGGACGTCATGAACGAAGGCATGGGCTTCCTGCGCGCCGACCACTACCTTCAAGGCCCGAACGACATCTACGTGTCACAGTCGCAGATCCGCCGCTTCAACCTGCGTACGGGCGATATGGTGATCGGTCAGGTTCGTCCGCCCAAAGACAACGAAAAGTACTATGGCCTGCTGCGGGTGGAGGCCATCAACGGTAGGGATCCGGAGCAGGCGCGCCAGCGCCCCAAGTTTGAAGAGCTCACCCCGATCTTTCCCGAGGAACGGTTTAATTTGGAGACCGACCGGCACACCCTGGCCCCGCGCATGCTCAATTTGATCGCCCCGGTCGGAAAAGGCCAGCGTGGACTTATCGTTTCGCCGCCCAAGGCCGGTAAGACGACGGTGTTAAAGCAGATCGCCAATGCCATCTCTCACAACTACCCGGCCGTCCATTTGATGGTTGCGCTGATCGGTGAGCGGCCCGAAGAGGTGACCGATATGGATCGTACGGTGGACGCCGAGGTGGTTTCCTCGACGTTCGACGATCCGGTCCAATCCCACGCCCGGGTGGCGGAGATGGTCCTCGAGCGCGCCAAGCGCCTTACGGAGATGGATCGGGACGTGGTCATCATGCTCGATTCGATCACTCGGCTATCGCGAGCGTACAATCTGATGGTCTCACCGTCCGGACGGACGCTTTCCGGCGGTTTGGATCCGGCCGCCCTCTACCCGCCGAAGCGCTTCTTCGGCGCCGCCCGCAACATCGAGGAGGGCGGTTCGCTCACCATCATCGCGACGGCGCTGGTCGACACCGGCAGCCGCATGGACGAGGTGATCTTCGAGGAGTTCAAGGGGACCGGCAATATGGAGCTGCACCTGTCGCGCAAGCTCCAGGAACGGCGCATCTTCCCCGCGTTCGATATCGATCGTTCGTCCACCCGTCGCGAGGAGATGCTGCTGGGCCCGGATATCACGCAGCGGGTTTGGCTCATGCGCCGCATGTACAATCAGATGGTCTCGGCCCCCCCGGCGGGAGCGGGGATGGATCAGGCCAACGCCACCGAAGCGCTCCTTCAGCGCCTGGCGCGCACCGAGAACAATATGGAGTTCCTCGAAACCCTCACTGAAGAGGATAGGTAGAGGTCCACGTTCAACCTGATTGTCATTCCGCGCCGCTCGAATCCTCCCGGCGTTGACGTCTCACAACGGTGTTGTTATGATGCACCGGTATGTGCCCTCCCGCCTGGAAACCTTTGACGCATAAGTGAGCGACGTGGACCAAGAGCAGCCGCCCCAACCGCAGGAGAATGAACGGCGTGGCGACCGGCCCCAGGCCGGGCTCCTCGAACGGATTCGGGGCCTGCACCTGCAGTCCTGGGCCAAACGGTATGGGCGCCACGCCTCGATTCTGGCGGTGCTGGTGGTTGGGTTGTGGGCCGCACGGCTGGGCTTGAACGCGCTGCCGGTCGCCCCCGCGCCGAGCGCCCAGGAAGATCGGGCGACCACAGAGGTCACGCCGACTCCCACCCAGGAGGCCGAGCTCACCCTGGCGGACCTGCCTGCCTACGATGACGAAGCCAACAACACCTCCTTTGGGGGCGTCACCCGCAAGCTCGATATCCACACCGTGATCCCCAGCCGACCCAGGCTGGAGGTGGTCACTTATGAGGTACAGGAAGGGGATACGCTGTTTGGGATCGCCGATCAATACGGTTTGAAGCCGGAGACGATCCTGTGGGGCAATTACGAGGAGCTTCAGGACAGCGTCCACGCGCTCCAGCCGGGTCAATCGCTCAACATCCTGCCGGTTGACGGCACCTACTACCAGTGGCACGAGGGGGACACGTTGACCGGTGTGGGGAACTTTTTCGGGGTTGAGCCGCAGACCATCGTCGACTGGCCGGGCAACGACCTGGACCCCAGTATGGATTATGAAGACCCGGATATCGAGCCCGGCACTTGGCTGGTCGTCCCGGGCGGCCAGCGCGAACTCGTCACCTGGCAGGCCCCGCGCGTGTACCGCAGCAACCCCGCCGCGGCCCGGGTCATCGGCCCCGGCTACTGCGGCGAGGTGATCGAGGGTGCGATCGGAACCGCCACGTTCGTCTGGCCGGCGCCGGGGCGCCAGCTATCCGGCTATGGCTACAGCTCCATTCACCCAGCGATCGACATCGGGGGTGCCACAGGGAACGCCATCTACGCCTCCGACCAGGGAGTGGTCGTGTACTCCGGATGGAACAACTATGGCTACGGCAATCTGGTCATCCTCGATCACGGCAACGGCTGGCAGACCCTGTACGCCCACTTGAGCAGTTTGGCCGTGAGCTGCGGTCAGTCCGTCTTCCAGGGCACGGTGATCGGAGCGATGGGCTGCACCGGCAACTGCTCCGGCTCACATCTGCACTTTGAGATGCAGAGCGATGTGTACGGCAAGGTGAACCCGGTCAACTTCCTGCCCTAGTCAATCTAATTCATCTGGGAAAGGATGCAACCCCATCTTTCCCACGGCTGCTCGCCTCAACACCAAATCACAGCCAGAGCATAGAACGAGCGGGTTGGAGGATCTGCCCGACCCAGTGGGGGTTAAACTCCAGTGCAGGGCGAACGCTCCGGGTGACTTCGTTACGTTGCCCGGGAAGGGTGCCTTGTTCGCGGGGAAACTTCGGTTCCTCAGGTGGCGTTGCCTGTAGCTGCCGGAAAGAGGCGCCCCGAACGGCGAGCGGGATCTGTTTTAATGGAGTTGTTCACCATCGGGGACGCGGTCCGCTGACGGATTCTATCTTGAGGTTCGTTGGCCTCACGGGTACCACCGCCAGTGACGGGTGCTCGGCCCGACTCGAGGCGAGTCGCCCGCGGAGGTCCTGCCGACGCTGATGGAGGTCTCTCGTGCCGGAGGTTTATGACGCGATCGTCGTTGGGGCGGGTCCGGGCGGAAGCGCGCTGGCCGCCGACCTGGCGAGTCGCGGGATCGAGGTTCTGCTGCTGGACAAGTCAGAGTTCCCCCGGGACAAGGCATGTGGGGATGCGCTGTCGCCAAGAGCCGTCGGGATTCTCAACCGCCTGGGCGTAAACGACCTGCTCCTCGATGTCGGCTACCGTATCGAAGGCGCCAGGTTCACTTCTCCCAACGGGTTGACCATCGAAGCCGAACTGCGAGGCGCGGACCATCATCGAACGGGGTACGTCGTGAGGCGCATGGACCTCGACGAGTGCCTCTGCAGTCACGCCGTCCAATCGGGAGCTCATCTGGTTGAGCGCATCCGGGTCACCGCGGTGGATGAGCGGAGCTCGGGGATGCCGTCCGTCGTTGGAAGGAGACGCGGCAGGCGCATCCGCTGGCGGGGCAGAGTGGTCGTGCTCGCGGTCGGCGCGAACCTGCGCTTGCTCGACAACTTGGGGCTTCTTCCGTCCCGCCAAAGGCTTTCCTTCGCCATGCGCGGCTATTGGAAAGACACGAAACCGCTGGGCGACCGGATTCAGATTCGCTTTGACGGCGTGCCGCTTCCCGGATACGGTTGGATCTTCCCCGTATCGGACACCGAGGCCAATGTGGGGGTGGGCATTTTCAACCGGGATCCGGGCTCGGGAACCCAACTGGCCAGCCTGCTGGACGCATTCATCGATCAACCCGCGCTGAACGATTTGCTGGGGCCAGGAAGGATGATCGGCCGGCCGAAGGGATTCCCCATTCGCACCGACTTCCACCGCTCACCGGCACGGCGCAATCGGCTCCTACTGATTGGTGAAGCGGCGGGCCTGGTCAACCCCTTTACCGGCGAGGGCGTGGACTATGCCCTCGAGTCCGCCATGCTCGCCAGCAAGACAGTTCGGGAGTGCCTCGAGCGCGGCGATTTCTCGGATCGAGCGCTTTCAAGGTACGAGCGGGATCTGCGTGATAAGTTCCAACGTGTCTTTGTGGTGACGAGTTTTATCCGCCGTTTTTACATGAACGAGCTCATGCTCAACGCGCTGGCGCGGGCCTGTAAACGTTGGCCGGATGTCACTCGCCTTTTCGTCGATGTGTTGCTGGCGCGGACAGATCCGCTCCGGATTTTCTCCCCGCGCATTGTCTCCAGGGTGGGCCGCAGCCTGCTGAACGTTGGCCGGGGCTATCAGCAGCTCGAGGCGCGCGGCTGAAGAACACGGACCCCTCCGTGTCCGGCCGCAGAGAATCTAAACTTGCCGAGTGGTTGGATCGGTTCTAGCGCTCGGGAGATTGCAAAGCCGAGCGACCGGGCCGATCGGGAACGGCTACTGGGGGCCGGTCACCCCGGTCAAGGGCGTGGTTTCGCCAGTGCGCAAGTTCACGCGCATGATCTGTCCGCCGAACCCATGGGTCTGATCGTGGCCGCGCACGACCACCACCTCGACACCGTCCGGGATCTCGATCACCATTGAGCGCGTGAAGGGGCGGCTGGTGTGGCTGTGCAGCAGCTCGCGCACACCAAGCACGTTTCCGTCGAGGCCCTCGACCTGCCACGCGTCGGCGTAGCCCGGGGCCTCGCCCTCGTCGTCGTGGTGCAGGGTGACGGAGAAGTGGTAGCGATTGTCGTCCAGAGGCTCGACCTCAACGTCAACCACGTTTGCGTAGCGCAAGTCCAGATCGGCGGACGGCCCGGGAGGCGCTGAAGTTGGCTCGGCAGGGCCTTGCGCCGCGCAGCCCAGGAGCGGCACCAGCCCAAGGAGCGCGGCGAGCCTCCAAAAGTCAGAATTGAACCCCATACAGCCTTCCGAATTTCTCACGAAGGTAATCCAGGTACGGTGAAACGCTCAGCTCCTGCCCGGTGACCCGCTCCACGAGTTCGTTGGCGGTGAATTTGCGGCCGTGGCGGTAGATCTTTTCCCGGAGCCACCCATAAAGGGTGTCGAACCTCCCTTCCTCGATCTCGGAGAGGATGTCAGGGTGGGCTTCCAGAGCCGCGGCGTGGATCTGACCGGCGATGATGTTGCCCAGTGTGTATCCTTGGAAAGCGCCTCCGACGGACCCCGCGTACCAATGCACGTCCTGCAGGGCGCCGTCCCTGTCGTTCTGCGGGGAGATGCCGAGATCGGCCTGATAGCGATCCCGCCAGGCCTCGGGGAGGTGGCGCACTTCGAGGTCGCCCTCAAACATCTCCAGCTCCAGTTCGAAGCGCAGCATCACGTGCAGGTTGTAGGTGACCTCGTCGGCGTCGGTGCGGATCAGTGACCGCTCGACGCAGTTGATGGCGCGGTGGAAGTCCTCCAGCGACACGCCGTCGAGTTCAGACGGGAACGTCTCCTGCAGGCTGGAGTAGTAATGCTTCCAGAAGCCTAAACTCCGGCCGACGAAGTTTTCCCACAGGCGAGATTGGCTTTCGTGCATCCCGGATGAGGCGCCGCGCGCCAACGGAGTCCGCTCGAAGTCGGGATTCACGCCTTGCTCGTACAGCGCGTGACCGGCTTCGTGCAGTGTGCTGAAGAGCCCCTCCGTGAGGTCGGCTTCCTTGAAGCGAGCCGTAATGCGCACGTCGCCGATCGAGAAGCGGGTCATGAAAGGGTGGTGGGTCTTGTCCTGTCGGCCGCGCTCGAAGTGGTAGCCGAAGTCGCGGATCACGCCTTCCCCGAATGCGCGTTGCGATCCCTCCGGGAACGATCCCAGGACCGGGCTTCGGTCGGCTTTGGGCTGGGCCGTGATGGCCTCCACGATGGGGATCAATCCATCCCGCAGTTCGTCGAACACCTGCTTGATTTGCGCCACGGTCATGCCGTAGTCCCGGTCGGCGATCAGGGGATCGGCCAGGTGCTCGCGATCGGGGAAGAACCCGGCGTATTCACGGCTGAGGTCGAGGGTGCGTTCCAGGAACGGTTGCACCATGGAGAAATCGTCGGCGGGCCGGGCCCGGGTCCATATCTGATAGCTCTCGGAGCTGTGCTCGGTGAACCGGGCCCGGAACTCCGGAGGCACCCGCGCGGCGCGCTCGTAGTCACGCCGGGCAATTCGCACCAGGCTGGCCTCATCGGAATCGTAGGCTTGGTCCTGCTCCACCTCGGCGAGCTCATCCAGCAGCTCTCCCAGCTCCGGGTCGGTGGCGCGCTCCTGGGCCAGCCGGCCAAGGGTGGCGAGCTGCCGGCCGCGGGCCTGAGCGCCGCCCGGCGGCATGTAGGTGGCCTGGTCCCAACTAAGCAGGGCGGAGGCGGCTCGCAGGTCCTGGAGTTCCGCCAGTTTATTCCTGAGAGGTTCGAGTGTAGGAATCATTCTTGCACCTGGATAGTGTGGGTCTTTGGATTGTAGTCATCCGGACCCCGGTGGGCAACCGGCCGTATTGGGTCGACTTTCGCCGTGTTAGCGGCCTGTAAGGTGATATCTGTAACTTTCGTAGGGGGGATTCGTTAACCGGAATGAAGGCAGACCAATATGGCTGATTTATCGAAGTCCGAGATTTTAGATTATAGGAGCGAACTGCATATGGAAGGAAATGGACTCAACTCGGTGCATGAGGCGCTCGACTTCGCCGTCGGCGCGCTGGACCGTGGCGAGGCCCGCAAGGCCAAACAGGCCTTGGGCTGGGTGCTGCAGCAGGAGCCCGACAACGGCCTGGCGTGGATCTGGATGGCGGTGTGTGTGGACGACGAAGCCGCCAAGCAGGAGTGCTACCGGCGGGCGAGCGGATAATCTTGTCCTAATTCACTCATCCGAGGGGGAAAGGCTGGCCAAACGGCCAGCCTTTTTGCTTTCATAGAAACTTCCGGGAAGTCCGTCGGACTTCCCGGAAGTTCTGCGACTACATTTCAGGAGCGCCCTCGGCAGGACTCGAACCTGCGACCCCTTACTCCGCAAGCAAGTGCTCTAATCCACTGAGCTACGAGGGCGTGCATTTAAATTGTAAGAGACAATTCAGCTGGCGGGGAGGGAGGGATTCGAACCCTCGGTAGAGGTCTTACCCCTACAAGCGCTTAGCAGGCGCCCCCGTTCAACCACTCCGGCACCTCCCCGAGGCGCAGTCGTTCCGTTGGCGGAGGGAGAGGGATTCGAACCCCCGGTGGGTTGCCCCACAGCGGTTTTCAAGACCGCCGCCTTCGTCCGCTCGGCCATCCCTCCAGGTTCGAGACGGCTCCCTGCCCGAGCCGT